>JBFMHL010000080.1:0-5617 GCA_040753055.1 Thermodesulfobacteriota bacterium | reverse complement strand
GAATCGAGGCGTTCTCGGGGTTCGGTTCTAGTAAGAGGCGGGCCATGAAAAAACTAGAGCATACCTCCAACTAAATGTCTAGATTTTTCTTGCCCCCAAAACGACAATATTTATGACAATCGCTCTAACATCTTGGCCCTCTACTGGCCCTTGCTAAAAGCTCCCCGGTCGAAAAGCCATTGGTCCTCCGGAACCATGGCATCTAAGGCGGCGGAGAGCTTGGGGATGAAATAGCTGGGATCGTTCAACTTTTCCCTCTTGATCCAGGCTTGGAACTGCTCCGGGGGAATTCCCCGCTCCTGTGCGCAGGCAGCAAGCATGGCAAGACCATATTTTTGCAGCTTCTCCTTTTCCGGGTGCTTCTCCCCGCGGGTCTGGGCCCAATAATTTGCAGCAGTTGCGATCAAAGGTCCCATCTCCGACTCCGCGCCAGCCTTGAAATGCAAGGCAACTGAAATCTTGACGCAATCATCCACCGGAGCGTCCACCCTCAGGCAAGCCCACAAGGCCTGGGCCAGGAACCCGGGGGATTCCGGCCCCTCTCCTGCTCCCAGGTTTGACAGCACGGTCACCAGATCGAGCCATGCACCGATCGAGGCAAGCGCCAGGGCCGCTTCCTTGTTAAGCGTCTTGGCTTTGTCTCTGTCGCCTTCCTTGTCCGCAGCCCAGGCCATCATGGCAAGAGTCGCCGCCTTGCCCCGGACGTCCCCGATCTGCTCCAAAAGCCTCAGCGATTCCTGCCACAGCTCCATGGCGCGGCCCACTTCCCTTTGCATAGCGATCACACCCGCCATGTTATGAAGAATTGCCGCCTTGCCCCGAACGTCCCCAATCTGCTCCTCCAGCTTAAGCGATTCCTGCCACAGCTCCATGGCCCGGCCCGCTTCCCCTTGCTGCGCTTTCACTGCGGCCATGTTGGAAAGGGTCGCCGCCTTGCCCTGAACGTCCCCGATCTGCTCCTTTATCCTCAACGATTCCTGCCACAGCTCCATCGCGCGGCCCGTTTCCCCTTGCTGCGCTTTCACTCCGGCCATGTTGGAAAGGGTCGCCGCCTTGCCCTTCACGTCCCCGATCTGCTCCAAAAGCCTCAGCGATTCCTGCCACAGCTCCATCGCGCGGCCCGTTTCCCCTTGCTGCGCTTTCACTCCGGCCATGTTGTGAAGCGTCGCGGCCTTGCCCTGAACGTCCCCGATCTGCTCCTCCAGCTTAAGCGATTCCTGCCACAGCTCCATGGCCCGGCCCACTTCTCCTTGCTGCGCGATTATTTCGGCCATGTTGCCAAGAGTTGTCGCCTTACCATGTGGATCACCGATCTCATTCTTTATAGCCAGGGATTCTTCCCAGAGATCCAATGCATGCGCGGTATTACCCAGGCTGGCTGAAAGCCCCGCAAGGTTATTGCAGATTGCAGCATACTCTTTCTTTTCCTTTGCAGGACACAAGGCCTTCGCCCTTTCGTAGTGCTCAAGGGCTTCGCCAGTTTTGCCCAACACCTCCTCGGCCCGTGCGAGCTCGTGCAACACCCGAAAGTCATCTCCCAAGACAAGGGTCTGTCGGCACAGCTCTTCCGCCTGCCGGTATAGGTTTCTGTTGACCATTCTTGTAGAAATGACATCAGCCATGGAGAAAGCAACTTCCTTTTCCCGGCTTGTCATGGCAAGCCGCCATATTTCGAGGGCTTGATTCTCGCTGATCTTCTTCGTTTGCTCCCACCATGTTTTATGTAAATGCCTTGCAGCGCGGCCGCAGGCGTCCACCCGCTCCCTGTCCGTCGCTTCGCCTTCCAGCAGGGGCCGGATGAGACGGGGCACGTAAAAATGGTCCTCCCACTGCTCCGAGGCCGGCTCCCGTTCCAGCAGGCCCAGGCCCGCAGCCCGGTCCGCAAGCTCCTGCCAGTCGTCCTGCATACCTATAGCCCCAACCGCTTCGCCGTCCACCGGAAGCTCCAGCACGCAAAGAAGCGCCAGAAGCTTCCGCCCCTCCAGAGGTTGCAGGCCCAGCAGCGTTTGCAAGAGGTTTTCCTCCCGGAGCTTTTTCTCCTCCCGTTCCAGACCGTTTATGATTCCGGCGTGATCCAGCCCCTTTTGCGCCAGCACCAGGAACAGGCGCTCCAGAAGGCGCGGGTTGCCCGCCGAAACCTCCACCGCCCGCGATACAAGGCCGTGGGGAATGCCGGCAAGAGCCTGCTTGTGCAGCTCCCAGAGGCGCCCCACCTTTTTCTTGAGGTCCGCCCCCTTCATCTCCACCAGCATTTCCGGAAAAAGCCTTCCCGGGCCCGGCAGGGGAAACACCCACCGGCTGGTGACGATGGCCTTGCTCTCCGAGCCCGACTCCCGCAAGGCCGAGATTAAGGCAGGCAATACCTCCGCGGCGGCGGGAGTGAGCAGTGCCGTGCCGTCGTCCTGGAGGTCCAAGGCGTTCTCGAAGTCGTCGAAGACGAAGAGCAGGTTTTTACAGGCCAGCGAGCCGTTTTCCAAAAGCTTGCGCAGCCTGGCTTTGAGCGGCATCTGGGCTTCATAGAGGAACCTGCGCTCCTCGGGCGCGTCCAAAAGATCCGCCAGCGCGGCGAGAAATCCCTTTTCCTCCAGGCTTCCCACCATCACCGCGCGCTTGTAATCCGCCATCCGGTCGCAGAGGCGCAGGGCCAGGCTGCTTTTTCCCGCCCCGCCCATGCCGTTCAGCAAGACGCCCTGGACGTGGCCTTCCTCCCCTTCCCGCGCCGTTAGCGCACGCAGGCAGCGTTGCAGCGCCCGCCTGCGACCCACGAAGTCCTCCCGCGAGCAGACCTCCACCTTGGACCCGGCGTCCAGAAAGACGGGCTTAGCCGGGCGCACGGAAAGCTTTTCCCGTCCCCGAGTCTTGGGTGCGGTGACCAGCGCCGCGGGTTGGCCCTGGTCGGAAAACAGGCGCAGCAGGTGCCAGTCGGGAATCTGCTTGCCCTGCATGTCCGCCCGGGCGCGGGCCACCGCTTCGTGGATCGTGCCGCCGGAGGCAAGGCGCTCGTATATGCTCGCGGCCGCCACGCTGGCCGCCGTGTCCCCCACGGGAAGCGCCCAGCCCAGCACCGCCGGCGCACCGGCAGCCACCAGGGACTCGCACAGCGAAGGCAGAACCCCTTGCGGGTCCGACTGGCCGGTCCGGCAGCCGGACAGAAAGACCAGCTCCGGCCACCGGCCCTGAAAGCACAGGGCGATGTCCCGGGCCGTGGCGTCCCGGCGAAAGCCCTTTTCGCTTTCCGCATGAAAGACCGGGGCTCCGCCCACGATGCCGGCATGGCCGGTCAGGTGGAAGACGTCGAACCAGCCCTTGCTGAAATCCGTGATCTTTTCCGAAAGCCCCTGCAGGCTCCCGCTTTCCTCCACCTGGAGGTCAATGCCCTTGCGCCGGGTGGCGTCAATGATGAGCTTTTCCTCGTTTTCGAAATCCAGGACCGGCGCAACGTCCTCGGGAGAGCAGGCCATCATCAGCACCCGCATGGGCCGGTTGGCCGGACCTTCCGTTCTGCCGGCCGGAGGGGCCTCGATCCTGCGGACGATGGAAAATGGCTTGACCGCGTTGGCGCACAGGAACTCCCCCTTGCGCCAGAGGATCTCCCAGGGCAGGCCCCGCAGGCCGTCGCCGGAGCTCACGGAGAGCACGAGCCCGTTTCTGGCCAGGGAAAACTCGGTTTCCAGCCAGCGTTCCGGCCCGTCCAGCCACTCGTAGAGCTTCCCGCCCATCTGGGACAGAGCGGCCATGGCCTGCCCCGCGTCGGAAAAGCTTTTCCTGTCGTAGTTCTCCGCCTGCTTCAGGAGCTTTTCCACGTCTTTCATGAGGATCGCGCGGGAGCGAAAGCCGCTCCCGCCGTCCGGGTGAAGGCGGAGCTCCAGGTTCGTATCGGTTTTCCGGATGACTTCCAGGTGTGTTTGGCGCATGCGGTGTCCCCTTTGCGTTCCGGTATTCATGGCTGTGAAGGGATGGAAGAGATACCGGATACTATGGAGCGATTGTCTTAATTTCTGTCGGATTGCGCGGACCGAAACCATAAGCGCGTCAAGCGCATGCGAAGAGCAAACCAGACAGCAAATTTGACAAATATTATAATGGAAAAGGCATCGGGTGGGAAACGGAAATCATGGGGAATAAGAGGAGTTTTCCGGCAATTCCACAAAGCGGAGGAGGAGAAAGGAAATACAGGGATTGTTAGGTTGTTCCGGACCATGCCTGCCGGAGATAGCCCCGGGCATGGGCGATGGCCAGGCTGCGGGAAAAGGACGCCGTGAAGGGCGGGATCAGGTGGCGGGCGGCCGCTGCGGCGGCGGGGGCCAGGGCGAAGAAGAGGCCCGAGCCGCGGCCGTGGATACGGTCCAGAAGCGCGCAAGACCGGCCGTGGGCATAGGCTTTTTCCCGGAAGTAGGATGGGGTCAGGCGGTCCGCGGAAAGGGTGTGGACGATCCGGAGGCCGGGATCGTAGTATACGGCCATGCCCAGCTTTTCCATGCGGAGGAAGAGCTCGGCTTCCTCGCAGTCGCCCATGCCGTCCCCGGTGCGGCCGAAGCGCTCGTCAAAGCCGCCGGCCCTTTGCAGGGCGGAGACCCGGAAGGCCATATTGGTGCCGTAGACGATCTCGGGGTAATGCAGGACCCGAACGCTCCCGCCCAGGTCCAGGCCGTTGGCCCAGGCCCACATGCCTTCCGAGAACCAGGGAGGCGGGAGGCCCGCTACTTCGGGGATGACCCTGCCGCCCGCCGCGGCCGCGTCCTCGTGGCGCATGAAAAACTCTTCCAGGCGCTTGAGGTAGCCCTCAGCCATGCGTGCGTCGTCGTCCACAAAGGCCAGGATGCCGCTGCCGCAGACAGCCGCGGCATGGTTGCGCGCACGGGAAAGGCCGCCGCCCCCGGTACGGCCCAGCGTCAGCCTTTGATCTTTTTCCGACAGGGCGGAAAGCCGCAGGGCCACGTCCTCCGGGCACCCGTCGTCCACTATCAGGAGAGAAATTCCATCCGCCGGCGGCTCCTGGGAGAGCACCGAGGCGACGGCTTGGTCCAGATAGGGCGATCGGCCCCGCGTGCATATGGCGGTGGTTATGCGCATGGTAAGGTCCGTAGCTTGGGAGTGCGGGGGAAAGGGATTGCCAAATTCCCCCGGCCCCCCTTTGCCCCCGGCCTGCGCCGGGGCAGGCTCCGGAGGGAGGTTCAGGCCTGCCCGGCCCAGTGTCAATTCCTTTCCCGCGAGGCCCGGCATGGACGGATATTCATACAAACCTATGAACAGCCGCCTCCACGGGGGCATCTTCATACAAACCTACGCGCGCTTGCGGCCATACAGGCTTTTGGTGAATGGAAAGAGAATCATGTTGGGCCGCGAAGCCCGGAACGAGATCTTGGGTTCCTTTGCAGATGTATAGGCCGGGCTTCTTGGCGCCAATCTACGATGCCGCTGCTGTTATTATGGAGCCATGCTTCGTCAATCCAAACCGGGCCTAATTCCATACTGCTTGCAGCGATAAAATCGGGGCATCTTTAGTTAAATACCCCATAGCATGTATTACAGTGCGTCTTCGTTTTTTTTCCGCTATGGGCTCACAGCTTGCAGCGGCTGTTTGAGAGGTCCCCACAACAAAAAGTTTTTGAGGGGG
>JBFMHL010000079.1:0-22855 GCA_040753055.1 Thermodesulfobacteriota bacterium | reverse complement strand
AGATTTCGCCGTGAAACCGGGAACGGTCCTCCGCTTGGCCTTCCTCGGGCATGCAAAAACTTAGTAATCAATTTCAATAGATAAATAGAAAGCGACCTGGCTTGTACCCGGGGCGGTTTTTTTCTTGACAGATTCGTACTATCGAACTATTTTAGTTTTAAAGTTCGATTTCAAAGGAGCGCCCATGAAAAAAGCGGAAGAAAAAATCCTGGAAGCGGCGGCCAGACTCTTCGCCCGCTTCGGCTTCAAGAAGACCTCGGTGGACGAAATCGCGGTCGAGGCCGGCATCGTCAAGAGCACGCTCTACCAGCACTTCCGCAGCAAGGACGACATCCTGCTGGCCGTGGTGGTGCGCCAGGCCCGGGAGGCCCGCGCCCTGGCGCTGGCGCAGGTCGCCCGCATCGAAGACCCCCTGGACCGCCTCCGCGCCCTGGCGGAGCTGGGCTGGGACTTCCTCCGGGAGCGGCCGCTGCTGGCCACCATGATCAGCGATCCGGCTGTGCCGCTCTCCAAGGTGCTCCGCTCCGACCTCGTGGCCCTGGCCGAAGGCGAGATGATGGGGATCCTCCAAAAAATCATCGAGGAAGGCCAGGCCCTGGGCCGCATCCGCAAGACCGACGCCAGGACCATGGCCTATCTGTTCATGAAGGTCTTCCAATCCTTCACCTTCGCCCGCACCGGCTCTTTGCCCATTACCGAGGAGCGCCGGGCCCAGGAGAAGAAGGAGGTCCTGGACCTGCTCACCCGGGGCGCAGCCTCGGGGTAACCCGGCCAGAGTTATTCATCATGCATGGATTGAAAAGTTCTCCGGAAAAGGGGGAGAGGGTACGGGGGAAAGGATAAGCCAGCTTTTTCAAATGGGGTTTTCCCACTCCCCCGCAAAATCGTTTTATTTCGGTTTTAAAAAGGAGGTCCCTCATGGCTTACCGCGGCATCATTCCCGGCATCCACCCGCTAAAGGAGCTGGCCCAGTCCCGGGTCATGGAGATCGCGCCCGGCATCTGGAACGTGGAGGGTTACTTCGGGCAGAACTTCCTGTTCAGGCCCCCTTCCTCCAACTGCTTCGTGCTCCACGACCGCGACCTGGCTCTCCTGGTGGACACGGGCACCTACCCCTTCTACCGCAAGCCCATGCTGGATCTGCTGGCCCGCCTCAGAAAGTCCGGCGCCAGGCGATTGCGCCTCATGCTCACCCAGGGGCACTTCGACCACGTGGCCAACAACGATCTGATCCTGGAGGCCGGGTACGACGACGTGGAGTTCCTGTTGCCCGAGGAGGAGGTGACGACGCTGGACCTGTTCTCCCACTGGACCGGCGAGCTGGACGAGCTGGGGCGCTATTATAATCCGTTCCGGGCCATGCCCCTGGCCTTTCCCACGGCGTTGCCCAACCTGGCGAGCCGCATCTCGCCCAAGCTGGCCCGTTCCATGATGCACCGGAACCTCCGGGCGCTGTTCGCCGGAGTGAACACGATGGCCGGCCGGGCGAAGATCCTCACGGCCAAGACCAAGGTCACCAAGACCTTCGGACAGGCGACGCTTTCCGGCTGGGAGGTGGGCCGCTTTTTCGCGGTCCACGACGCCACCCACAGCCCCGGCCACCTGTCCTTCTACGACCCCGAGCACAAGGTCTTCCTCACCGGAGACGCCACGCTGGAGATCAACCCGGCCTTTTTCAACAGCAGCGTGGAAAACTGCATCTTAATGATGGACCGTTTTCAAAAGATGGCCCAAGCCGGCGCCGTCTTGCTGGCCACCGACAGCCACCGGAGCTCCATCTGGACCCAACGCCTCATGGACTCCACGGGCGAAGGACCGGTGCATCCTTTCCAAGTGGTGGACCAGGTGGAAGGAGCCGAAAACTGCGCCGAGTTCTACCGCTTCTTCGGCGAGTACTACACGGCTTGCCGGGACGCCGTGCTCTCCGCCCTTTCCCGGCTCGGGGAAGCCACGGTCTTCGATCTCATGGAGGAGTTCCGGGCGGACAAGAACCCCTGCGTGCATTTGAAGTCCCTGCTGGGCCTTCCCGCCATCCCCTCCCGCCTGGACGTCCTGGTGGCCAAGGTCCTGGCGGAGGGAAAAGCCGCGCGCCGCGAGGAGAACGGCCGCATCCTTTTTTCGCCGGCCGAATCCTGATCCCGGCCCCTTTTTGGCCTCGCCGCCCCCACCCGCATCCGCCGCCCCAGGCTCTTCCGCAAGCCCCTAAAAAAAGCCTTCCCCCATCCCTCGGGGAAGGCTTTCGTTCCCTTGACAAGCTCTTATATCTTCTTATTTTTCCTTCGTACTTCATCCCAAGGGAAACAAGGTGATCGAGCATGGTTAAACGGAATGAAGGACGGGTGATCCCCGTTCAGGTGGACAGCCCCGCGGCTGCCGAAGAGGAAAAACAGGAACAAAGCACGACCCCGGAAGATCATGCGGGCCTCAAACCGGAAGCGGGAGAAAAAGCCGGACCGCCCCAGGACTTGGCCGAGCTCCTCAAGAAAAAAGAGGAGGAGTGCAGCCAAACCTATGACCGGCTTCTGCGCCAGGCCGCCGAGTTTGAAAACTATAAGAAGCGCATCGCACGGGAAAACGAAGACTTCCGGAACTACGCCGTAAGCTCCTTCGCCAAGGACCTGCTCCCCGTTCTGGACAACCTGGAGCGCGCCCTCCAAAGCGCCGAAGCGCCGGGAGCCGACGTGGCCTCCCTGGCCGCCGGGGTTTCCCTTACCCGCGACGAGCTCATGAAGGTCCTGGAGAAGTACGGGGTCACCTGCGTGGAGTCGCTGGGCTGCCAGTTCAACCCCAACTTCCACCAGGCCATGTGCACGGAGCCCTGCATGGATGCTCCGGACAACACCGTCATCCGGGAGATGCAGAAAGGCTACACCATGAAGGACCGTCTGCTCCGGCCTTCGCTGGTGGTGGTGTCCACCGGCGGGAAAAAGGACGCCTGAGCGCCGGGCGGGCTTTTATTTTAAAAAAGAATAAGTACTTTATACATAACAAGGAGGACTAAACATTATGGGTAAAGTCATCGGCATTGACCTCGGAACCACCAACTCCTGCGTCGCCATCATGGAAGGCGGCGAGCCCAAGGTCATCACCAACCAGGAAGGCGGGCGCACCACCCCGTCCATCGTGGCCATCAGCAACTCGGGCGAGCGCCTGGTGGGCCAGATCGCCAAGCGCCAGGCCATCACCAACCCGCAGAACACCGTGTTCGCGGTCAAGCGCCTCATCGGCCGCCGTTACGAGTCCCAGGTGGTGCAGCACGACATCAAGATCCTGCCCTACAAGATCGTGAAGGCTGACAACGGCGACGCCTGGGTCGAGCTCCAGGGCAAGGGCTACTCCCCCCAGGAGATCAGCTCCTTCATCCTGAGCTACCTCAAGAAGGCCGCCGAGGACTACCTGGGCGAGAAGGTCACCGAGGCGGTCATCACCGTTCCGGCCTACTTCGACGACTCCCAGCGCCAGGCCACCAAGGACGCGGGCAAGATCGCGGGCCTGAACGTCCTGCGCATCATCAACGAGCCCACGGCCGCGTCGCTGGCCTACGGCCTGGACAAGAAAAAGGAAGAGAAGATCGCGGTCTTCGACCTGGGCGGCGGCACCTACGACATCTCCATCCTGGAGATCGCCGAGGGCGTGTTCGAGGTCAAATCCACCAACGGCGACACCCACCTGGGCGGCGAGGACTTCGACCTGCGCGTCATAGACTACCTGGCCGAGGAGTTCCGCAAGGAGCAGGGCATTGACGTCCGCAAGGACAAGATGGCGCTCCAGCGCCTCAAGGAAGCTGCGGAAAAAGCCAAGATGGAGCTCTCCACAAGCATGGAGACCGACATCAACCTGCCCTTCATCACGGCCGACCAGAGCGGGCCCAAGCACCTCAACATGAAGCTCACCCGCGCCAAGCTGGAGGCCCTGGTGGCCCCGCTGCTGGACAAGCTGGAGGATCCCTGCCGCATCGCGCTCAAGGACGCCAAGCTCTCGGCCGCCGACATTGACGAGGTCATCCTGGTGGGCGGCATGACCCGCATGCCCGCGGTCCAGGAGCGCGTGAAGAAAATCTTCGGCAAGGAGCCCCACAAGGGCGTGAACCCCGACGAGGTGGTCGCCGTCGGCGCCGCCATCCAGGCGGGCGTGCTCAAGGGAGACGTGAAGGACGTGCTGCTCCTGGACGTCACCCCGCTCACTCTGGGCATCGAGACCCTGGGCGGCGTCATGACCCCGCTCATCACCAAGAACACCACCATCCCGGTGCGCAAGAGCCAGGTGTTCTCCACAGCGGCGGACAATCAGCCCGCGGTCTCCATCCACGTGCTCCAGGGCGAGCGCGAGATGGCCGCCAACAACAAGACCCTGGGCCGCTTCGAGCTCATGGGCATTCCGCCCGCGCCCCGGGGGCTTCCCCAGATCGAGGTGACCTTCGACATTGACGCCAACGGCATCGTGTCCGTGGCCGCCAAGGACCTGGGCACCGGCAAGGAGCAGAGCATCAAGATCACCTCCTCCTCGGGGCTCTCCCGCGAGGAGATTGACCAGATGGTGAAGGACGCCGAGCTCCACGCGGCCGATGACAAGAAGAAACGCGAGCTCATTGACGCCCGCAACCAGGCGGACGCCCTGGTCTACCAGACCGAGAAGTCCATGGCCGACTTGGGCGACAAGGTGGATGCCGGAACCCGCTCCTCCGTCACCGACGCCGTCGAAAAACTCAAGAAAGCCATGGAAAGCTCCGAGGACGCCGGCGAGATCAAGAGGCTGGCCGAGGAGCTCACCAAGGTCTCCCACAAGCTGGCCGAGGCCATGTACAAGAAGGCCTCCGCCGAGGGCGCCCAGCAGCAGGGCGCAGGCCCCGGCTTCGACCCGGGCGCCGGAGCCCAGCAGCAGAAAGGCAAGGGAGACGACGACGTGGTGGATGCGGACTTCGAAGAGGTGAAGTAGCGGGTCCGGTAAAAGTCCGCCTGCTGCGTTGGACGTCTGGGGGAAGCCTGGTCACGTACAAGAGCGTACGCTCCCGGCCTTCCCCCTTGGCCCGCCTTGCATCCGGACCTTTTCCGAACCCGCCGGATGCATACCGGGGGCGCTGTAACATCTGCCGGTATCGCCGGGACACCTCCCCATCTCCATACAAAAAGCCCGCCGGCGAATCGCGCCGGCGGGCTTTTTGCTGCCTGCCCCCGACACGTCGCTTGAATCCCGCAAAAACCCCGGTTATGCTTTTTCCCGCAACGAGCACGACAGGCTCTACCCCCCACTCCCCAGCGAGGTCCCCATGCCCGACGTTTTACACGAGCTTCTCTCGCTGCTCAAACTCGAGCAGATCGAGGTCAACATCTTCCGCGGCCAAAGCCAGGACCTGGGCTTCGGCAACATCTTCGGCGGCCAGGTGCTGGGCCAGGCGCTCTCCGCCGCGTCCCAGACCGTGCCCGCAGATCGTCCCGCGCACTCGCTCCACGGCTACTTCCTCCGGCCCGGAGATCCGCGGCATCCCATCGTCTACCAGGTGGATTGCATCCGCGACGGCAAGTCCTTCACCACCCGCAGGGTGGTGGCCATTCAGAAGGGCCGCGCCATCTTTTCCTGCTCCGCGTCCTTCCAGGTGGTGGAGCCGGGCTTCGACCACCAGGCGCCCATGCCGCAAAACGTGCCCGGCCCGGACGGCATCCCGTCGGAGATGGTCACGGCCCGCAAGGTGGCGCACCTCATCCCCGAGTCCATACGGGACAAGATCCTCTGCGACAAACCCATCGAGATCCGGCCCGTGGACCCGCAGAACCCCTTTGCGCCCCGGAAGCGGGAACCGGTGCGCCATGTCTGGTTCAAGGCCGTGTCCGAGCTTCCCGACGACCCGGCCATCCACCGGTACATGCTGGCCTACGCCTCGGACTTCGGCCTGGTGGCCACCGCCATGTACCCCCACGGCCAGACCTTCTGGAACCCGGCAATGCAGGTGGCCAGCCTGGACCACAACCTCTGGTTCCACCGCAACCTGCGCGTGGACGACTGGCTCCTCTACGCCATGCAAAGCCCCAGCGCCTCCCACGCCCGCGGGCTGGCCCTGGGAAACATCTACAACAGGGAAGGCATACTCGTCGCCTCGGTGGCCCAGGAAGGGTTGATGCGCTTTCACGGGAAGGGATAGGTTGGCGGCCTATAAGCAATTTTTCCCCCTGGCGGAAAGGAGGGCCCGTGACAGCCGAGACATCGGGACCAGGCAGGATCGACCGCATCTGGCTGGCGCTTCTCGCGCTTACCGGTACCCTGCTGAGCGCGGTGCTGGCAAGCACCGTCTTCGATCTCACCGTTTTCCTGTCCGGCATCCTGTGCGTGGGCCTGACGGCCATCGGCCGCCGCGAGGGCTACCTGTTCGGCATTTACAGCAGCCTGGCCTACTCGCTCCTGGCCTATAAAAACGGGCTCTTCGGCGAGGTCTACTTGAACCTCCTCTTCTTCCTCCCCACCGGCGTCATCGGCTACGTCATGTGGAGCCGCCACACGACAAGCAACAAGACCGTGGCCATGCGGCAGCTCTCCTGGTTGAAACGGGCCGCCGTGGCCTCGGCCTGCGCCGCCTGCACCGCGGGCCTCGGCTTGGTTTTGCGGATGAACCCGGCCCAGAACACTCCCTTCATAGACGCATCCACCAACGTGCTCTCCGTGGTGGCCACCTTCCTGATGATGGGACGTTACAAGGAGCAATGGCTGCTCTACATCCTCTTAAACGTCATCACCATCGTCATGTGGGCGCTCAGGTACATGGCCGGCGGCGAAGCCGGCGACCTGATGGTGCTCATGTGGTCGCTCTTCCTGCTGAACGCCGTGTTCGGGTACTGGCGCTGGCACGTGGGGGCGAAGCAGGCGGCCCTGGCCGGAGCGCGGCCGGGCGCAGGGGAGGCCGCATGCGGCGCGGTCTGACCCTGGGCAAGTTCGCGCCCTTCCACCGCGGGCACCAGATGCTGGTGGAGACGGCGCTCTCCGAGGTGGACGAGCTCGTGGTCCTGGTCTACCCCACGGACCTGACCGAGGTGCCGCTCCAGGTGCGGGCCGGGTGGATCAAGGAGCTGTACCCCGCGGTGCGGGTCATCGAGGCCTGGGACGGCCCGGACGGCTACGGCGACACGCCGGAGATCCACGCCCGGCAGGAAGGTTACATCGTAAAGAAGCTAGACGGCCTCCGCATCACGCACTTCTTTTCCAGCGAGTTCTACGGCGGCCACGTGAGCCGGGCCCTGGGAGCGGTGGACCGGAGGGTGGACGAGGCGCGGACGATCGTGCCCGTCAGCGGGACCGCCCTGCGCGCCGACTACTACGCGGGCCGGGAGTTCATCGTTCCGAGGGTATACGCCGACCTGATCACCAAGGTCTGCTTCCAGGGCGCGCCCTCCACCGGCAAGACCACGCTGGTCCGGGCCCTGGCGGAGCAGCACGATACCCGGTGGATGCCGGAGTACGGCGGGGAGTACTGGCTTGCGCACCATGTGGACCGGCGCATCACGCTGGCGCAGTTCGAGGAAATAGCGCCGGAGCACATCCGCCGGGAGGATAAGCTTACGCTGGAAAGCCGGAAGTACCTATTCTGCGACACGAACCCCATCACCACCTACGTGTACGCCAAGGACTACCACGGCTGCGCCGGCCCGGTGCTGACCCGGCTGGCCAGGGAAGCGGAGAGGCGCTACGACCTCTTCTTCCTCTGCGGAACGGACATCCCCTACGCCGACACCTGGGACCGGAGCGGGGACCAAAAGAGGCAGTGGTTCCAAAGGCAGATCGAGGGCGACCTCCTGGAGCGGCGGGTGCCCTTCTTCCGGCTCCGCGGCAGTCTGGAAGAAAGGATGGATCAGGTCAACGCCATACTCCGGCAGCACCGCAAGTTCGGCAATGTGCTGGACATCCGCCGGGAGCCGGGAGTTCAGGGGCGCTGAGGGAAGTGAGAATCCGGCAGGCGGGGGCGGCGTTGAGCGGAATTCTTGAAAAAATGCAGGATTAGGTTTTGTAGCCCCGGAAATGCCTCTCTTTGGCCTCTTGCGCTGCGAGCCCCGGCAGCAGGCTGCAAAGGCTGCCGCATCTTTTCCTCCGGTTCATCGCGCCATGTGCCGGAGCCACCCCAGATTGCCATTCCGCGGCCTACGACGGGGTATCGGTGCCACCCGCGGTATTAATATCGTGTCCTCGGAATTCCCACCCACCAAAGTTTTGCTTCATTTATCAATTGAGCGGCTAAGCTCAATGACCCTTCCAGCTCGATTTTCAAATAGCATGTCCCATATATCAAGACATTGGTTAGCGATCGGCAAATTTTCTTCACGGGTAGCTTGTTCGTAAAGGCGTAGTAGAATTGATGACATTTCCGAAACTCTTGTTGAGTATCTGCCCATTTCATTTGCTCGATCGATCATTGTGGTAGAAAATTGCTCACAAATAAGAAAAATTGCCCAGGCAATTGGGTATAAACTCCCGTCAAAACTTTCTAATAAATGAATTAAATCTTCTGGATTATCTCGAAAAGAAAGGGATTCTATGTATTTTTTCAGAAGGTCTTTGTTTACTGGATCAGTGAATAAAATATCACTTCTAAGCATATAGTTCACTTCTTCACGAACTTCCTTTTCAGGATCATTAATTAAACAAATCAACAGTTCTCTACATTGTTTTGAGTATTTATGATCTGAAATGAAGTAGGCAGCAACGCACGAAACGCCCTTCCTTTGAGACAACGTACCTGTACGACATTTAGCAAACTCATCCTCAAATAAGCCATGAAACAGCCATCTGGTGGCGATTTCCTTTGCACCTTCCAAAGAAACATCATGCAAAGGGCAATCCACCATCTGCCGTACTATATTGCCGATTTGTATAATATTAGATGGCATGAGATAATTATAAAGTCTCAAGGCCCTTTGTGAAGCTGCAACACGCAAATCATCTTTACATGTTATGCAAAACCATTCAACGGCAAGATTTTTATCAATGTTCATTACCGGTTCAATGGCCTTTATTGCAGCCATTCTAACAACGGGATGAGGATCTTGAATGAGAGCTTCGATGCCTGGTCTCACGAGCTCAAAGATATCGTTTTGGGTCCAGAGAAGTTTTCCAATCGCTGATGCAGCAACGGCTCGGACACAGTTAAGGGTGTTTTGAAAGAGAGTGGCAACAGAAGCCACGGTGCTGCTTTGGTCGCAATAGATGTTCAATTTTCCGGCTCTTGGGTCCGGATGATAACGCGCATAACGAACAAGGCGGGTCACGGTTTCCGCTGACCAACTTTCCTCGCTTCGCTCCTCGATGAGCCGGCAGAATGACATAGCGATTTCTTCATCATCTTCATTCGGACATTTCTTCAGCACTTTCTCGATGGTTTCAAGGTACGCGGGTCGCCAAGAATCTCTCTCCTCTTGGGGGAGCTCAGTACCCGGCTGGCTTTTCCGGCAACCGTCTATGATAGCTGAAATATACTCTGGATGAACATCATCGGGGAATTGAAGTGCGAGCTTAGCGAAACGCTCAGGAAACCGCGTGGCGATACGGGCGAGGCTCCGTGCAAATGTATGGACAGATGTTTCCTCCACGTGATTCGGATCAACCTGAATCCATGGGCGAGTTCCATTTTCTGTAATGTTGCTGCTATTAGCAATATTGATCCAGGCTCGATCACTGATTTTTTCGAGATTTTTGTCAATCTTTGATACCACCAATCCACCGGAGCCAACACTTGCTTTAAGAAAAGCAGTTTTTGGGTAGCGCTCAAACTTCCGCTCTAACACCTGTATCAAATCTGCAGTTGTTCGCTCAATTCTGCCTGAATCGAGGGCAGGCAAGAGAACAAACTGAGTTTGCCCCCAATAATGATCAAAAATGCCTTCCTTTCTCCTTTTAAGGCGATATTTTGCTATTGTCCTTTCTTCAGGATCATGGTAATGAATGATGGCTTGCTCAAGATGACGAAATAACTTGACGGAACAAAGGGGAGATAAACCTTTTATCAATCTTACGGCCGGCATCCATTCAGGTTTCGAAAGGCCTGAGCCGAGCCGGAAACGAGTTGTATCACCAAGCAGCCATGCAACACCTTCATCCGCGTGCGTTGCGGATAGTCGGGAATAAGCCGAAATTATAATCTCTTGAACTACCGTAGAATGACTGCCTTCCAGTTGCCGAACTCGCGCTATCAGTTCGTCTGGCTGCTCACATGCCATGGTCTGTCCGGCTACCATGACGAGATCGACGACCCCTCTGGCTATGTCTGTTTCCTGGAGATAACTACGATAATCCTGCCATCTTTCCAATTTCGGATCGTAGGGATGAGTTTTAAAGTTCGTCATTCTTTCAATCTGAGGCATCAAGTGGTCCCATGCTTGGATTGGATATCTTCTAACTACCGCTTCCAAGGCTTGGACATCCCCGCCGTACCATCTTTCCATACGGCTCTTTTGGCCGTCTTTATCATGATCATCATTAATTTTCCAGGTTGAAAGTACGACTTCAATCAGTGTTATTGCTCGCATTGGATGCTTATTACATAACGACTTCCAGTCAACAAAATTGCTTATATATCCTAATGACGATAGCTTCAAACGCAACTCAAACATTTTTTCTGAATCATCCGCCATATTCCAACCAAGTGTGCTCAATATCCGTTCCGGCCAACCTTCTCCCAATTCAATAAGCGGCTCCAAGACTTCAGCAACCTTGCCAGGTATGGCTTCAATCACCCAGCACAGCAGCCATAATGCCCGATTTATATCCTGTTCTTCTCCGGAATAAAGCCATTTTGATATTATTCCATTTTTTAAAAGACAGGAAATCCATAACGGGTTGCCAATGAAAACTGTTTCAATGATGTGGTCTCGCCAATAGATATCATCTAATAGCTTTATAAAATAGCCCTCAATATTATCATTGAGTTCAATTAATTGACCGGTCAACTCAAGAACAAGATGCTTTATGTGAAAACGTACCTCGGATGATTCCAATATTTGCTTTATATTATCGAAATAATCTTTCGGCGATTGCTCCGCCAACATGGAAAGCACTTGACGTAATTGCTCACGCCTGAAAAGCGACTGATTTCCCTTGGGTCCTAGCCAGCTTAGGACCGAGCTTTCCTCTCGAACAATTCTTGCCAGCAATCGCTCTGCAATCAGATAGTCTAAATACCGCTGGTGGCTGAAGCATATCCTTCCGGAGCTTTCCTGAAGAATTCCGTTAGAAATGAGCCTGTCGCGGAGTGCCGGATTATTTCCTGCAATTACCGCAGGCGCTGAGACTTCACCTTCCCTCTCCATATAATCCACTATAGGCTGCAAGAATCTATCAAGGTTTTCGAAAATCCTTCTATGGTTTTCCCAATAACGGCGCATCAACTCCGTGGCAGTCCGGAAGACGGGAGGCGTTCCGCATTCTCTCAAATCCATCCAAATCGATAGATTTTGCGGGCAAGATAATATGCGTTTCTGAGAATCGGGCAGGTAAGCATAATCATTTCCAAGGACGGCTTTCAGTTGCTCTTCGGAGAAGGCTTTGACGGAGATTTCGATAAAATTATGATCTTTTCCCCCGGCAAGAAGATTTTTGATCTCCTGGTCATGTTCGAGATCAAATGTGCGGCAGGCGAAGACTAAGACAATTTCTCTTCCCTCCCTCCTCAAGCTCCGCACCTGCCTTACTAATTCTTTGCATACGTCCATTGCAGCGCCGGAGTGAGCTGAAGTCCAGCGAATGGAATCCAATTGATCGAGGATAAGCACACATTTTCTTCCTGCGGCCACACTTGCGAGAGAATAAGCAGGAGAATCGGGGAGCCCCATGGCCTCGCCAAAATGCTTGGCAGTTCTTTCAGGAACGCGCCTGTCAAGACGTACGGGCAGGAACGGAATATTTTGTCGGCTGAGATATTCCGCAAGTTCATATAGTACGCCGCTTTTCCCGAACCCCGCTGCACCATGGACAACAATATCTTTGTTTGAAGCAATATGTTCTATGATCTCGGCTGTTTCCGATCTTGGGATTATCCTTCCGTTAATAAGTCCACGATGAATGGATTCGCAAAACTGCCGCTGCGACTCTTCTATGGCGGGAAAAACTCGCCTATCGCGATCAAGCCTTTTCGGAAAAATATCGTGTCGCTCTGCAAGGTGGGTCCGCAATTCATCCGAAGTTATAGGCCTATGAAAGTTATCGGTATTTTCTGCATAAGCGAGAAGGACGGCAATCGCAGTTTCCGGATCACCAGTCAAAAGGAAACCGGCTCTGGTCAAGAGGTCTAACCATGCGTTACGATCATTGGGGAAAAGCTCGATATATGTTCTTTTAAGGTAGCCAAAGGCCTTTTCCAAACCTTCAGATTGACCCGTGTCAATACTCAAACTATTGCAAAAAACCCTGAAAGCATCTTCACGGGCCTTTCCAACTTGCTTGATTTGATAAGTAAAAAAGTCTTTCGAATTATCGTTAGAGTTTCTTGCGCTATCGCAAATATCAGCTAACAGTGTAGCCGGTATTCCGGATACAAAGGCAAATTCATTTCTTGCATCCCTACTCAGATGTGTCTGCACATGAGCGAAAATTCCGTTAGCTGCCAAGTTTTTGACGGACCATGAGTTGTTGCTTGCATTACGCGCCCTGCACTGCTGCAACTGCCGTACCCCATCATTTGTGACAACTAGGAGGTCAACCCCGTCTTCGTCCGCTCCGACCAACTCGACTGTTACCGACTGAATTTCCTCGTTTAAAAGGCGGAGAAGCTGTTTTGCAACCCACCTCCTCTCATATCGGTTACCAAGCTTGTCCCCCATGCCGCCTGGTTCAAAACCCATTGGCGTCTCCTCCTTTTTCCGCAGGTGGCACTGATACTACATTGGAGAATAAAAGATAACAAGCTAGGGTGGCCCCGGCACCTGGCTACGGGGCGGCAGAGGCAGGGGACGCGGCAACCATAACAGCCTGGTTCCGGGGTGCGGAGCACAAGAGGAACAGTACGAAATGATGGACGGGAAGAGGGCCGGATTATTTGAACAAGCGGGCCTCCTTAGAACGTCGGGGGGTCATCAATTATAAGCATCAGGATAGGAATCCAGAACGATATGGATTTAAACGTATTGTTTTCGCCCCTTGAAGGAAAGTCCAACTCGAGAGGAGTGACTTCGCTCCCCCCCCCAGAAAGTCATGGTTTTCTGCCCATGACCGCTTCTGCAAGCCCAAGAGCCACCCGACTCCACCTTCTCCCGTCCTTCCATGAGTTGCCCGGGTCCAACCCGCGCCGCCCCGTCCCGGCTTGCCCGGCACACAAAACAACCCCGCGCTCATACCTTAATCTATAGCAAGAATGGGGATGACCGCTCCGGGGGGCTCCCGGCCCCGCCCGAAGCCCCTCCGGCACGATCATAACTACTCGTTATCTATTGTTTTTATTGCATAGCTTCGGCCGCATCATGCGCGAGTATGAGCAGTATGAGCGGAAAGACCAGCCTTGGGTTGAAAAAGCCTCATCCTCGCGCGTGGTTTTTTCTCTCTTTTTTAATGCCTCTCCAAAGGCCGATTTTTCCTGGCGCGGCAGCTCGCTTTTGCCGCAGGGCTTCTTCCCGGCCCTTTTAAGTCAAAAAATAGTTGTATTTCAAAATGTTATTACTGGTTATGATTCCCGCACCGGGAATATGTGCACCATCGCATCCCCATGCTTGGGAATTAACTTTTCCTATTTTTCGACAAAAAGCACGCTCATACCAAAAGCACCATTTCACCCGATTCACCGGCAGGTCTGACCTGTTCTATTTTCCCCTCGTAAGCCGGGTGCTTCACTGCAAGTTCCTGTTCAAACCCATCAACCTACTTTCACGAAGGGGGAAAGATTCATGGCAAGGACGAAGGCTTTTGCAACGGTTTGTCTGATCCTTTTCATGGCGCCGGCGCTCTGCTTCGCCGGCCCCGCCAAGGACCGGCTCGGCCGGGCCGCCAATGCGGACGATTACGCCGCCGCCTACGAAGAGATCGCCGGCCTGGGCGATGCCGCCCTGGCCGACCTTTTGGACGTTCTCGCAGCCCGGGTGGTGGCCATTGACATGCGCGCCGCCCAGAAGGACCGCGCCGACAAGGTGACGGCCCTCAATCTGCTGGGTGAAATCAAGGCCCAGAAGGCCCTGCCCGTGCTGGCCGGCATCCTGGTCTCCTCCGACAGCGCCAGCCTGGTCATGAACGCCGCCCGCGCCATCGGCAACATCGGCGGCAACCAGGCTTATAAAATCCTCGCCGACGCCCTGGACAAAGCCGAAAACGGCCAAGTCGCCCTGCCCGACGCCGTCCGGAAAGCCGCCGTTCTGGGCCTGGGCCTCTGCGGCGACAAGAAGGCCGCGGACCTCCTTCTGGCCGTGCTGAACGACGAGGCCAGTCCCGAAGCTCTCCGCATCTACGCCGCCGGCTCCCTGGGTCTTCTGGGAGACGACTCCGGCCTCGGCCTGGCCCGCGAGGGCTTAAACTCCATGGACCCCGACGTGCGGCTCGCCGCCATGCGGGCCCTGGGCGCCATCGGGGCCGAAGCCGCCCTTTCCGATCTTTCCTTCTACGCCGGCCAGGACGCCAAGTTCGTGGAGCGGAGCGCCGCCGGCCTCGCCGTGGTCCAGATCAAATGCGCCAACATGGCCCAGGGGAAAAAGGCCGGGTTCATCCTGAACGAGCTGGTCAAAACCCCCCGCGCCAGCGAGCTGATCGCCTGGGGTACCAGGGAATTGAAGAGCATGGGCACGCCGGAAGCCAAAAGCGCTCTGGCGGAGCTGGCGGGCAAGAAGGGCCCGGAGTTTGCCGCCCTGAACCGCGCCGCCCGCATCAAGGAAAAGGCCATGCCCTAACGCCGCGCTTGTTTCGGCACGCGGAAACACCCGAACAAAAAAATTCAATTCCCGATAGGAGATACGCCCCATGAACCGCAAGACGATCCTTTTCTTTGCCTGCGCATTCCTGCTGGCCGCCGCGCCGGCCCTGGCCCTGGACAACGTCGTGGCCCACCCCAGCATCACCAACACCGCGGTGGACTACCTCATCTCCCAACAGCCGGCCTACAGCTACTTCGGCAACTACAACCACTTCAACCTGGCCACCGACCCGCAGCTCACCTTCATTGACGAAGGTTCGGTGAAAGAGGACTACGGCCTGTCCGCCGACTGGGACACCGCGGTGTGGGGCTCGTCCCAGGACTCCCGGATCTCCACCCTGTCCTACCAGAACCACGGCTACAACCCCAAGACCGGCGACAACTGGGACCCGGACCTGGGCGGCGTCTCCGCATACGTCTACGCCGGGACCGTCTACGGCTATATCGGCAGCGCCCCGAACCGCTACTTCCAGATCGGCCGCTTCTGCCACCTGATGGAGGACATGATCTCCCCGGCCCACGCCCACGCCGACACCCACATTGACGGCGACGATTTCGAAACCTACGGCCAGTATCACTACTCCAACATCTCCTGGGCCCCGGCCAAGGTGCGCAAGCCCTCCACCGACGGCTTGGCCTACGACAAGAAGCTTCCCCATCCCCGGGGCATGACCACCAACTCCTACCAGAACTTCATTCAAAACGTGGTGTGGCGCACCTATTACATGACCTCCTACTGGGGCGGCTCCCTGGTGGAGATCGAAGGCGACCGCCAGCCCGACTCCGAGCTCAAGCGCATGTTCCCCTACTGGGACGGCGGCCTGCGTTACGACGACGGCGGCTGGTTCGTGAACGACGCCTACATCATTGACGACGTGGGCTACAACTGGATCGGCTACGGCATCGGCAACAACCCCGACTGGTGGGGCTGCACCTCCGACTCCGGCTACTTCTACCTGGAAAACATCGACGGCGACTGGTCCACCTGTGACCCCAGCGCCGCCGGAAACGGCGTGGCCCCCCACGTGTTCAAGGTGGACAAGTTCCGCCGGGTCCGCTCCGGAGACAATCTGAACACCGTGCTGACCCCCAACACCGACATCTTCTCGGTCATCTACGGCAAGAACCTCTACCCCATGGCCGCGGAGTGGATCGCGGGATTCCTGACCTTCGTGAACTAGGGATCCGGTCTACAAGCCGATAGACAAGATTAAAAAGCTCGCGGGATCCGCCCTTGCATGGAAAGGAGCGAATCCCGCGAGCTTTTTTATTTCCCCTAAATCCGTGAGCGGCGCCAGGTGGCCCGGATGCAAGGAAGACCGCGGCCGACAGTACTGAACATACGGCGGTCGCGGTCGGACAATGCAGACGGGCCGCATGGCGCCGCCCCGAAGGGCGGAAAAGGACTTTCACCCGGGGAAAACGTCCTTCTGTGCAATAATGCCCGAGCCACGGGCCTTTTACCCTTCAATGGAAAAGCTCCATCACGGATTCAGGTTTCCCCTATCCCCTGCCTGGATTTATCTGTTGCGCCGTGAGATACTCCCTCCTCCTTCCAAAGGAGGCGCCGGTCCTTTTCATCGGATCAAGTGGGGGATTTCATGAAGATAGAAAAAGGCACCAAGGTCCTAATCACCGGCTCCGCCAGCGGCATCGGCCGGGCCACGGCCATTGCCATGGGGCGCAAGGGCGCGCGGCTGTTTTTGACCGATTGCAACGCGGCCGGCCTTGCGGAAACCTGCCGGCTCGCTGCAGAAGCGGGCGGAGAGGTCTGCGCAAGCCGGGCCTTCGACATCACCAGCCTGAAAGACGTGAAGACCTTTGCCGACGACATCCATAAGGATTACGGCCCGCTGGACATCCTGGTAAACAACGCGGGGATCGCCCTGTTCGCGCTCATCGAGGACATGGCCCACGAGCACTGGGAGAAGGTCATCGCGGTGAACCTGTGGGGCCCCATCCACGGCATCGAGTGCTTTTTGCCGGAGATGATCAAGGAAAAGCGCGGGCACCTGGTGAACGTTTCGTCCACGGCGGGGCTGACGGGGGCGCCCTGGCACGCGGCCTACGCCACCACCAAGTGGGGCCTCCTGGGGCTCTCCGAGGTGCTGCGCTACGACCTGGCCCAGCACAACATCGGGGTTTCGGCCATCTGCCCCGGCGCGGTGGACACGCCCCTCAAGAACTCGGTAGAGATCCTGGCCGTGGACCGGCAGAGCGCCGGGGCGAAGAAGATCCTGGAGCGCTTCGAGAAGCACGCGGTGACGCCCGAGCGGGTGGCGGACCTCATCGTGGACGCGGTGGAGCGCGGAAGGTTCCTGGTCATCACCTCGCCCGACATCAAGGCGCTCTACTTCATGAAGCGGGTGTTCTTCCCGGGCTACGACTTTGTTTTGAAAAAAATCAGCAAGCTTTTAAACGGCATGAAAAGCTGACGGAGCCCCGGCGCACAAGCACTTGTGCAGGGTTTGCCTCCTTCCCGGCACAACCCTGCCTCCCTACGCCAGCTCGCCCGCCCTGCCCTCCTTTCCCGCCGCCCGGATGAGCCGTGCGGCCAGGAGCCAGCCCACCATGGCCAGGCACTCCATGTCCAGGTACTTCTCCGCCCTCTGCTCGAACAGGATCGAGCACTGGGCGGGAAACTCCTCGTCGCGGTCGTTATAGATGAGGAGCACCGGCACCCTGGGAAGGGCCGGGAACACCGTGCACAGGTCCGCGGAAACACCTATGTCCGCCCTGCTCCCGCCCAGCTTCGCCGCGGCCTCCGCCAGCGCGGCCACGTCCCCGGAAAAGGCCTTTGCAAGAGGCTTCTCGGCGTTTTCGGTAAAGGGGACGGCAAAGGGGGCGGCGTCGGCAAAGTCCCGGTAGCGGACCCAATCCTTTTTTTGTGGCGTATCTTCCGGGCACAGGAGAATGTACTTGAAAAGAGTGACGCTGACCGCGTGATGCGGGGTCCGTCCCCCGGCATCCAACACGCCGCGCGGAGTCACCAGATAGGGTTCGGCCAGGAAGTCCACCGCAAGCCCTTCCGGCCCTTTCGCAAACCCGAGCCTTGCCGCGAGCGGCTCCTTGGGAGCGGCCGCCACCTTTGCCAGATAATCTTCCACGATCTCGCCGAAGACCTTGTTTCTTTCCATGAAGCCCCTCCTTTGCGGTCCCCCCGCAGGAATGCCGTCACACCCCGTGCCTGTGGGAGATCTTTTCAAACATTTGGACCAGGCCTGCAACCAGGCTGTAGAGGGCCTCGGTGCCCAGGTTCCTCTCCGCCGTCTCGTCGAAAAACAGGCGGAGGGTGGCGGGGATGCCCTCCTCGGGTTTCCAGTAGCAGACCAGGACCGGCACCAGGGGAAGCGGCCGAAGGATGAGAGAGATGTCGGCATTGAACTGGCTGCCCACCTCCTGGCCGTTGAACAGGCGCATCAGGTCCTCGAAAAGCTCGGTGTAGGTTTCGGCCACCCTCTGCAGGGGCTTTTCGCAGCGCCGTTCATAGAGCCCCAGCATGGGCCCGCCTCCGGGAAGCTCGCGGAAGCCGACCCACTTGCCCGTCGGCTTGCTTCCGGCCGCGTGGAGCACGTAATGGAGAAAGGGCGCGGCGATCCAGGGGTGCACGTGGATGTCCGAGTAGAGGTTGCCGCCTTGGTCCACGGAGAAGTCCTTGCCCATGACCTTTAGGATGAGCTTTCCCCTGTCCAGGTGCGCCCCGATGCGCTTGGCCGCTTCGGCCAGGTCAATCTTCCGGATTTCTGCCTGCAAAAGCTTCACCGCCTCGTCCCCGTCCGCCCGGGGAATGGGCTTCTTCTCCGGCAGGGGCGGGGCCTTTTCCAGGGAGCCGGGGGCCAGGCGGGTGCAGCCCGAAAGGTGGGTCTGGCTCCGGGCCACGGCCTGGGCGAAGGCAAGGCAGGTCTGGAACCCGCACTCCCGGCAGTTGGACCTGTCGGTCATCTGCAGAACCTGTATGGCGTTCAGCGGCATGGTTTTCCTCCTTGTGCTGCGGCCATTATCCTGAATCCGTGACGGAGCTTTTCCATTGAAGGGTAAAAAGCCCGTGGCTCGGGCATTATTGCACAGAATGACGTTTTCCCCGGGTGAAAGTCCTTTTCCGCCCTTCGGGGCGGCGCCATGCGGCCCGTCTGTATTGTCAGGCCGCGACCGCCGTACGTTCAGTACTGTCGGCCGCGGTCTTCCTTGCATCCGGGCCACCTGGCGCTACTCACGGATTCAGGATTATATGCATCCCGCCGGCTTGCGCATCGCCCGATTGGGGGATAAAGGAGAAATATTTGGCAATTCCCGTGTTCGTCCCTTCATAGCGGAACGGCCAAGGCGTCCTTTATGATGAACTCAAGCTCCGGGAGATCCATGATGAGCCGTTTCATAAGCGAGTTCCCGCTTATCGGGATTTCCGTGCCCCGATTTGCGGAGGACACGCGGCATCTCTACCTGAGCGCGGACTTCCGCAAGGACCTTTCGGGACTTTTTCCCTACTTAAACCGGGTTCTACCCCGGGCCCGGTGGTGCAAGGAGCCGCTTTTTCTGGGGTTTTGCCTGGAAGGCGTGTTCGCCCGCCTGTATCCGGAACTGGTGGCGGCCGGGCCCTTCGAGGACCGGGAAGCGGCCCATCGCTTCGTGTACCGGCTCATCGAGGCCATCAACGACGCCCACGAGCGAAAGGAGGAGATCGAGCCCCGCTTCGAGCATTACAGCTACATCTCGCCGCTCTCCGTCCTGAAGGTCCTGCCGGGGACCAACTGCGGCAAGTGCGGGTTCGCCACCTGCATCGCCTTTGCCGCCTTCGTGAGCCGAAGCCGGGTGGAGGTTTCCGATTGCCCGCACGTGGCACCGCCCGTTGCGGCCAAGATGGTGTACCCGGTCTTCGGCAATGACGGCCGGGTGCAATCCTACGTGGAGCTTTACGGAAAGCCGGAGGCTCCTTTCCGGGAAAGGCGGCCGCGGGCGACGGAGCCGGCGCCCGCCTCCACCGCTCCCAAAGAGCCCGGGGAGCAGGCCGCTCCGCTCACCGGCCGGGAGCTGGAGATCCTCCGCCTGGTGGCCGAAGGGTTCACCAACAGCGAGATTTGCCGGGCCCTTGCCATCAGCCCCCACACGGTGAAGGCCCACGTTGACCATATCTTCAACAAGCTCAATGTGAGCGACCGCACCCAGGCGGCCGTGTGGGGAGTCCGCCACGGGCTTTTGTAGCCTCCGTCCCCCCTTTGCCGCGCTCCCGGCCGGGGTCCGGACCGGAAGCGTGACAATCATGTAATACGCAAGAAAGCATTTCGAAAGCATTCGTTCTTAGCTTCCCTCCGATTTCGGTTGTTTGGCCCGAACCCAATCTTGGAGGAGAAAATGAAGAACTGTTTGCGGAAGTCTGCCCACTTGTCACGCCGGACGCATGCACCGCCCGGCCGCTTCCTGGCCGCCCTTATCCTTTCCGCCGTCCTGTGCCTGGCGGCGGCCCTGCCCGCCGGGGCCCAGACCTCGGAAGGATTTCCCGAAAAGGTGTTCGCACCCTATGTGGACGTGACCAACTGGCCCACCTTCTCCATCTCAGACACGTATCAGCAAACCGGACAGAAATATTACACGCTCGCCTTCATCACGGCCGGAGCCGACCATGCGCCGTCCTGGGGCGGGGTGGTGGGCATGGACCAGGACTGGTACCGGGACGAGATCGAGTACATCCGGAGCCAGGGAGGGGACGTGATCGTCTCCTTCGGCGGGGCCAACGGAACGGAGCTGGCCCTGGCCCACACCAACATAGCCGAGCTTACGGCCGCCTACCAGTCGGTCATCGACCGCTACGGCTTGACCTGGGTGGACTTCGACATCGAAGGCTTCGCCGTGGGAGACAAGACCTCCGTGGACCGCCGCAACAAGGCCGTCAAGGCGCTCCAGGACGCAAATCCTGAGCTCCGCGTGGCCTTCTGCCTGCCCGTCCTGCCCCAGGGCCTCACCGCCGACGGGGTGTACGTGCTCACCAACGCCAAGCAGAACGGGGTGCGTATTGACGTGGTGAACGTCATGGCCATGGACTACGGCGACTGGGCCGCCCCCAACCCCGACGGGCACATGGGCCAGTATGCCGTGGACGCGGCCCAGAGCACGAGGGCCCAACTCCAGCAGGTGGGAATCAACGCCGCCGTCGGCGTGACCCCCATGATCGGCCAGAACGACACCCCCACGGAGGTCTTCGGGTTGGCCGACGCCGAGGTCCTGGTCGCCTGGGCCAACGAGCCGGCCCAGGCAGACTGGTTCGGCCTGCTGGCGTTCTGGTCCGCCAACCGGGACAACAACGGCTGCCCGGGCGGATCTGCCCAGCCCGGATGCAGCGGTGTTCTCCAGGATGACTTTGCCTTCACGGAGATCTTCGGGGGCTTCGGCCAGGGATCGGGCGGAAACGCGCGCCCCGTGGTCAGCATCACCAGCCCCGCGGACCAGGCCTCCTTCGCGCAAGGGGCCGACATCGCCATCACCGCCGACGCCTCCGACCCGGACGGTACCATAGCCCAGGTCGAATTTTACCGGGGCGCAACCTTGCTTGGCACGGATACCGCCGCCCCCTACCAGGCAGTGATGGCCAACGCGGCTGCGGGCGTCTACGACCTGACGGCCGTTGCCCGGGACAACGAGGGCGCGACCCGGACCTCGATCGCCGTAAGAATTTACGTGGGGAACGTCTGCTCGGCCCCGGCCTGGAAAGCCTCCTCGGTCTACACCGCCAATGACAAGGTTTCCTATGGAGGGCATACGTGGAAGGCCAAATGGTGGACCCAGGGCGAGACCCCCGGCACCACCGGCCCCTGGGGCGTTTGGCAGGACCTGGGCGCCTGCGGGAATAACCAGCCTCCGCAAGTGGCCCTAACCAGCCCGGCCGACCAGGAAATCTTTCCCGAGGGCGCCGACATTCTCATCGCGGCCAGCGCCTCCGACCCGGACGGCTCCATAGCCCGCGTGGACTTCTACCAGGGCGCCACGCTGCTGGGCACGGACACCTCCTCGCCCTACCAGGCCGTGCTCTCCGGCGCACAGGCCGGAGCCTACCAGCTGACGGCCAAGGCCACGGACAACAACGGCGCGGAGACGACCTCCGCAGCCGTCCGCATCACCGTGGGAAACCAGGCGCCGCAGGTGGCCGTCACCAGCCCGGCGGACCAGGCGACGTTCAACGCCGGAGCAAATATAACCGTAGCGGCCACGGCCAGCGACCCGGACGGCAGCATCGTCATGGTTGCTTTCTACCGGGACGCGGTCCTGCTGGGCACGGACACGACCCCGCCCTACCAGGCCGTTTTCGCGAACGCCCCGGAAGGCTCCTACGCCCTTTCCGCCCGTGCCACGGACAACAACGGCGCGGTAAGCGTCTCCACTCCGGTCCACGTCACCGTGCAAAGAGGAGGGGACGCCTGCGGCGCCCCGGCCTGGAGCGCTTCCGCCGTCTATAAAAGCGGCGCCAAGGTCTCCCACGCCGGGCATCTGTGGATGGCCAAGTGGTGGACCCAGGGCGATACTCCCGGAACCACGGGCCAGTGGGGGGTCTGGAAGGACCTGGGTCCCTGCAGCCCCAACGAGCCGCCCCAGGTGGTCATCATCGGCCCGGAAGACCAGGCCGCCTTCGACGCCGGCACCGACATCGTCATCTCCGCCGACGCCGAGGACCCGGACGGCAGCATCGCCCGCGTGGAGTTCTACGACGGCGGAACGCCGCTGGGTTCGGACACCCAGGCCCCATACTCCCTGACCCTCTTCGGGGCCCAGGAAGGAACCCATGTCTTGACCGCCAAGGCCTATGACAACCAGGGCGCATCCGCCCAGTCACCCGCTGTGACCATCGTCGTGGGAACGCCCGGCGGAGGAGGGCAGGACGAGTGCGACGCCCCGGCCTGGGACGCCGGCCAGAACTGGACCACCTACAAGGTGGGCGACCTGAGGACGGACGGCGGCCGGCTCTGGGAATGCATCAACATCGCCTACGCCTACTGGGCGCCTTCCGGC
>JBFMHL010000078.1:0-14345 GCA_040753055.1 Thermodesulfobacteriota bacterium | reverse complement strand
CGGGCCCTTCCCGAACCCGCGCACTACACATTGAAGCGGATGTGGACGATATCTCCGTCTTTCACTTCGTAAGTCTTTCCCTCCAGCCGCACCTGGCCGCGTTTCTTGGCCTCGTTGAAGGAGCCGGCGGCCACCAAGTCGTCGTAGGCCAGCACCTCGGCCCGGATGAAGCCCCGGGCCAGGTCCGTGTGGATGGCCTCGGCCGCGGCCAGAGCGCTGTCGCCCCGGCGGATTGTCCAGGCCCGGACCTCGTCCTCGCCAACGGTGAAGAAGGAGATGAGACCCAATAGCTCGTAGGACTTGCGGAGCACCCGGTCCCGGGCGGTATCGGTGACCTGGTACTCGGCCAGGAAGTCCGCGGCTTCCTCGAGCGACATCTGGGCGATCTCGGCCTCCAGCTTGCCGCGCACGGCCAGGCGGGGGTCCTGCTCGGGGAGGGCGGAGAGGTCCGGGAGGTCCGGGTCGCCCTCGTCGTTGTTGGCCACCACCATCTCGGGCTTGGCAGATACGAAGGTGTAGCCGCGGAGCTTCTTGGCCGCGGCGAGCTCCGGGTCCCGGCGCAGGGGCGTATCCGCGGACAGCAACGCCTTGCAGCGTTCCAGAAGCGCCATCTCCTCCTCGTCGGGCTTCTTGCCGCGCTTCGCGTCCAGCGCTGCACGCTCCAGCTTGCGCTCCACGGCGAACAGGTCGGCGAAGATCAGCTCCGACTCCATGCGGGAGAAGTCGGTGGCTGGTGCGGGCGCCTCCCCTCCCGGGTCGGGAAAGTTCCGCAGCACGTGGATGAGGGCGTCGCAGGGCTTGATGGCATTCAAAACCGCCTCGGTCTGCTTGGCCGGCTCCAGATTCACGGGGACGCCGGGGAGCAGGTATTGGACGCGGGCATAGGTGGTTTTCTTGGGCTTGTACAGTCCGGACAGGAAGTCCACCCGCTCATCGGGCACGTTCACCATGCCCATCTTGGCTTCCGATCTCTTCTCCGGTTCATAGGGGCTGGCGGCAAGCGCGGAAAAGAGGGTGGCGCGGCCTGCGCCTGCAAGCCCGAGGATTCCCAGTTGCATGTGCGGTTCTCCTTTGCGCCCGGCAGTAGGAAGAATGGGGCCGGGACGTGACGCGCGTACCCTACCCGGCGCTGCGGCCTGTTGTCAATTGCTCCGCGCTTGGTTTTTCGAAGGCGAAATGATAGGCCTTTGCCGGATTTTCCATGCTTGCGGCAAACAGCAAAGGAGGTTTTCATGCAGGGTGCGACCCTATACGCGATGTTGGCCGGGTTCGGTGTTCTGGTGGGGATCGGAGCGTCCTTTTCGGGGCTGGGAGGAGGATTTCTCATGGTCCCGCTGCTTTTGTTCATGGGATATTCGGCCCAGAAGGCCGTGGGGACCTCCTTTCTCGCCATCCTGGTAATTTCGGTGTCGGCGCTTCTCGCCCACAACAAGCTTTCCAACGTGAACTATCAGGCGGGGATATTCCTGGGGCTGGGCGGCGTGGTGGGGGCTCAGGTGGGAGCCCGCCTGGTGGAGCACATCTCCACGTCCGGCTTCAAGAAAGTGTTTGCCTTCATCCTGGTGGGGCTTGCCGCCTACCTATTTCTCAAGAAGTAATGAGGATGAGGAAAAGCGGAGGCTTGCCCTCCGGGGCTTTGCCCGCGCCGGGCGCGTTGCATTTTAGACACGTGCTTTTTTCGCAAAAAAACCTTGCATATATCCCCCTTTGCTTGCTATAGGTCCAAATTCCTACCGGGATTATTCCGAGCACGGGGGCTCAAGCAGCACCCGTGCGCCCTTTTTTTGAGGAACGTTCAACGCGGGCCCTGCCCGCACGCAAACCGTACCTTAGGAGGAGAACCATGGAGAAGATCTGGCTTCCGCAGTATCAGAATGGTGTGCCCGCTGAGATAGACGTGAACGAGTATGCCTCGATTCCCGATATCATGGAGCAGGCCTACAAAAAGTTTGCGGGAAGGCCCGCCTTTCATCAGATGGGCAAGACCATCACCTACAACGAGCTGGAAACGCTCAGCAAAAAGTTTGCAAGCTTTTTGCAGAACGAGCTCAAGCTCCAGCCCGGCGACCGGGTTGCCCTGATGATGCCCAACGTTCTCCAATACCCCATCGCGCTCTTCGGGCTCCTGTCCGCGGGCATGGTGGCGGTGAACGTGAACCCGCTGTACACGGCCCGCGAGCTGGAGCACCAGCTCAAGGACTCCGGCGCCCAGGCCATCGTGATCTTCGCCAACTCCGCAGCAACGCTGCAGAAGGTGCTGCCCAAGACCCAGGTCAAGCACGTCATCGTGACCGAGATCGGCGACATGCTGGGTTTCCCCAAGTCCCTCCTGGTCAACTCCGTCATCAAATACGTGAAGAAAATGGTGCCGCCCTACTCCATCCCCGGCGCCATCCCCTTCATGACCGCCCTGGCCAAGGGAAACGCCGGCACCTTCCGGGCCGCCGCCCTCACGCTGGCCGACATCGCCTTCCTCCAGTACACGGGCGGCACCACGGGCGTGGCCAAGGGCGCTATCCTCACCCACGGCAACATCGTAGCCAACGTTCTGCAGGCACGGGCGTGGATCCGGCAGCTGGTGAAGGAAGGCCAGGAGATCATGATCACTCCGCTTCCGCTCTACCACATCTTCTCGCTCACCGCCAACTGCCTCATCTTCTCGTCCATCGGCGCGCTCAACGTCCTCATCACCAACCCCAGGGACATTCCCAACTTCATCAAGGAGATCAAGAAGTGGAAGTTCACCTCCATGACGGGCGTGAACACCCTCTTCAACGCGCTCCTCAACAACCCGGAGTTCTCCTCGGTTGACTTCTCGAACCTCAAGGTCGCCCTTGGCGGCGGCATGGCGGTCCAGGAGCCGGTGGCCAAGAAGTGGAAGGAGGTCACCAAGACCCCGTTGGTGGAAGCCTACGGCCTGACCGAAACTTCCCCCGCGGCCTGCATGAACCCCATGACCATCAAGGATTACACCGGCTTCATCGGCCTCCCCATCCCCTCCACCATCGTTTCCGTGCGGGATGACGACGGCAAGGAGCTTGCCATCAACGAAATCGGCGAGATCTGCATCCAGGGGCCCCAGGTCACCCAGGGCTATTGGCAGCGTCCCGAAGAAACCGCCAAGGTCATGACTCCGGACGGCTTCTTCCGCACCGGCGACATGGGCTTCATGAACGAACAGGGCTTCGTGAAGCTGGTGGACCGCAAGAAAGACATGATCAACGTCTCCGGCTTCAATGTCTATCCCAACGAGCTGGAAGAGGTGGTGGTGGCCCATCCCAAGGTCCTGGAAGCCGCGGCCATCGGCGTCCCCGACGCCAAGAGCGGCGAGGCCGTGAAGATCTTCGTGGTGAAGAAGGACGAGTCCCTGACCGAAGAGGAGCTCAAGGCCCACTGCAAGGAGAACCTCACCGGCTACAAGGTTCCCAAGTACTACGAGTTTCGGACCGAGCTGCCCAAGTCCAACGTGGGCAAGATCCTGAGGAAGGACCTGCGCGGATAGCCGTTCCCCCTTAGGTTTTTAGAAAACAGTGCGCCCCGGCCGGATATCGGCCGGGGCGTACTGTTTCGGAGCCCTGTTCACGTTACGCTCAACCAAGGATGCCCGATATAAATATGTGTTGTTTACTAGAATAATTACAGGCGGAACTTCTTTCCGCTTCGGGAAAACACTCACCTCGGGTCGCATCCCATGACCACTCCCCCCACGATCGTCAGCTTTTGCGACCCAGGAAGCGACGTTCCGGAACCCTTCCGCGACGCGCAGTGGATTCACGTCGACGCCCTGGACCACCTGGAAGAGACCCTTGAAAACACACCCGGAGCCGTGGTTGCCGTTCGGCCGGGCCCGGACTTGAAGCGGGTGCTGGATTTCCTTTCCTTGCGAAAGATCGCCTCCGCCCTCCTTGTTTTACCCGCCGGCGAGACCCAAGCCCCGGAAGCCCCTCTTGAAAAATCGGAAGGCCGCTCGGACCAAACCTGCCTCCTGGGCAAGCTCATGGACTCGATCCCCTCCCCGGTCTTTTTCAAGGACGCACAAGGCCTTTACCTGGGCTGCAATGAAGCCTTCGCCCGTTTCATCGGAATGGCTCGCGAGGAAATTCCGGGGAAAACCGTGTATGACGTCTCTCCTCCGGAACTGGCCGAAACCTATGCCCGCGCGGATCGTGACCTCCTGGCCCGCCGGAGGCCGCAGGTATACGAGGCTTGGGCGCGAAACGCGGAAGGTGAGCTGCGGTCCATCTTGTTCAGCAAGGCCGTATTCTATGATTCCGAAGGCAATCCGGCCGGCATCGCCGGCGTTATGACGGACCTCACCGAGGCCCGCTCCGAACGGGAAACGCGGGAGAACCTGGCCCGCACCAAGGAGCATTCGGCGAAAATGGAGGCACTGGGCACGTTGGCCGGAGGCATCGCCCACGATTTCAACAACCTGTTGGCCCCCATCCTGGGGTATGCCGAGATGACCCTGGAGGACGTCCCGGCAGACTCCGAAGCCCATATAAACGTTTCGGAGATCATTGCGTCCGCATTGCGCGCCAAGGGGCTGATCCGCCAGATCCTTTCCTTTTCCCGACAGGAGTTGGAGGTTCGCGTTCCGGTCCGGATCACCGGCATGGTGGAGGAAGCCGTCGCCCTGGTGCGATCCGGAATGCCCGCCGACATCAAGCTGGTTTCCATCGTGGAAAAAGATGCAGGAACGGTGAACGCCGATGCGGTTCTGGTCAAGCAGGCCATCGTGAACGTGGCCACCAACGCCTGGGAGGCAATGGCGGAGAAGGGGGGAACTCTCACCATTCGCCTGACTAAGGTGAAGGAAGCCTCCTGCTTTCCTCCGGACCAACAGAGCCCGCAGGGATACGCTCGCGTTTCGGTATCCGACACAGGTCCCGGAATCGCGCCCGGCATCGCCCGAAAAATCTTCGATCCTTACTTCAGCACCAAGGAGCCCGGGAGGGGCACCGGCCTGGGGCTTGCCGTGGTTCACGGGGTGATGCAACATCACGGTGGTTGCATTGCAGTGGAAGAGCAAGATGGCCCCGGCGCCTGTCTTGCCCTCTACTTTCCGCTTCTTTCCCACCAGGAGGAAATAGCCCTTTCCCCGAAAGCAGAGCCCTCGTTGACCGAAGATGTTTTTCGGCTCCGCATCCTGCTGGTGGACGACGACCTGCCGCTTTCCGACTCCATGGCCCGCATGCTGACACGGCTGGGCTACTCGGTGACCGTGAAGACCGATCCCCTGGAAGCGCTTGCCCTCTTCTCGCGGCTGCCCCAGGCCTTCGACCTTGCCGTCATTGACTACTCCATGCCGCGCATGGCCGGAGACCGCTTGGCGGCCTTTCTCATGGAAAGCCGCCCCGGCTTCCCCGTAATCCTAACCACCGGCTACTCCGACCGCATCACGCCGGAGTCGGCAAAGGCGTTGGGCGTCTGCGAGTTCCTTTACAAGCCGCTGACGCGGGACGAGTTGATCGCGGCCATCCGGCGAGCCCATCCGAGCCCGAAATCGGAAGTCTGAAGACCACCCGCAAAAGCGCGCCATCTGCCGATCCCCATTCCTTTCGGCTGCCCGGCCGCATGCTTCCAACATGCACTTTCGGCCCTGCCGCCTCCTCCTCGGAGACCTCTTCCCTTTTTCTTTCTCTGTGTGCTGTGAGAACAAGCGCCACTCGGTCCTTGCCGGCGTTGACAACCCGGTTTTAGGGGCGTCTAAGGGCTTCTATTTTGCAGGAGAGCATGGCGCCGCACATTGGAAACAGCCCTAGTATTTTTACTAATTTTTTCCCGAAGGGACAGCATGTTATTCAAGTGGGAATGCAAACCGTTTGAGGGCTGCCGGCCTTTCTGCTATGCTTTTATATTTAGGACAGGAAGGATGAACCATGGAGCCGGCAATCTCCTTTCTTTCAGAGGCGGATGACGAAACGGCGGAAGACATCCGGCGCCTTTACCAAGGCCAGGGCTGGTGGGAGCCGGGCGACGAAGCCGCCTCCATCCCGCGGATCATTCGGGGGAGCCATTGCTTTGCGGTGGCCCGGATGAACGGAAAAATCGTTGGCATGGGCCGCGCCATCTCGGACGGCGCAAGTGACGCTTACATCCAGGACGTTGTAGTCGAACCCGGCTTCCGGAACGAGAGGCTGGGAAGCCGGATCATTCAAGCCATCGTGGACCGGCTCTCCGCAGATCGCGTCGGATGGATCGCGCTGGTGGCCGAAGAGGGCTCCCAGCCATTCTACGAGCGGCTGGGCTTCCGGCCCATGAAGGGCTGCGTGCCCATGCGGTATGCAAGGGAATGAAAGACTCATGATTTTTCAAAAGGTTTTCCCGAAAAATTATGCGGAGCTGGCGCCATTTTTCAAAGACCAGCGCTATGATCTTTGCAGCTATTCTATTGCGTCCATTCTGGCCTGGAACAACCAGTACTTCTGGCCCGAGGTGGCGGAAAAAGACGGCTTTCTGGTGATCCGCGCGGACTACGCCGATCCTAAAAAACCGGCCCACCTGCTCCTTCCCATCAAGCCCCAAGCGGAAATGGCAGCTCCGGAGCTGGCAGCCCTGGCGAAGGAGGCCGACGCTCCGGAGGTCTGGTTCGTGACGGAAGACTGGATCGCCCGGCAGGACCGCAAACAGATGGAAACCCTTTTCTCCGTCGAGCGCGATCCACGATTCGACGACTATGTGTATCTTGCCTCGGACCTCGCCGAGCTCGCCGGCGACAAGTACCACAAAAAAAGAAACCTGATCCACCAGTTCGAACGTCTCTACGGGCAGAACGGAATGGTGGTGGTTTCCCCCATTGACTCCGGCTCATTGGATGCATGCCTGGTGTTTCTGGAAGAGTGGTGCAAGGAGCGGGACTGCAATACAGAGGACGACGATCTGGCATGCGAGCGCGACGCCGCGGAAAACGCTCTGAGGGCCTTGGCGGAGAACGGAGAAAAATCCGGGTGGCGCGGTATCCTCTTGAGTCTGGACGGCAAGGTTTCCGCCCTTGCCATGTCATCGGACGTGACCAGGAGCATGGGCTCGCTTAATTTCGAAAAGGCCTTCTCTTCCATCAAGGGCCTGTATCAGGTCTTTGACCGGGAGTGCGCCCGCAGGCTCTTTCCCGGCCAGGAGCTCATCAACAAGGAGTCGGACATGGGGATCCCCGGGCTCGCAAAGGCCAAGAAATCCTACCATCCGATCCGAAAGGTGAAGAGCTTCCTCCTTCGTTTGGCGTGATCGCCGAACGCAAAGCGAGCCGTGGTTTCAAGATTCGTGGATCGGGCTCAAGGGCACGGCGCTGCTTCGGGAATAAATGGAGCATGGAGTTCTTATTCGAGCATTTTGCGCGGGCCCGCCACTCCGTCTTGGGGCCTCCGAAGCAAATTTTAACCTCTTCGCATCATTTGGCATGTATGGGAGGGGGTACGGTTCATCTGTTGTTATGCCTTTGTTTTCATTAAAGTTGTACTTTTTTACGGAAAGGTTTATAACCTAGAAAACGTAACGAAAACCCTTTGCATCAAAAGAAAAGCCGCCATGCAGGCTTCAAACGAATCATCGAATCCGGCTCCCAATCCGTCCGATCTTCCCGGCGAAGGCGACCTTCTGTTCAAGATGAAGGTGGCTCTGGTCAAAACGGTAGCGGCGCAGGAAAACCCTTCTCTTTCCGTGTTGCACAAGACGGTGATGGAGGAGTTCGGCCGCCCCGCGACTCCCGACCTGGTACAGCTCTTCCAAAAGGAAGTCGCCCGGAGGGAAAAAAAGAAGGAAGAAATTACCCGCACCGCGGGCGAGTCGGCCTTGGAGCTGGTGCGCTCCGTTGTGGCCCAGGACGAGCCCAGCACCGAAAAGCTCCAGCAGGTCTTTTTGGAAAAACGCGGGGAAAGACCCTCCCCAGCCATCGTGGCATTCTTCCGTGCCGAGCTGCGGCGCAAGGCTGTGGTATCCGCCGGGGTCAAGGTAGCCACCGGCAAATCCAAGATCGAGCTTCTGCGCAATGTGGTTTCCGGCGATAACCCTTCCATGGAGAAGCTCACGGAAACCTTCCAGCGCGAGTTCGGCATGCCCGTGCCGCCGGAGCTCGTCGCCGTGTTCAACATCGAGATGCAGAAGCTCGAGGCAAAAAAACTCGGCCTTTCCCTGGCGGAGTACCTGGTTCGCCAGGCCCAGCAGAAAATCACGTCCCAGAAAAAAGGCCGTTAGTTCTTTTCCGATCCGGAGGCTCTGCGTCATGAAAAAAATCGCAGCGACCTTGGTTTGTTTTTTTGTGTTCGGCGTTTTTTCATCCGGGGCCCTTGCCGAGTTCTACCGCTACACCGACCAGAACGGTGCGGTGCGTTACACGGACGATCTTTCCCAGGTCCCTGCAAACCAGCGTCCCAAAGTGGATACCTACACGGAGGTGGAAGACAGCCTGACCCCCGAGGAACGGGCGACAAACCAGGCGGCCAGGGAGCAGGCCATCCGGAACCAGGCGCCCAAACCTTCCCAGAAGAAGACGGCACAGCCGGAGGATGCCGCTTCAGGCATGCAGGACTCCCGGGCTGAGAAAGAGTACCAAGAAGCCAAAGCGCGCCTGGAAGTGCAAAAAAAGACTCTGGACGAAGAATATCAGGCTCTGTCCGCCGAGATTGCAGAAGTGGAAACCCTCCGCAAGTCCGTACAGCGCTCCTCACCCGGCAGGGCGTTGAACTCCCGCATCCAGGAGCTCAACGACAGGATCGGCGCCTACCAGCAAAAGAGGCTAGCCTACGAGAAGGAGCTCAACGAGGTGGAAGAAAAGCGGGCGGCTGAAGGGACCCCGTAATGAAGCAACGGCCTGCCGCGGACCGCTTCCGGCATGCAAAGGCGCAAAGCCCGAAAGGCCTTCCGTGGGGCTTTGGCCAAAACGAAACCCGACCGCCAGAGGCGTCCGCGCCCATCGGCAAGACCTCCGGACGCCGAGGTCATTCTCAAACCCGTAAAGCCAAAGGAAAAGCGATGAAGAGGGCCGCATTTCTCCTGTGTTGCGCCCTGGCGATCCTTTTTTCCTCCCCCGCGGACGCCGGATACTACCGATACCAGGACGCAAACGGAGACTGGCATTACACCGACGACCCAGGCACCATTCCCTCGGGCAGCGCAGGCGACACCGAGTACGTCAAGCTCCCGGAGGACCAGACCGCCGAAGGCGCAGATCAACTGACTCCTACCACCCAGACGGCCGCGCCCGACACTTCCGAGCCCGCTCGTCCCGCTCTCGTCAATCCCTATGCGAGCGCCACCAGCCGGGAAGAGGAAGAAGCCCGGAGAAAATCCGCTCTCGCCGCAAGGCAGCAGGCCGAGGCTCGGAACCGGGATGCCCGTCTGAACCAGCTCTACCAGGAGCGCAAGAAGCTGGAGGAGGAAAAGAAGAGCCTCGACGAGCAGAAGCAGGATGTCGAAACCATGGGAGTTCGCAAGCACCAAAACCGCGCCGGCCGGCGATATCGCTATCAGCGGAACCAGCTGGAAAAATCCCAGGCCGATTACGAGCAGAAGCAGACCAACATAGAAAACGAAATCAAAAGGCTGGAGGCCGAAAAGGCGGCCGCGCAATAGCGCACCCGGTCGTGTCCGGCTGCCTTTCCCCGCCCTCACGGAGCCGAAGGAAATGAAGACCATCCTCACGGACCTCACGTTGGTTGACCTGATCTACCTCGCTTGCGCCGTCTTGGGAGGGTTGCTCCTGATCGTCCGCATGGCGCTTCAGTTCCTGGGAATGGATCATCACGGGGACGGGGACCTGGGGGCGGGCGATGTGGGCGACGCCGGCCACGGCGACTTCGGTTTCCGGCTTCTTTCCGTACAGGGCCTGACCGGCTTTTTCCTCATGTTCGGCCTGGTGGGGCTCGCCATGAGCAAGCAGAGCCGCACCGGCATCGCGCTTTCCTTTGTCGGGGCCACGGCTGCCGGGCTCTTCACCGTATGGCTCATCGCCAAGCTTCTTCACATGATGCTCAAGCTCCAGTCCTCCGGAACCCTTTCCCTGGAGGACGCGGTGGGCTGCCGCGGGGAGGTGTACCTCAACATTCCGGCAAAAGGCGTGGGCATTGTCTTGGTGAAGGTGAGCGGACGGCTCCGGGAGTTCGAAGCCATGGAGAAGGACGGCAAGGAGCTGAAAACAGGCACCCCTGTTACGGTATCCGGCCTTGCCGGCACCAAGCTCCTGGTTTCCGCGGATCTTTCCCCGTAGCCTCCCCGATGAACGGGTCCGGTCCGAGCGCTGGGTCCGGGAAGATGAACAAGAAAAGCCTTCCCTATTCCGGATCCGTTGCGCGCTTCGTGGCTGGAGACCTCTTCTATAACTCATCTCAAGAGAGTTTCCCTATAGGGGATATCCCATTTCTAAATACCATTTCGTTCCCCGGCGGGAGCGATTTTCTTGCCACTATGAGCTGTGGGCCTCGGATGCCAGCCTTTGGGCCCAGTTCAAAAAGTTTTGCCTCAAAAGGGAGAGGGGGTGCGGGGGAGGGAGAAAAGCCAGCTTGTTCACAAGGGGTTTCCCCCCTCCCCCGCAAAAGCCTTTGCCTTCTTATTCTTGTTCTTGAGATAGCTTCTAGTCATTGCCCGCGCCTGGAATTCGCCTTGCCGCCCGCGCGAGCTTCTGGTATCAGGTTGGCCCAGGAAGGCAAGCCGGCTACGGTGCGCCTTCGCGGACCGCAGCAGCCATCCTGCTTTGATACGCACCGTGTAAAACAGCCGCACGTCCGGGGCCCGTGCCCCCCCGGCGAACGGGCTCGCAGGGCCGACGTCTCCCGTGGCGGCGGACCGACCCAAACCCATTGTCCGGCTGTTCTCTGCATCGCAAGACTTTCGGGCCGCACCCGAACCGGGAGGCCTGGGAAATTCTCTAAAAGGAAGGGACAACATGTTCGGTTATACGCTGGATCTCGACATCGGCCTCTGGCTTCTGCCCATCGTGGCCCTGGTGGTTCTCATCGTGGCCACCCTCATGTTCCTCGCCTCCCGCTACAAAAGATGCCCCTCGGACCAGATCCTGGTGATCTACGGCAAGGTGGGGCGGGGCCAGTCCGCCCGGTGCCTGCACGGCGGCGGCGCCCTCATCTGGCCGCTCATTCAGGATTACTCCTACATGAGCCTGACGCCCATGACCATCGGCATCCCCCTGCAGAAGGCTCTTTCCATGCAGAACATCCGGGTGAATGTGCCCTCCACCTTCACGGTGGGCATCTCCACCGAAGCTGCCATCATGATCAACGCCGCGGAAAGGCTTCTGAACTTAAGCCCCAAAGAGATCGAGGAGATGGCCAAGGAGATCATCTTCGGCCAGCTCCGTTTGACGGTCGCCTCCCTCACCATCGAGCAGATCAACCAGGACCGCGAGAGCTTCCTGGAGGCCATCCGCAAGAATGTCTCGCCAGAGCTCAACAAGATTGGCCTCTACCTCATCAACGTGAACATCACCGATATCACCGACGAGTCCGGCTATATCGAGTCCATCGGCAAGAAGGCCGCATCCGAGGCCGTAAACAAGGCCAAGGTGGATGTCGCGATCCAGGAAAAGATGGGCGCCATCGGCGAGGTCGAAGCGGTGCGGGAAAAGGAAATCCGCGTTGCCGAAAACCGCGCCCAGGCCGAAAAGGGAAAGAAGCAGGCGGAGGCCGACCAGCGGGTCTTCGTACAGCAGCAGGAAGCCAAGGCCACCGTCGGCGAAGCGGATGCCAACAAGATTATGCAGATCAAGGTGGCGGAGAACGAGGCCGAATCCGTAAAAGGCAAGAAAAAAGCCGAGGCCGAACGCCGGGTATACGTTCAGAGCCGCGAAGCCGAGGCCGTGGACGGCGAAAACACGTCCCAGGCCAATATTGCCGAGTCCAACGCGAGGCTGGCCGTCAAGAAGGCCCAGGCCAACCAGCAGGGAGAGGTGGCCCGCCTGGAAGCCGTGGCCGAGATCCAGAAGGCCCAGTACAAGGCCGAGCAGGAGCGCCTCACCGCCGAGCAGGTGGTCGTTCAGGAGATCGAGCGGAAAAAGATCGAGATCGCAGCCGAAGCCACCGCCGAACGCACCCGCCGCGAGGCCCGCGGAGAGGCGGACGCCGTGCTGCTTAAATACAGCGCCGAGGCCCGCGGCGTGAAGATGGTGCTGGAAAGCAAGGCCGCCGGTTACCTGGAGCTCATCAAGTCCTGCAACGGCGACGCCAAGGCCGTGGCCACGTTGCTCCTGACGGAGAAGATCGAGAGCCTGGTAAACGCCCAGATGGAGGCCATCAAGAACATCAAGATAGACAAGGTCACGGTCTGGGACGGCGCGGACGGAGACAAGACCTCCACCGCCAACTTCCTCTCCGGCCTGGTGAAGAGCCTGCCCCCGCTCCACGACGTGGCGGCCATGGCCGGTCTCGATCTGCCCGCCTTCCTGGGCGAGGTCGCGCAGCATCAGCAGAAGAAGGAAAAGAACGAGAAGCCTGCGTAGGGGAAAACAGGAGAGGCGGCCATGAAGCTGCTTGTCATCATTGCCACCAGTGACGGCGAAACCATGGTCAACGCCCTTCGGATCGCCAACACGGGCGCGCGCAAGGGCGACGAAGTGAGCGTCTTCATGCTGGGGGCGGGCGTGCTCTTCGAGTCCGCCGGGAGCGAGGCCTTCGACGTCATGGGCCAGATCAACCAGTTCACCGGCGACTTCTACGTCTGAGGGGTGTGCATGAAAGCCCACGGTCTCGCGGGCTCCGCCAGCTGCCCCATCGCCTGGATGGACGATCTTTACGAGATCATGAGGGAAGCGGACAAGGTTCTCACCTTTTCCTGAGCCGGAGTGAACGCCATGCCGGTATCGGTTCTTGTTCCGGGATCGCTCTCCCGCTGGTTCGGCGGAGCGGACGAAGTAAGCTCCGAAGGAACCACCCTGGATGAATGCCTGGACCATGTCGCTGAGCGTTTTCCGCTCTTTTCCGAGCGGCTGAACCACCCCGAAGGCAAGGCCTCGGGCTTGCTGGTGTTCCTAAACGGCGACAACTACCTCTCCCTGTCCGGTCTCGAAACGAGGGTGAAGGACGGGGACGAAATCTCCATCATCCCGCTTTCCGCCGGAGGTTGAGGGTGATCGTGGACCAGCCGGAAAGCCACTTCGTCTTCGTGTACCATCCTGCGATCTTCCACGGGGAAAAGTACACCGTGTTCCAGGGGCGGCCGCTGACCAACGGGGAGGTCCTGGCCTACTGGGGAAAATGGCTGGTGCTGGGAAGCGCGGAAAAGCTCGCCGAGCTCGCGCGCAAGCTGGATCCCTATGTGGAAGCCCGCATGATTCCCTGCATCAAGTACGACCGCAACCCACCCACCAACCTGGGGATGGAGGAGTGCGTCATGATGGTCTACTGCGACCGGCGCAACCGCGACTCGGTGTGGGCCATCTTGAAAAAGCACGGGATCAGGCTCAAGGCCTGGGTGACGGAAGCGGAAACCATGGAGCTCTGGAAGCCGGGCGGGCCTCTTCTGGAACGCTGGATGGAGTCCCGCGGCTTCGGCGAGGAAATGAAGGAAGCCATCCGGAACGACGCAAGCATGAGGCTTTCCCGGATTGTGGACAACCCCGACGAGGAGTTTTCACCCTGGGAGCAGTGACCATGGATCAAAACCCCGAATCGTCCATCCCGCCCTCGAAAATCGCGGCGGAAGATCTGGACCAGGGCATCTGGCCGGAAGCCCTTTCCCGCAACAGCCCGGCGCTTAGCGCCGAGGAGCAGAAGCGCCTGCTGCGCTCCTGCGTGGCTGTGGCCGGCCTGGGGGGCCTGGGCGGGCACCTCTGCCTGCTGCTGGCCCGCGCGGGCGTGGGGAGGCTCATCCTGATAGACGACGACGACTTCGACGAGACCAACACCAACCGCCAACCCATCTGCACCCGCAAGGCCCTGGGCAAGGCCAAGGCCCGCCAGGCGGCACGGGCCGTGCGCGACGCAAGCCCTTTCACCCGAGCCATGGCCCGCGTAGACAGAATAGAGGAAAAGGGGGCCATTCACATCTTCTCCGGTGCGGACCTCATCGTGGACGGCCTGGACAATATCGCTTCCCGCCGCGCAGCCTTCGCCGCGGCCCGGACGCTCAACGCTCCCTTCGTCCACGGCGCGGTTTCCCAATGGTCCGGACAGGCCGCGACCTTTTTTCCCGCGGACCACGAGGCCTTCGACCGCCTTTTCCACAACGCGAAGGAAGCAAAGGAGCCGCCCGCGGTCCTCTCGCCCGCCGTTGCCGTCATCGCCGGAATCCAGGCCGCTGAAGCCATCCGCATCCTGGCGGGACGCGGGCCTGCACTGCGCGGGCAGATGATCCACTTCGACGGCGAACGCGTGGCAATCCGCCGCGTGAACATTTAAATA
>JBFMHL010000077.1:0-22041 GCA_040753055.1 Thermodesulfobacteriota bacterium | reverse complement strand
ACCCCCCCCCCCCCCCCCCCCCCCCCCCCCCCCCCCGTAAAATCTTTTCCCTTAGTACTCCAGGTTGCCGGGGGTGCGGGGGTAGGCGATGACGTCGCGGATGTTGGTAATACCCGTGACGAGCATGAGCAGGCGTTCCAGGCCCAGGCCGAAGCCGGCATGGGGTGCGGTGCCGTACTTGCGGGAGTCCAGGTACCAGGAGTAGGCGGCGGTGTCCATGCGAGCGGCCTGCATGGCGGAAAGCAGAGTGTCGTAGCGTTCCTCGCGCTGGGAGCCGCCGACGATCTCGCCCACGCGGGGCACCAGGATGTCCATTGCCGCGACGGTTTTCTCGTCGTCGTTCCGGCGCATGTAGAAGGGCTTGAGGGTGGCGGGATAGTCGGTCACCACCACGGGGCGGCGGCAGTAGGTTTCGGCAAGATAGCGTTCGTGCTCGGTTTTTAAGTCCGCGCCCCAGAAAACGGGAAAGTCGAAGCTCTCTTTACTGTTGGACAGGACACCCACGGCCTCGGTGTAGGACATCCGGGCGAAACCGTTTTGGCTGATGTTTGAAAGTGTTGCGGGAAGCTCGGGGTCAATGAAGCGGGAGAACAGCGAGAGGTCTTCGGAGCATTTGTCCATGACGAAGGAGGCCAGGTGCCGGAGCAGCTCCTCGGCCAGGGCGATGTCACCGTTCAAGTCGCAGAAGGCCATCTCGGGCTCGATCATCCAGAACTCGGCGGCGTGCCGCGCGGTGTTGGAGTTTTCGGCGCGGAAGGTGGGGCCGAAGGTGTAGACCCGGCCCAGGGAAAGGGCGAACATCTCCACGGCCAGCTGGCCCGAGACGGTGAGATAGGCTTCTTTTCCGAAAAAGTCGGAGGAAAGCCCGCCGTCCGGCCTGCGGGTGCACACGGAGAAGAGCTCTCCCGCGCCCTCGCAGTCGGAGCCGGTGATGACGGGGGTGTGGATGTAGCAGAAGCCGCGTTCCGAAAAAAAGTTGTGGATGGCCAAAGATATTGCTGAACGCAGGCGGAACAAGGCTCCGTACTTGTTGGTCCGGGGGCGCAGGTGGGCGATGGTCCGTAAAAATTCATCGGAGTGGCGCTTTTTTTGCAAGGGATAATCATCGGAAGACGGGCCGGTGAGGGAAACGGATTTTGCGGCAAGCTCCCACTTCTGACCTTTTCCGGGGGAAGCCGCAATCTCGCCGGAGACTTCCACGGAGCATCCGGTGGCCAGGGATGCAAGCGCATCGTAGCCCCGGGTTCCCGGAGTGAGCACCACCTGGAGGTTGGCGAGGCAGGAGCCGTCGTTCAGCTCCAGGAAGGCGAAGTCCTTGTAAGAGCGGATGGTGCGGACCCAGCCCGAGACGAGGACGGGCCCTAGGGATGTTTCGGCGGAGAGGATTTCGGAAACCCGGCTGCGGGCCGGAAGGAAAGATTGGTGATCGTGCATGGCAAGGCCTCTTTGTAGGGACATGATCCCGGAATCGGCGGAAAAAAGCGAAGCGCTTTCCTGTGGTTCAGGATCGTTCCTTTTTTATAAGAAAGCTTGCCTTGGTTCTGCAAGAAAATCCGGTGCAGTGGATTCCGGGTTTCCGGGCGGCGGGGTGTCCGCGGGTCCGGTTTCCTGATTTTCCGGACCGGGATCAAGCAAAGGCGGGACTCGTCCTGCCGGAGACGATCAAGAGGGCGATATGGAATCAAACGGGAATCACTGCGAAAAAACCGTCATCTCCGCATCGCGCAGGACGGACGTTCCGGCCTTTTACATGCCTCAGTTCATGGAGGTGGTCCGGCGCGGATACTTTTCCGTGAAGAATCCTTTCTCCGGAACCACCCGCGTGGCCTCGGCCAAGCCCGACTACGTGCACAGCATCGTGTTCTGGTCCAAGGACTACACGCGTTTCCTGAGCAAGGAGTATGGCGAGCGCCTCATGGACATGGGGTATCGCCTGTTCTTCCAGTTCACGGTCAACTCCCACGTCCTGATCCTGGAGCCGGGGCTTCCCCAGCTTGTGCGGCGCCTGAAGCAGTTCCGCCAGCTGGGGGAACTTCACTCTCCCGAGGCCGTCACATGGCGGTTCGATCCGGTGTGCTTCTTCCGCCAGGCCGACACCAACGGGAACATGCACGACAACCTGGGAGAGTTTGAAACCATTGCCAGGGTGGCCGCGGACGCGGGAATCACCCGCTGCATCACGAGCTTCACGGACCTCTACGGCAAGGTGATGAAGAGACTGGCCAAACACGACGAACTGAAACTGTCGGACCCGAGCCTGGAACGGAAGCGCGAGGTGCTTGCCCGGATGGCGGAGAAACTCTTCAAGCTTAACATCGCTCTCTTTACTTGCTGCGAGAAGGAGCTCATCTCCGGGCCGGACGCCGTTACCGGAGTGTCTCCTTCGGCCTGCATTGACCACGACCTACTCATGAAGCTCTACGGCCCCGGGCTTTCCCGCAAGCGCGACCGGGGCCAGAGAGCCTCCAAGGGCTGCCAGTGCCAGGAGTCCTTTGACGTGGGGGATTACACGGCCCACCCCTGCTACCACCGCTGCCTGTATTGCTACGCAAACCCCGCCCCGGAGATCGCACCGGTTTAGGTTGACAAGAACAGGCCGATTTCATTAAGCTTACCCCGATCGCCGGAAGCCCTCCCGCCGCCATTGCGCCGGGCCCCCTGCCCGGAGCGGCGCCACCGCCCAGCATTGCCGACAGTTTCCGGCTTCCCCATTTTTTCCCGGAACGGGAATCTTGCGCTTCCTTGTCCCGGGCTAACATGGTCAGGACCGGAAGGAAAAACCGGCCCAAACCGCCGCCCCACCGAGGCCGAGATGGAAGAAAGCCCATCGAAAACCCCGCCCATCGGGCCTTTCGGGAACGACGCTCTGGATATCAAGCTCGTTTCCGATATCATCATGCAGCTCAACATCGTCAGAAAGAACTCCGCGCTCTATCCCAAGGGCCATCCCCAACTGGACAGCTCGCTTTCCCGGCTCATGGGTTTTTTGTCCCAACACTTCAACTACTCCCGCGACCTCTCTCTTGCCGTAGCGCGGGACAGCCTCATCCTGGGCGGCCTGGAGCTTCCCCGGAACAACCCCATCTTCCAGGAGTATGCGGCCTTCCTCCACGCCAAGAGCATCTACCACTTCGCGATCATGCCCGGGATCACTCCGGAGGAGGCGCACAACTTCCATCTTCTGCTCTCGGGGGAAAAAAACCTTGCCCTCCCCGGAGAGAGCCTGACCGAGTCCCTGGCCCGGCTGGGAATCGCCCATATCGAGCTCAAGCTCCTGGACATGAGCCGGTTCACCTTCGCGGAGGTGACCGAGATAGACCTGGAGCAACAGCTGGCGGCGGAGGGCCGGAGCGGCTCGTCCTGGCAGACCTACATCAAGACACTCCTGGAGAAGGGGACGGAAGAAGCCTTTACCACGGATGAAGGGGGCATCGAGCTCTCCAACGTTGACCCGGTGAAGCTGGCCAAGTTCGTGAACTCGCTGGAGAGCAAGCAGGACAAGACCGTCTCCTATGACAAGGCGGTGGCCAAGTACGTGCGGGAGCTCACCTCGGGCGACCTTTCCATGGACCGGGTCAAAGACACGCAGGTCAAGGACAGCTTCCTGGGGCTGGTATCGGTATTGAACGCGGACATGCGGGCCATGCTGCTCTCGCGGGACTTCGAGTTTTCGGCCCGCGCCAAGTCCGTCACTCCGGCCATCCTGGACAAGCCGCGGGCAAAGCTCCTTTTGGGCGTCTTGGAGGAGATCAACCGTCTGGGCATGAAGATTGACCGCAAAGTTTACTCCCTGGTGGACCAGTTGGCCGGCCTGGACACGTCCGAGCCGGAAAAGCAGGCGGATCAGGAGCCGGAGCTCGGCGAAGAGGATGCGAACGCTTTCAGCCAGATGGTCACCTCCTTTTTGACCACCACCAGCTTTCGCCCCATGTCCTATCCCGAGGACCGGAAGCGCTGGGCCGGGATCCTGGAGGAATCGGTCAAACGGATGGTCCAGCCGGAGAATCCCTCCAGCCTGAACCCCAAAACCCTGCTGGCCGAATGCAAGCCCGCGGAGGTCCTGCAGCATTTCGGCATGGTGCTGGCGGACCTTCTGGACCTGGAAGCCGATCCCGCGACGGTGGAAGCGGCCGCCCGGAACCTGTCCGACCTCCTGTACGAGCACGCGGAAAAAGGCCGCTGGGAAGAGGTCCTGGACCTGTGGAGGGAGCTGGCGACCCGGGAAAAGGCCCTGGCCGACAAGGACATGGCCCGCTCGGAGCTCTGCCGCAAGGCCCGCCTGCAGGCATGGCAGCCGGAAAACGTAGGCCTCATTTGCAGCGCAATTTTGGAGCAGGGCCTGAAAAAAAACCCGGAGCTTTCCGAAATCCTGGTGGAGCTGGGAAGCGAATCTCCGGGGCTTCTGGTGAACGCTCTGGCCGAACAGCCCGACGGGATGGTGAAGAACGCTCTGGAGGAAAGCATTCTTTCCATCCGCGAAAAAGCCATGCCCCTGGTCCTCGCGCGGCTTTCGGACGAGAACTCGGCCGTGGTCCGCGCCATGCTGGACCTCTTGCAGAAGGCTCGGGACAAGTACGTCCTGCCCAAGGTGGAGAAGCTCCTGGAGCACCCGGAGCTCCCGGTCCGGGCCGCGGCGCTGAAAACCATGACGGTGCTGGGGCACGTCCTGGCTCCCAACCACATCATCGCCTTCATCAACGACATGGACGAGGAGACCTCCATCGAGGGGATCCGGGTGGCGAGCCTCGTCTTCGACAAAAGCGTCACCGCCGCCCTGGTGGACGTGGTCACGGACAGCCGCCTGTTCTCCTCGGATTTCGGGTTCCGCAAAAAACGGGAGGCAGTGAAGTCCCTCAGCTTCATCGGAAGCGAAATCGCCCTGCCGGAGCTGTACAAGGTGGTCAGCTCCAAGAAGCTGTTCAGCGCCAAAGATTTCGAAAAGCTGAAGCTGGAGATCTTCCGGTCCCTGGACGGCTACTCGCTGGACAAGATCGGCGCCTTCCTGGAGCTGGGCAAAACCCTGAAGGACATGGAAATCGCCAACATCTGCATCGCGCTGCAGAAAAAGCGGGCCAAGGCGGAGAGCTAACGGACCGGCGGGACGGGAAGAACACCGGGCAAAGAGGGGCGTCATGGCGGGACCGACAAAAGACCTGGACGAAGCCGCGGCATTGAAGAAATCGGAAACCCTTTCCGACGCCGTGCACTCGCTCACCAGCCTGCTCATGGCCTCGCTGAGGAACGCGCTCATCTATGCGCCCACCCACGGCCAGTTCCAGCGCGCCATCACGCTGACGGAAAAGAAGGCCCGGGAAGCCTTCGGGTTTTCCAAGGAGATCGTCTACGTCTGCATGGAGCGCGAGATCCTCTTCGACGGACGCCCCATGAACCACGACGGAGTACAGTTCGTGAAGCTGGGGGGCTTCCTGGACTCGCTCAACATCGGGATGCTGACGCTCACCAAGGGGCTCACCGCGGACGAGCTCAAGGACTTCATCCTACTCATGATCGGCGTGGACGAGCAGGGCCAGCCCACGGGCCGGAGGATCATCCGCTCCACCCCCCACATCCGCCTGGGCAGGGTCAAGGCGGGCGGGGCCCCGCGCCTCAAGCTCTCCCACCATGTGATCACCAACCTCATGGCCGCGGGAGCGGTGACGGAGGACGAGATCTCGGAGCTCAAGTCCGCCGGAGAGGAGACCGGCGGCAAGGCCCTCACCGAGCTGGACGCCGACCTTCTCTACCGCGCCCAGGAAGCGGTCAGGTCCTTCTCCTCGGTTTCCATGGCGGACCGCGTCTCGGCCCGCGAGACTTTGTTGAACTTCGTCCACTACATCCTGAAATACGCGGATATCATCGAAGCGCTGACGCCGCTCAAGATGCACGACGAGCTCTCCTACAAGCACAGCTTAAACGTTGCGCTGCTCTGCGCCGCCCAGGCCCGGACCCTCACCCTGGGGCCCGACGTGAGCCGCGAGCTGATCATCGCCGGGCTTTTGCACGACGTGGGAAAGGCCCAAGTGGACCTTCTGGTGCTCAACAAGCAGCGGCCGCTCACGCCGGACGAAAGGCTCCAGGTGGCCCGGCACTCCGAGATCGGGGCCGCCATGCTTTTGAAAAACCCGGCCGTGCCCCGAAGCTCGGTGGTGGCGGCCTACGAGCACCACCTCCACTTCGCGGGAGACCGCGGATACCCCAAGCGCCGGCGGGCGGAGCGGCCCCACGCCATCAGCCAGATGGTGGCCCTGGCCGACTCCTACGACTCGTTGCGCACCCGCAAGCCGTACCGCCCGGCCTATCCCCTGCCCTCCACCATCGCGTACCTAAAGGCCCGCTCCGGCACCCAGTACGACCCTTTCCTGGTGGAAAACTTCGCCCGGACCCTGTTGACGCTGGAGTAGCGCGGCCGCCCGCGGGGCGCGCCGGTCGAAGCCATGCCCGGCCCCGCACGAGGCCGGTGCTTTCGTGCACCCCTGTCCATTCCAAGGAAAGAGAGATGACGGCCAATCTGGAAGCCGAGCTTGTAGCAAGGATCCTTCAGGACAACCCCGGCCGAATGATCGCGCGGGTCGGAGGCTCCCGCTGGGGCAGGCTGTTCCGCCCCTCCCCGGAGGAAGCGGCCAGACGCCCGGACAAAGGGATGCGGGTGCTCCTGATCGGCTCCTGGACGTTGGGGCTGCTGGCTTTGGAGGCGCTGCTGGCGCTGGAGGAGGAGGCGCCCGGCGAGGTTCATCTCCTCGGGCTGGTGACGGACGATCCCCTGGACGCGGACGCGAAGATCTCGGTTTCCCGCCGGTTCTGGCGCTACTATACCCCGGAGGAGCGGGAGGACTATGAGTGGGCGCTTTTGCACCGGGCCCTGGGGCGGGGGCTTCCCTGCTACACGGGCGAGGTGAAGTGCGAGGCTTTCCGGGAGCTTCTGTCCGCGTGGGAGCCGGAAGCCATCGTGGTGGCGGCCTTCGGCCAGGTCATAGACGCGGCCATCATCGAAGCGCCCGCGCACGGCATCTACAACGTGCACCCGTCGGACCTGCTGCACCACCACGGGGCCGGGCCCCAGCCCTGGGAGGACATCGCCGAGCGCAAAGCCGCCCATAACCGCGTGACCCTGCACCGGGTTTCGGAGGGAGTTGACGAAGGGGACGTGGTGGGCCGGTCGCCTGCCATCAACGTTCTGATGGAGGACGGGAGCCCTTGTCCGGACGTGCGGCTGATCGGCGAGAAAAGCCTGGTGCCGGTGCCGGCCATGGTGCGGGAGCTGGTGCGGGCGCTGACGCGGAGGAAGGCCCGGGGCGAGCGGGGCTTCCTCTCCTCCCTGGATTTCCACGAGCTTCTGCCCTCGCACCTCATCCGGCGCCTGGGCCACCCCATCCGCCCCACCCGCCACGGCCACATGCTGGACCTGCCCGAGGACGAGGAGCGGTATACGGTGTGATACCCCTCCTCCCGGCGCTCTTTACTGCGGGATAACCTTTTTCTGCCACTCCAGGTTTTTCCGCACCATCTCCGTCATCTCCTCCACCGGCCCCCGCAGCTCGCCCGGCACCCGGTCTAAAGCCATACGGGCCTTGTTGGATGCAGCTCCGGCCTTTTCCGTGATGCAGGCCTCGGCATACTCCAGTACGTGCTCGAGCGGTCGGACTATGGAGAGTAAAGCGGTATCATGGGGGGCTTTCTTGTAGTACATTAGGAAGGTTTTCAGGGTTGCCAGAGTTTGAAAGCTGATAACGTCCACGAAAAAGCCAGAAAAATGGATCAGGATAGCACGACGTTCTTTTTCGCCCAGCCCTTCCAATGTCGACAGGCCCTTGCGCAGACTTAAAACAAAGGCGTTCTTTTCTCCGATGTGGATGAAGAAGACGGCCTGGACCAAGAGAAGCAACGCACGGAAATCTCGTGGGCTTGCATGTCTCTGAAGGGCTGTCTCCAGGATTTTCGGAAAAGCAGCGGGATGTGCATATTGGCTCCAGGAAAAGCTGCCCTTTCGTTGTATGGCTTTTTCCAAGATCTCAGGATCTTGCGGAAGCGTAGGAACCAAGATAAACATGCGGCCAAGATCCAAGTAGGATTCCTTGAATAGGAAATCATTCCTCAACGCTTTTATGTGATGCTGGATGGATTTTTCAAACTGGCCTGATTGAAACAATACTTTACCCAAGAGGTTTCTAAAAACTGGGTTCTGTGGAGAGAGATCAACCGCTTTTTGATAAGCGTTTTCAGCAGCTACATGCATGTCCATTCTAACGTACGCATCTCCAAGCAAGCTCCAAGCTTCCGCATCTTTTGGATTGAGCTCCAAAGACATCTCCAATGCTTGTTCGGCAGTTCCACTATCCGCTTGATGAAGGCTCATCGTGCCCAGTAGCTTCCAAACAACCTGATCTTTTGGATCCAAGTCCACGGCAATTGTAAGAGCTTTTATGGCATCCTTATCGTTGCCTCTGATAAACAACGTTACGCCGTACCATTTCCACGCCTCCACATCATGCTGGCTGAAACATACGGCCCTTTTCAGCGTTCGCTCAGCACTGGCATAGAGCCCTTCCAAAAGGAAGCTCATTCCCATCCATCTCAGAGCCTTTCCGTCTTGTGCGTTCAAGCTCAGGGCCTCGTCCAGGGCCTTTCGTGCTCCGAAAAAGTCGCCCTTGCGAACACGGATGGCCCCGAGCGAGATCCATGACGCTCCCTCTTCCGGCCTCAACCCGGCCGCTTCCTGAAAAGCCTGCTCCGCGCCGTCAATATCGCCTTGGCTTCTACATGCCTCCCCGAGCCACTTCCACGACACCGGATCCTTGGGATCTTGCGCCACCCGGGCCGTCAAAACCCTTCTCAACCTCTCATCGTTATGCTCAAAGCCGGATTCATGGAGAAGGGCCTGAACAGCCTCTCTGGGGTTTACGGAATAATCCGAAAGACAGCCCAACTCCCTTGCCGCCCCATCCCAGTCCTCCTGCTGGGTCAATCGTATAAACGCTTCGCTCCTATCCTGAAAAACGACGGCTTGATAATCACGAAAATCTTCTGATTCCATAAGCTTGAGGGCTCTGCTTGCGTACTTCCCCACTTTGCCCTGCAGACAGCATAAGCCTTCCAATTCTTTCCGGCCGAACCAGATAGCCAAAAACTCCACCAGGCCCAAAATGACCTCTTTTTGCTTCGCGTAGCGCCACTGATACCACACACGGAACAGATAATCGGAAAGCGCGTAAACCGTGTTTTTGCCCTTTTTACCGGAAACCGCCATGACAACGTCCTCTTCCTCCAATCGCTTCATCTGCGTGCCCAGGCTGCGCTCCGGCAGGAAGCTTTGTTTTGCGATCTCCTTCTGGGTGAGGTTTTTCCGGCTCTTGGCCAGCGTGATGACGATGGGCTGCACCTGATTCGGAAGGTCCCGCATACGCGTAAGGTAAAAGGCGGTCAGGTCCTTTTCCAGCATGTCCTCGAAGGTTTCCGTTGCATTTTCCAGGCTCTCCCCGCCCGTCACGGCCTGGTACAAAAAATACAAGAGCCTAGGATTTCCACCGGTAAGATGGTACAAGGTATGAAGGCGGGAATCCGCAGCGCGAAATGCCTCTTCACGGGCCGGATCTTTCTCCTCCTGGGCCCAACGCACGAGGAGATCCCGTGCCTGCTCAAAGCCCAGCAGCTCCAGGCGCCGCAACCGGAAAAAATCATAGAATACCCCATCGTGCCGGCTGATTCCGGTAAAGAACGTGGGCGACGCCCCGATCACCAGTAAAAAGCTCTCCGTGGACAGGAGCCGACGAAGCTTTTGCACGTCCGTAGGCTCGGGCAGGCACTTGGTAAACAGGTCGTCCGCGTTTTCCAACAACACCACGAGGCGCTTTTTCTTTTTTTGGGAAAACCCCTTCAAAAAATCCACGGACCGATCCGCCAAGCGGGCTGGAGCGAGCCCAGCTCCCCTCTGCTCTTCGACGAAAGCGGCCACCGCGGCTGCATCATCATTTTCACCAATGTTTTCCAGTGATTCTGCAAGCATCTCCAGGATTCGAGTAAAAAAGGTGGACAGGTTGAAGACCTCGGGCTCCTCCTCGTTCATCAAAATGGGGATCCAGCTTGCGGAAAGCCCTGGTCTCCTCAAAATTTCATGAAAGTACAGGCGGATCAGGTGGGTCTTGCCCATACCCCGGCTCCCCAGGATCATCCAGTGCTGAAGGGTTTCCGCCTGTGCCTGGTCCTTCAGGGTCTCCAAGAGCTCATCCAAGAGGGCCTGGCGGGCCACAAAGCAAGCCTTCAGCTCTTGGTAGCTCATGTTGCCGGGGGTATAGGGAAGGATGCTCATGGAATCCTCTTACGCGCCCTTAGAAAAAATTTCCTTTCCATTGCGCATTGGTCCTGCTGTAAAAAGGAAAAGCTGGAAAGGGACCCAAACAGCTTTTCGAAAATGGGCCAGCCTCACAACACATGCCGTATCCACCAGTCGCGCAGGAGCTTGCTGTCAAAGCTCACCTGTCCGTCCTTTTCCGCAAGGTAGAAATCATCCCGTATGATCTCGAACAAGGCGGCGAAGCTTCCCGGTTGCCTGGACTCTTCGTTCCAGGCCGCCTCCAGGCTCTTTTTCTCCACGCTCTCTGCCAGGGCGAGGCGGCTCAGCATCTGCCGGGGGGCCGATCTCAGGGAAGGATTCCTTTCGGCGTAACGCTCCTTCTGCCGTATAATCGCTTCGAAATTGCGCTTGCTGCCCGTCCCCAACAGCTCGTTTTGGTAAACCTTTTCCATGCTATCCTTATTCAGTACCTCCCCGGAACGGCACTTGTTCACCAGGGCGTCCAGGAACAATTGCAGGAAATAGGGAATTGGCTTTCCCATGAGCTTTAGAATATGCAGGCTCTCTTCGGGGGGGAGGGAAATGTTTTGCCGGGCCATGGTGAGGAAAATATAGGCCTGGGCTTTGTCTTCATCGAAGGTGGTGAGGAGGATGGGACGCATTGCCGTAAAATCATTGCTGATTCCCATTGAGCGAAGATAGCTGGGCAGGTGCTCGGAACCGGAGATCATGAAGCAGAGGCCGGTGGGCTTGTCCTTGCGGAGCGCGGAAAACCATTCGAGAAGGTCCTCCAGTTCACCTCTTCCCCTGCCCTCCCGTCCGCAAATGTTCTCCGCCAAAAACGAGAACTCATCCAGAATCAGTAAAAGCTTTGCCTTTTGAAAGCCCAGCGAGCCCAAAAGACGGCCGCCGCATCCCCTCCAATCGTGATCAATTCGATCCTTCTCGAGTTCGAGGAAACCGGCCCTTTGTTCGGAGGTCCAACCCTTGCCCCGGGCCGTTGCGAACACTTCGGGGAGGCATTCGGCACATTCCGGATTTTCTGAAAGCGCTTTAAACAACGAAAAAATGAAATCCGCGGGGCTGGAGTCCCCCTCCAGGTCCACATAGCAAACCCGCCATGTCGGCCAGGGACGGCTTTTCAGGTGTAGGGCCAGGCTGGTCTTGCCGAAGCGCCTGGGAGCACGCAGGATGCAGTCCTCTCCTTTTTCCACCGTCTCCCAAATCTCCGTAATCTCCGCTTCCCGGTTGAAAAAATCGGAGCCGGAGGCCACCCCTCCCGTTCGAAGGTCCGGAAGGCCTCGTTCCCCAGCTCGCCCCAGGCGATCAAGGACGGCCGCCACCCTGAGGGTGACTAGGCTCCCTGCTTCATCGAAAAAATCCGGCAGGTAAAAAGGGAATATCCTTGAGCGATCCAGGCCGGAAAGCTCTGAGGATGCTGTCTCTATATCGCTGATGGAATGGGCTTCCATCTCCCATCCGGGCACCGTCACCAAATATTCGGTAAAGCCCTGGTGAAGGGCTTTCAGCATCTTTAGCTGGCCGAACTCCGGCGCAGGCAGAAAAACCGAAAAGTTCTCGGCCTTTTCCCTATTTCTCCGAAATAGGAGCAGGTGCCCGTTTCTGATACCTGGCTTATGGAGCTTCATGTCTATGGTTTCCCGAGCTTCCGTTTGATCTGATCAAAAAGCGTATCCAAAACGTGCAGGCTCCCACCCATGTTATGGACCAGCTCATCCTCGTATTTGTTAAAAAGTTTCTTGGCGCGTTCCGGGTTCTCCCTCAATTTCTCATAGATCAGGGGATGGTCTTTCTGGTCCCATGCTGCCTGAAACGTGGTCATGATCTGTAATTCCAGGAATACTCCAGGACCCTCGTGACTGATGAGGAGATACTTTATCGAGCGATGGGCGGACCTCCTCTCGACTGGTCTCAGCCGGATAGTATCCTTTTGCTTGCGAAGGGCAAAGTGCACCCTATGGGAAGGATTGCTTAGATAGGCGTTCTTCAGCAGCTTTTCAAAGGCATAGACATCGGACAGGAAGCTGCACACGACCCGGAGGCGCACGAGGTCGGTCATGGTCCGGTGGAAGTTATTCAAACTGTATTTAAGCCTGTACTCGGGGGTGTCCTCCTTTTCCCGAAGCTCGCGAACCAGCTTGTCGGCGATGCTGTACCAGCTTTTCATCTTGTTGGAGTCATCCAGGGAGCAAACGAATCGCTTGCAGGCTTCTTTTCCGTTGCAGCTTTTTTCATAGTCTCTGACAAGACTTTTCAGCCAGGTGATGCTGAAGTCCAAAAACAGGCCGTGGTCCTGCGTTCTTTGACTTACAAGCTCCTTAAAGGCCTTCTCAGGATCTGGTCCGGGAAAATTTTCAGCCAGAAAGCTGGCCACCGGATCAAATTTTTGGGGAGAACGAGGCATGGCAACCTCTTGTACAACTTATTTTTTTGGACAACAATATTGTTGCGCAACATTTTTGTCAAGCATAATTTGCTATGCCATGTAAGTTCTATGATAACAATTAGTAATGAGATGGAAGGATAAACTTGTGATTCGGGCAGCCGGGAATCTATCCGCAGATCAGTTTGCACGGAAGCCGACTCGGACCTATTAACAAAGCCTATACACCAAAAAGTTTTGCGGAAAAGAGGGGCGGCGATGTGGGGGAGGCATGGAACCCAACAGGTCGAAACTTTCTGCTGCGATTGGCTTGACAAGCCAAGGGCTACGTCATCGGCCCCATAGTCCCTCGACGTAGAACGACTACGCCTGCGGCCCCACGGGGCCTGCTTCCTTACCCTTGGCTTGTACGCCCAATCTCGCGACGAAAATTTCTCTCCCTATGGTTCCGGAAAAAGCCTTCTTTTTCAAAAGGGGTTTGTCCCCCCTCCCCCACAAGATCTTTTGTGCAGTTACTCTTTTGCCGTTCGTCGTTCGCCGTTAAATATTTTTCCTGTACAATCTCAAGCTGTTGCTCACCACGGAGATGGAGGAGAAGGCCATGGCCAGCGCGGCCAGGATGGGGTGGAGCTGGCGCAGGAACTCCGGGGCTGCGGAGACCGGAGCCAGCACGCCGGCGGCGATGGGGATCAGGATCACGTTGTAGCCGAAGGCCCAGAAGAGGTTCTGCCGGATGGTGGCCATGGCCGAACGGCCCAGGCGCAGGGCGCGGGGCACGCCCGCGAGCTTTCCGGAGGCCAGGATCACCTCGCCGGTTTCGATGGCCACGTCGGTTCCGGTGCCGAGGGCCATGCCCAGATCGGCGCGGGCGAGAGCCGGGGCGTCGTTGATGCCGTCGCCCACCATGGCCACGCAGAGGCCTGTCTGGCGGAGCTCCTCCACCTTGTCGGCCTTTTCCTCGGGGCGCACCTCGGCGAACACCTGGGACACGCCCACGGAGTGCGCGATGGCGTCGGCGGTCTGCTGGTTGTCGCCGGTGAGCATGACCACGGAAAGGCCCATGCGGGAGAGCGCGGCAATGCTTTCCTTTGCGTCCGCCTTGACGGTGTCGGCCACGCACAGGAGGCCCCAGGGCTTGTTGTCCGCGGCCACCACCATGACGGTCTTGCCCTGGGCGGCCAGATCGGCGATCGCCTTGTTGGCGGTGGCGACGGCCACGCCCTGCTCCGCGATCCAGGCGGGCTTGCCCACCAGGACCCTGTGCCCGGAAACGGTGGCCGAGACGCCGGAGCCGCCGTGGGCGGAGAAGTCGGACGGGTCGGAGAGGGACAGGCCGCGGGCCCGGGCTTCGGTGACCACGGCGCGGCCCAGGGGGTGCTCGGAAAAGAGCTCGGCGGAGGCGGCCAGGGAGAGGAGCTCGTCGGAGGTTTCGCACTGGGGCGAGAAGGCGATGGCGTCCGTGAGCGAGGGCTTGCCCGCGGTGATGGTGCCGGTCTTGTCCAAGACCACGGCGCTCACCTTGGCGGCTTTCTCCAGGGCAGCGGAGCTTTTGAAGAGGATGCCGTTCTTGGCCCCCTTGCCGGTGGCGGCCATGACGGCGGTGGGGGTGGCCAGGCCCAGGGCGCAGGGGCAGGCGATGACCAGCACCGCCACGAAGCGGATCATGGAGGGCACGAACTCGCCGGTAATGAGGAGCCAGACAACGAAGGTGAGCACGGCGATGAGGATCACGCAGGGCACGAACACCGCGGCCACGCGGTCGGCCAGGGCCTGGATGGGGGCCTTGCTGGCCTGGGCCTGCTGCACCATGCGGATGATGTTGGCGAGCGCCGTTTCCTTGCCCACGCGCACGGCGCGGAATCGGAGCATGCCGTGGCCGTTGATGGTGCCGGCGGTGACGGTATCGCCCGGCCCCTTGTCCACGGGCAGGGGCTCGCCGGTGAGCATGGACTCGTCCACCGCGCTCTGGCCTTCCGTGACCTCGCCGTCCACCGGGATCTTGCCTCCGGGCCGCACGATCACGATGTCATCCACCGCCACGCGGGCAAGCGGCACGGTGCGCTCCTCGCCGTCCTTCACGATCACCGCCTCGTCGGGGGTAAGCGCCAAAAGCTCGCGGATGGCCCCTCCGGTGCGGGACTTGGTGCGGGCCTCCAGGAGCTTGCCCAGCTTGATGAGGGTGATGATGACCGCCGAGGTCTCGAAGTAGACGTGATGCCCCAGGGAGGGGATGAGCAGCACGGCGATGGAGTAGAAGTAGGCCGTGGAGGACCCCAGGGCCACCAGGACATCCATGTTGGCCGAGCGGTTGGCCAGGCTTTTGACGCCGCCCACGTAGTAGTCCCAGCCGGTATAGAACTGGACCGGGGTGGCCAGCGCCAGGAAGAGCCAGTTCATGAAGGGCTGGTGGGACCAGGCGGGAAGGAGCGAAAAGTCGCGGCCCATGGAGAGCAGGAACAGGGGCAGGGCGAAGACCACGCCCACGATGAACTTCAAGGTCTGGTCCCGGATCTCCGCGGCCCGCGCTTTCTGCTCCGCGTCCTCCTCGCCGCCCTCCTCCGGCGGCACCACGTCGTAGCCCGCGGCGCGCACCGCTGCCATGATGTCGTCCAGGCTGGCCGTTGCCGGGTTCCACTCCACGTCCAGGCGCTCGGTGGCGAAGTTCACGCGGGCATCCACCAGGCCGGGCACCTTGCGCTTGAGTGCCCGTTCGATGTTGGCGGCACAGTTCACGCAGGTCATGCCCAAAACCGGCAAGTCCGCCTTGCCCGTGGCCACGTCGTAGCCCAGGGAGCGCACCTTCTTCACAATGTCGGAAAGGGATATCTGCTTGGCGTCGTAGACAACGCCGGCCTGCTCCGAAGCGAAGTTCACGTTCGCCTCGGAAATCCCTTCGGTGCGCTTGAGCCCGCGTTCGATGTTGGCCGCGCAGTTGGCGCAGGTCATTCCCACGATGGGCAGGGTTTCCTTGGTCTCGTCCATGGCGCCTGTCTTTCTTTTTTGCTAGAAGCTATCTCAAAAATAAAAAGGAAAGAATTCGCGGGGGAAGGGTGAAAACCCCTTTTGAAAAAGCTGGCTTTTCCCCCCTCCCCCGCACCCCCTCCCCCTTTTCCTCAAAACTTTTTAATCCAAGTGAAAAGGCAGCCCTTCAAGGTTTAGTGCCCAATATGACACCAAAAGTCTCTTTTGTCGGGAAAGGAAATAGTATTCAAAAATATAATAGGTCTTATAGGTGAAGTATTCTGAGATGAGTTCCAGAAGCTATTGCAGCCATAAAAAAGGATTTCACCCTCCGCCGCGAATTCCTTTTCCTTCTAGAAAAACTTTTTAGGAGAAGTTCCAGCCGCTCTCCCTGGCGTGCCGCCCCCGGTTCCGGGCCGGCGACGCCGGCCGTGGCTACGAAGCGGTCATTTCCCTTTCAATCTAAGCTCTTAATCCCCGCTTGGCAAGCGGGCGCACGCATTTGAAAAGCACGGAGACGGCAACGCCGTCTTGTTTTTGGGCCCCGGTGCTGGTAAGGATCGGGGCACAGGCACAAGACAGGCGTCAATCTCTTTTTCCCGGGAGCGAATCATGAAAAAATGGAGATGCACGGTCTGCGGTTACATCCATGAAGGTCCCGAGCCGCCCGAAGTCTGCCCCGTGTGCGGAGCCGACAAGAGCAAGTTTGTGGAGTACACCGAAGCGGACGAAAAACGGGACAAGGAAAAGGCCGCGGCCAAAGCGGCCAAGACGGCGGCCAAGGCCCCCGCAGCGGAGGCTTCGGCGCAGAAGCCGGCCGCCGAATCCCCTGCGGCCCCGGAGGAGCCTGCCGCGGGCGCCGCCGCGTTCGCTTCGCGGGCCTTCGCCCTGGTCAAAGACCTCATGGTCAAGCACCACGCCCACCCCATCGCGGTGCACGTGCCCAACGGCGTGGTCCCCATAACCTTCGCCCTGGCCCTCCTGGCCGTCCTCTTCCAGAGCGACCGCATGGCCGGAGCCGTCTTCTTCAATTTGCTGTTCGTCGCCCTCAGCATGCCCCTGGTGCTGTTCGCCGGTTTCCTGGACTGGAAGCGCAAGTACAACTCGGCACTCACCCACCTGTTCATCATCAAGATGACCTGCGGCGGAATCGTGACCGCCCTTTCCTTCTTCCTCACGGCCTGGCTCATCAAAACGCCCCAGGTGCTCCTGAGCGAAGGCCGTGGCATGTTCCTGCTCCTCTTCCTGGCCATGCTGGCCGCCATCGGCGCCGCGGGATACCTGGGCGGCAAGCTGGTGTTCAAGGAAGGATAGCGGACGGGAAAAAGGCCTAACGAGGGGACCACCATGACCCAGGCAAAGCACGTCGTCCTGGCCGGAGCGGGCCACGCCCACCTCACCTGCCTGAAAAACCTCGCAGCCTTCCGGGAAGCGGGCTGCCAGGTGACGGTGGTGTCCCCGGTGAGCTATCACTATTACTCGGGAATGGGTCCCGGCATGCTGGCCGGGACCTTCGCCCCGGCCCAGTGCCGCTTCCACGTGAAAAAGATGGCCGAAAAAGGCGGCGCAGCCTTCGTCGCCGCGGCCGTAAACCGCGTGGACGCCAAAAACCGCCGGCTCTTCCTGGACACCGGCGGGTCGCTTTCCTACGACCTCGTGTCCTTCAACCTGGGCTCCCGCATCAACCTTTCGCCCGTCTCGCCCAGCGAGCCCAATGTGTTTCCCGTAAAGCCCATCGAAGGGTTGTTCACCGCCCGCGAACGCATCCTGGGAATGATCCGCAAACGCCCGGAGACGCGTATTCTGGTGGCCGGGGGCGGGGCCGCCGGAGCCGAGCTGGCCGGAGCCCTGCTGCGCCTGGGCGAGGACGAGCACAAGCCCGTGAAGCTCACCCTGGCCGCCGGCGGGGCCTTTTTAGGCGCCTTTCCCGAAAAGTTCCGGAAAAAGGCGCGGAAGAACCTGGTTTCCCGCGGAGCGGAGATCTTGGACGCGCCAAGGCTCGCCAACATCCGCAACGGCAAGGCCACGCTCTCCGACGGCCGGGAGATTGCCGCGGACGCCTTCTTCCTGGCCTGGGGCGTCAGCATGCAGGAGGTCTTCTCCCGCTCGGGCCTCCCCGTCTCCCCGGACGGCGCGCTGCTGGTGAACGACAACCTCCAGTCCGTGGCGCACCCGGAGATCTTCGGCGGCGGCGACTGTATCTCCGTCTCCGGCAAGAACCTGGCCAAGGTGGGAGTCTACGCCGTCCGGCAGAACCCCGTTCTCATGCAAAACCTCCTTGCGGCCGCCCGGGGCGAGGCCCTCAGCCCCTTCGTCCCCCAGGAGAAGTTCCTCCTCATCTTGAACATGGGCGACGGCCGCGGCGTGCTGGTGAAAAACGACTGGATATTCTCCGGCAAGCTCTGCTTCGCCCTGAAAAAGTACATAGACCTGCGCTTCATGAAGCAGTTCCAGATAAGCGGCGAGCTTTCCGCCTGACCCCTTCGACCACGGGAATCAACCTATGTGCATGGATCACCACGACCTGGGAGGAAAACACCACAGCCACCTCGCCCTTCCCGTTGAAATGCAGGAGAAATGGCCCCGGGTCGTCCGGGAGCTTTCCCATCTCTTCGCCCACCTGAAGGACATCCGCCTCACCCAGAACCCGGACCCGCTGCCCCCCCGAGCTCTCCCACGTGGAGAAAAGCCGCATCGTCAAAAAGCTGCTCACCGCAGCCCTCATGGAGGACCGGCCCGGCCTCAAGCGCCCCGTGGCAGCCCGCATGGCCAGCCGTATCGGCGAGTACATGCTCTGGTGGCGCCCCACTTCCTTGCCCTTCGTCCACGAGCTGGGCACGCTCTCCGCCTGGTGGGCCAACAAGATGGGCAAGGAAGCCATCTACGGCATCCGCGACATCGCCTGCGACTACATCATAAACGGCCGCATCGTGCCCATCCAGAACGTCTGGAAGGACATCCTGAACTCCCCCGTCATGTTCATCGGCCACTGCGTGTGCCGCAGCTCGGGGCTGGCCAACGACCTCTACGGCAAGGACGGCCAGGTGGTAACGCTCTCCTGCGACGAGGACAACCAGATCCTCCTTGGCCGCCTCATGGACCGCTACGACTCCCTCGTCCGCACCTACGGCTACCTGCCCGACACCGACGACAAATACGTGGAGTTCTTCCGGAAGCTCGCCCGCATGCGCAACTCGGGCCTGCGCCTGGAAAACTTCCTGGAGCTCACCTACCCCTCCTGGGAGTTCCTGCCCGTCGTGCCCGGCTACACCCAGTCCTGGATCCGGGGCATGCACGCAAACCGCAAGGCCCACCAGATCCACAAGCTTTTAGCCTTCGAGATCGCCAACATCTTCTACGTCTCCCGGGGCACCATGTTCACCTCCATGAAGTGCGTGGATACCCCCTACACCATCTGCTCCTGCCCCACCCCGGACCTGGGCGGCGGATGCGCGCTCTCCAACTGGTACTACTACGGCCACTCCAACACCTCGATTCTGCCCAACGAGTCCTGCTTCGGACGCCGCCGCGACGAAGACGGCAACCTCATGCCCTGCAACATCTTTCCGGAACGCGGCGTCAGGGAATGCATGGGCTGCGGCTGCAAACACGGCGACACCGACCCCCGGGGCATCGAAACCGTGCTGAACCAGGCCGACGAAATGCTGCAGAAAATGGAAGCGCTTGAGTTTATTGAATAAAAAAAGAATAAGAGAAAGGATTTTGGGGGGAACCTTTCTTTCATGGTGAAAGAAAGGTTCCCCCCAAGCCCCCTTCCAAAGAAAGCCCTAGTATGGGGGCAGTAACGCTGCACAGATTCGACAAACTGCCAGAATAAGCCGAGATATCCTTCGTAAAAGGATTTCCCGGAGAAGCCGAATCCGATGCTCCAGATGAACAACGCGGCCCGCGCCGCACAAGAGGCCTTGGAGATACGCAAGCTCTTCCCTCCTGCCTGGGAGAGCATGGGCCAGCTCCGGCGGGCCGTGGACGCCTGGATGGCCGACTGGCTCGCCGAGCGCAGCCGCCAGGCCCGGGATCAAGGGCTCGCCGCCCGCGCCGAGGATGCCCTGGACCGCCGCATCCGCACCGACCTGCCCGAGCACACCGACAACCCGGCCGTCTCGGACGCGCGCAAGCTCCGCATCGTCCGCTCCCTGCACCGCACCAACATCGCCCTGGGCGTCTACCGCAACTACGCCGACGTCCTCCTGCCCGTTTTGAAAAAAACGGCCGAGCGCCTGGGCCGCGAGGTGAAGGTCCTGGAGCTCGCCTCCGGCTCCGGCGGCATGGCCATGCACCTGGCCCGCACCTGCGCCCGCAGAAATCTTCCCGTCTCCGTCACGGGCTCCGACTACGTGCCCCAAGTGGTGGACGGCGCCAACGAACGCGCACTGCAAAAAGGAAACCCCGCCCGCTTCCGCCTGGTGAACGCCTTCGCCATGGACGCGCTCTCCGACGGGGAGTACGACGTCATCTACATCACCGGCACCATGCACCATTTTTCCCCCGGCAGCCTGGCCGTCATCATGGCCCAGTCCCGCCGGGTGGCTACATCGCACTTCATCGGTCTGGACGGCCTGCGCAGCCTGGGGCTTCTCCTCTTCCTTCCCGCGGTCCACGTGCTCACCCTGCTGCCGGACCACGTGCACGACGCCTGGCTCACCGCGCGAAAGTTTTACTCCCTCTTCGAGCTCGGCCTCATCGCCCGCATGGCGCTTCCCGGCGTACCCGTCTCCGCCCGCCACTCCTTTCCCGACGTGTCCGTGCTTACCGCCGACTTCCGCGCCTGATCGCACCCGGTCCTAGCCCTGCCTGATACTCGGGTGGGGTTTTCTCCCTCTCCTCCCCATACCTTTCCGGGCCCGGCTCATACCCGGCCGGAAAGTCTTCTTTCGAAGCTGGAAACACCCCGGAAAACGAGGAGGTTTCGCCCTCCCCATTCGGCTGACCCACCTGCCGAAATATTCATATTTATTTAAATAACAAATATTTATAATAATATATTGGTTTTAGCCGCGGCAATCCGGCCCGGTTTTTTCGTTCCTTTTCTAATTCTTAGGAATGATGAATGTTTTCGTCCGCGATCGTTTCCTCATACCTCCCGCTCATGGTCCGATGCGCCGGAAATAAGCCTTAATTCCACCCCGTGGCCGATTGCCGCATCGAGCGTATGTTCGCTATCTTTCCATCATACCAACGCTTCATTACATACCGTTTGCATCCACCCCCGGACTCAGGAGGCATCACCCGTGAAATCGCTCAGGCTGACCGCTCTCGTAATCGCTCTCGCGCTCCTCGCCCCCGCCGCCGCCCTGGCCGGGGGAAGCTCCTCCAGCTACACCTGCAACACCAAGTACCCGGTCATCCTGTCCCACGGCATGGGCGCCCAGGCTCAGATCCTGGGAATCATTGACTACTGGTGGGGCATCGAGCCCGCCCTCGAGGATGAAGGCGCCAACGTCTACATCACCAGCGTCAACGGCATGGACAGCACCGCCACCAAGGCGGCCGCCTGGAAGAAGCAGCTCCTCCAGATCCTGGCCGTCACCGGCAAGGCCAAAGCCAACGTCATCGGCCACTCCCACGGCACCATCTACACCCGCTACGCCATGACCAACCTGGGCTGCGCCGGAAAGGTGGCCACCCACACCTCCATCGCCGGCCCCCACAAGGGCTCCTCGGTGGCCAACCTGATGGTCTACGACCTGAACTCGGCCGTCAGCATGCTCACCACCGACGCTCTGGACTTCATCTACACCTTCCTCTTCGGCGACACCAACCCGGACACCCGGCAGAACCTCTACGACCTCTGCACCGACTACATGCAGAACGTGTTCAACCCCAAAACCCCCAACTGCTCGGGCGTCTACTACCAGTCTTGGGCCGCCAAGGCCAAGTGGGCCACCCCCAACATCTTCTTCATGCCCACCTGGCTTTACATGCTGGCCAAGGAAGGCGACAACGACGGCCTGGTTTCCGTGAACTCCGCCAAATGGGGAACCTTCCGCGGCGTGCAGCAGGCCGCCTGGTGGAGCCCCGGCTGCGACCACCTCACCATCGTGGGCCTCATGTTCGGCATCACCCCCGGTTTCGACGCCCCCGACTTCTACGTGGACGTGGTTTCCGACCTCAAGAAGAAGGGCTACTAAGAAATACCGGCAGCCTGCCTGCCTCACATTCCGCGGGGGGAGGGCTTCGGCCCTCCCCCCGCTTTTTGTCCTCCCCCCCGAACAAGACTTCCCCTTCCCGCACCACAGGAACCGGCGCCCGCGTTCTTGAAAAATCCCTTTCTTTGCGAAAAGGAAATCCTCTTGACATAAAAGATGTAACCTTGTTACAAGTTGAAACAAGGTTACATCTTTAGGAAGGGAACGGCGGGTGAGCC
>JBFMHL010000076.1:0-20980 GCA_040753055.1 Thermodesulfobacteriota bacterium | reverse complement strand
ACGCGATCTGCTGCGTTGCTCGGCAAGCCCGATTTCGGTCACGTACAGGAGTACGCTCCCTCACCGGCCTTGCCGCGCGCCTTGCATCTCATCGTTTTCAGCGAGCCTGCACTCTATGGTGAAAAGATAAAGTAAGGGCTTCCTTCCTCTTTTGGAAAGCATCCGCTGCGTCCCTCCCTCAGACCCGTTGTGCAGAAAGTTTTGCGGAAAGGAGGGAGGGGGGGTGGGGGAGGGGGAAAAACCGCTTTTTCAAAAGCGGTTTTCACACCTCCCCCCACAAAGCCTTTCCTCTTTTTGCCGTTGCCTTTGCGGTTCCTTGCCCTTACAGGGCGTGGGCGCCGGTAATCATGAGGCTGTCGTTGGCGCCGTCCTCGATCAGGGATGCGCGGGCGTCCCGGAAGATCTTCTCGATGCAGTACTCCTTGGAAAGGCCGATGCCGCCCATGATCTGGATCGCCTCCGAGGCCACCTCGAACGCGGCCTGGGTGCAGAAGACCTTGCTGGCGATGGAGTAGTGGGTGAGCGGCGGCGTGTTGTTCATATTGTAGATGAATGCGGCGCGGGAGAGGCTGCGGGCCGCTTCCACCTTGGTGAACATGTTGAAGAGCTTGTGCTTGATGATCTGGTGCTCGAACAGGGGTTTCCCGCCCTGGATGCGCTCCTTGGAGTAGGCGAGCGCCTCCTCGTAGGCGGCGCGGGCCACGCCGGTGAACATGGCTCCCATGGAGGCGTTGGCGGTCGCCAGCGTCAGGTCCATCATGCCTTCATAGGATTCGGGGTCCACCAGCATGAGGTCGGCGGGAACCTTCACGTTGTCGAAGAAGATCTCGCCCTGGTTGAGCGCGCGCTGGCCCATTTTATCGAGCGGCGCGCCGCGGCGCACGCCGGGGAGGTCCAGCGGAACGATGCAGATGCCGCCTCCGGCCATGCCGCGTTCCGGCTCGATGGTGAGGAAGACCATGGAGTGGGTGGCCACGGTGCCATTGCTGACCCAGGAGGACTTCTGGCCGGAGAGTATGTAATAGTCGCCTTCGCGAACGGCCTTCACCTGGCAGGTGATGTCCGGGTTGGTGAAGCCCTCGGTGCCGGGGCACAGCGTGTCGGTGCCGTGGTCCGGCTCGGTGATGCCCCAGCAGCCGATGAAGGTGGCGTCGGTGTTGGCGCAGAAGGGCTCGATGATCTTTTCGATGAGCATGTCGTTGGGCATCATGGAGGCGAAGAAGGCCGGGAAGCAGGCCACGCCCAGTGCCACGGCGAAGTCGGCGGAGCCCCAGGCGAGCTCCTCCAAAACGATGTGGATGCCCAAGGGGTCCAGGCCCATGCCGCCCCAGGTGTCGGGGATGAAGAGCGAGTGGTAGCCCAGCTGGTAGCCCTTTTTCATGGCGTTCCAGTATATGGGGCTCTTGATGACGTCCTCGGGGGACATCTTGTCCAGCTCGATGCTTGCCGGGCGCAGCACGTCCTTCGCGAACTTGTGTGTCTCGCGCTTCAAGCTCTCGTGCTCGTCGGTCAGGTCAATGCAAAGATCGCAGTAGCTCATGGTCCCTCCATAAAGACAAATGCGAAAGGATTCTGCGGGGCAGGGAGGAAACCCCTATTAAAAATGTGGCGTGTCCCTACCCCGAGGCGCTTCTCCGCCCGCGGGGCCCATTCCCCCTCTACCGATACCTGCCTCCCCCGTTTCCGCAAAGCCCTTCTGCGCGGCCGTCAGGGGAGTGGCTGTATGGGTCTCGCTTGCAGTTCACTCCCGATGCCCCGAAAAACTTGCAGGCTCGAACCCCTACAGCAGCCCGTGCTTTCTGGCGATATCCGGGTAGGCCTCGTGCGCGGGCTTAAGCATGGGCAGGAGCTTCATGATTTTGTGCATGGGGCCCTTGGTCTTGATCTTGCGTGTGGCGATGGCCACCGGGAGCGAGAGCTTCTTGAGCCAGAAGTTGTGGCAGGCATCTCCGGAAAGGCTCATGGTGACGTCGGGCGTGGCGTCGCAGGCGCCGCAGACCACCCCGTGGGCCGGGGAAAGCCAGATCTGGCCTTTGGGATCGTTGATCTCGTAGAGGATGGTCATGTTGGCTTCGAGATACTTCTGCAAGACGTTCTCGTTGGACATGAGCATGTTGAAAAGACCGCCCAGGACCTCGTACATCTGCTCTGTGCTTTGAAATACCGGCATGGCGCCTCCTTTTGATGAAACGGTTTTGAGAAAGAAAAGGCTCCGGGAAATCCCGGCAAGTTCGCGGGCACGGCGTCGAGCTGCAACCACAAAACACATGGATGCTATGGTTGATCCAAGCGGTACGGCCTCATGAGGCCCTCTATGGCCGCCCGGTAGGAGTTGATCGCCCATTCATAGCTGTGAGCCTCGGGTGCAAGGTACCAACGTGTGGCGATGCCCTGGTAAACGGCCGAGATGGTGCGGGCCATGGGGTCCGGGTCCAGCTCGCGGAAAATGCCCTGCTCGATTCCCTGGCGGATGGCGCTGCTGAGGAGCGTGACCCAGTTCTGCACCCACTCATCGAATATGGCCCGGAACTCGGTGTCGTGGACGGCGATGGCCATGAAGTCGAACAGGATGGGGTAGCCGTCGCGGACATCCGAGTCGTTTGCGTCGAACAGAAGCTCGAAGCCCAGGAGCTTGTCCATGGGGTGCTCGTACTGGGCCTCGCTTACACGGCATCTTTCGAACACGCGCTCGAAGAACTCGCGGAAGGTGGATATGAAGAGCTCGTGCTTGCTCTTGAAGTAGTGGACGAGGCCTCCCTTGGACATGCCTGCGGCCTTGGCGATGTCGTCCATGGTGGCGGCGGCGCAGCCCATGGTGGCGATGGTGGCGAGGGCTGCCTGGAGGATCTGGGAGCGCCGTATTTCGCTGAGTTCCGGGATGGGCGGCATGGGAGCCCCTTCTTGGTTTTTTACGGCAGGAAAGAATACCAACCGGGTGGTTTATAAACCGACTGGTTGGTTTGTAGAGGCAAAATACCAGGAGGGGATCATCCCTGTCAAGGGGAAAAACGAGCGCTCTCCTCAAAAGTATAATATAATTAATTCAAAATATTATATTGTATTATGGGGCAGAAGCAAGGCTTGGGAGAAAACGATGGGGGAGAATTCCGGAACAGAGCCTTAAGGGCCCCAAAAGCTTTTCCGCTCTCCGTTGAAAGGGGTTCCCACCTTGTCTGCCCGCCGGAAATTTACCACCCGAGAACTGATGAAGCGCAAGAACATCGCTCGGCAAGGTGATGGGAAAAGGATCTGGTTTACGAGGAAATCTTTGCGCCTGGGGAAGGGTGCCCCCGGAACCGGGCCTGGACGGAGGGGTCTGCCGCCCGGCAGAAGGCTTTCCTTTTATCATGGGGAGCAACTTATTTCTATTCGCGTTAATCCTGCAATGGGGCTCAAAATTTGCCAAACCCTCGGCCGGCACGAGCGCCCATAGAAATAGTTTCTGCTCCCGTTCATATATTCATCATCATTATTTGCATGGCTTGGCCTGCTGTGTTATTTTTGTGAGCTTACAGGTTGCACGGGCTGTGCCGGCCCCGTTGCCGGGCCTTTGTCCCGGCTTTATCCAGAGGAACCAGAGAAAGCCTTCCATGCGGGTCGCCTTTGTCTTCAACCCGTTTTCCTACAAGCTCCACGAGGAAAACCTCAAAATAGTCCAGCGCTACTTCGGGCTCTTCCCTCCGCTCTCCATGTCCTGGGTGGCGGCCATCGCCGAGCGCGCCGGACACGAGGCCCATTTCATCGACGCCCGCACCCTGGGGCTCTCGCCCGATCAGGTGGTGAAGCGCCTGCAGAAGATCAAGCCGGACATGGTGGGCTTCATGATGACCACCTATATGTTCCGGGAGACGCTCCAATGGATCCGGGCCGTCAAGGAGGGGCTTCCCAAGGTCAAGGTGGTGGTGGGCGGCTACAACCTGCGGGTCTATCCCAAAGAGTCCGTGATGCCCGCAGAGATTGATTTCGGGTGCTACAACTCGGCCTTCCACACCTTTCCGGCCCTGTGCTCCGCCATCGAGGAAAACAGAGACCTGGCCGATGTGCCTGGTCTCATCTTCAAACGAAACGGCCAGGTGGTGGAGAACGACCACGGCCCCGAGCCCGACTTCAACGACTACCCCAACCCGGCCCGGCATCTTCTGCCCAACGAGCTCTATGCCGAGTTCCCCACGGAGCGGAAGAACTTTACGGTCATGGTGACCTCCAAGGGCTGTCCCATGAACTGCCTGTTCTGCGAGGCCCGGCGCACCAGCTACAACCCGCGCTCCGTCGCCACCGTGGTAAACGAGATGCAGGAATGCCACGACCGTTTCGGGGTCCGCGAGATCGACATCTTCGACTACGAGTTCCTAGTGGACCGCAAGAGGGCCCTGGGGATCTGCGAGGAGCTCATCGCCCGGAAGCTGGACATCACCTGGGCCTGCCGGGCCCGGATCGACTCGTTGTCCGACGAGCTCCTGGCCAAGATGAAGCTTGCCGGATGCAGCCGCATTTACATGGGGCTCGAGTCGGGGCTCCAGGACATGCTGGACCGGGTGAACAAGGGCATCACCCTGGACCAGATCCGCCATGCCGTCTCCATGACGCGCTCCCACGGCATCAAAACCCTGGGCTTCTTCATGACCGGCCTGCCCGGGGAGACCCGGGAGACCCTGGACCGCACCGTGAAGTTCGCCATGAGCCTGAACCTCGACTACGTGCAGTTTTCCAAGACAACGGCCAAGCCCCTGTCCGCGCTCTGGTACGACCTGGTGCGGGAGACCGGCTATGACTACTGGAAGGAGTATATCCTGGGAAACGCGGAGGAGGCGCCGCTCCCCCGGCCCTGGACAGCCCTTTCCAACGACGAGGTGGACTACCTCACCAAGAAGGCCTACACCAAGTTCCACTCCCGGCCCTTCTTTCTCCTGCGCCACGCCCTGGCCGTCCGCTCCTTCGACGAGTTCAAGCGCAAGTTCTTCGCCTGGCTGGAAATGCAGTTCAATCAGGAGAACGTCTCCGTGGCGGACCGGAAGTTCGCCGCCTATGCGGAGAACGCCCGCAAGCGGGAGAAGTACCGCAGGAGCTTCACCGGTTTCTAGGGACCGCCCGCCCGGCAAGCTTTTCCTGCGGGATCTTGCGAGCCGTGGAGATCATCTATTCATCGTATCGAGGAACCCATGCCCGACGACAGCGTGATCATTGCCTGCCCCCGCTGCGGGGCCAAGAACAAGGTTCCCCGGGTCAGGATCAATCGTCCGGGGGAGAGGCCGGTGTGCGGCCGCTGCCGGGCCCCGCTCGCTTCGGCGCCCGGCGGGGGAAAGCCCGTGAACGTAACGGACGACACCTTCGCCGCCCGGGTCCTGGACCGTCCGGGGCTCACCCTGGTGGATTTCTGGGCGCCCTGGTGCGGGCCCTGCCGGATGGTGGCCCCCGTCCTGGAGGAACTGGCGGCAAAGCACGCGGAACGGCTTCTGGTGGCCAAGCTGGACGTGGACCAGAACCCGCTCATGGCCGGTCGTTTCGGGGTTTCGTCCATCCCCACCATGATCCTCTTCAAGGGGGGCAGGGAGGTGGACAAGGTAGCGGGGGCGCTTCCCCGCCACGAGCTGGAGGCGCTCATCGCGCGCCATCTCTAGGAGAGAAGAAGGGAAGGACGCTGCGGGTCCTTCTCCCGCTTCGCCGGAGGTTTTGGGTGGAAAGGGCATGAAAAAACCCCGCCGTCCGGAACTCTTCCGGAGAGCGGGGTTTCTTTGAAATCCAGCGGCTTGCGGGGGGGCTACTTGCCCTTCAGCATCTCGGCCTTGAGGTTCTTCAGGCTGCTGTCTCCGGGGTTGGGCCCCAGCCAGTTGCCGAACATGGCCTTTTTGAACTCCATGCCGGGAATGACGGCGGTTTCCTTGCCGTTCACCTCGATCACGACTCCCTTGCCGGGGATGTAGACCAGGGTGTAAACGTCATTTTTCTTGTAGGGATCGGGGAAGGCGGCGCAGAACTGGTCTATCTGGGGCTTCAACGCCGCGGTTTCCTTGGCTCCCACCGCACGCTCGAAGCCTTCCCGCCAGGACTCGCTCACCCGCTCGCGGGCGGTGTTGTCGTAAATCCAGCTCATGGTGATGGCCATGGGCTCGTCCGCGTTGATGATGGCGTTCGCGTCGGTGCCGCGGGCCTGCAGGTAGAGGGCTCCCACGTAAACCTTCACGAAACCGAACTTCTTTCGGGCCGCAGCCCCGTTGAGATGAAGGGTCTGGCCCTCGGCGTTGATGGTATCCGGAACATTGACACCGGAGACATCCTTTGCCTGGGCGGCGGGCAGGACGAGAAACATCGCCAAGAAAAAGACCGTTAACGCACGCATGGGATAATCCTTTCCATCTGCTGCGGGGAGCTTTGCCTTGGAGAAGAAAAAGAAGATGGCGCACCGGGCATCGAGAACAGGCCCCTCCCCGGTGGGGGCCTGAATCCGTAAACCGGTAAAAACGTGGCGTCTTCCTTGAAACCCCCGGTAATCATGAGATTACGCGCAATGGGCGCTGTTTCGGGTGCATCGAACTAGAACCGAGCGTCCGTATAGGGCTGAATCCGGTTTCTTGTTTCCGGCTCTTCGGAGAAAGAAGAAGAACCCGGCCGAGGGTGCGGCACCACCAACGGCCATTTTTCGACGCGGCCGCGACCGGCTTGGCCGGCCGCCCATGTAACCAGTTTATATACTACAATGATTCCTGCAACGCAACTAGCGCCTCCGGAAATGGTTCAACATGGAACGTGTTTGTTTTCACTGAAAAGAAGTGGTGCATCACACATTTTTCACAACTGCAAAATAAATTTTCATCCCTTTTTATGATGAACGATAATACCGCAAGGAAGAGCCCGCTGCTGCAAGTTGACGGATTCAGGCCCGCGGGTCGCGCGGCGTTTCATTCTCGTATCCCGGAGCCGCATCTTTTGCCATGATTTCGGTCACCGTTAAGAACAATCTGGTTGTGGAGGGCGCGCTTCCCGCAGATCTGGAGCACTTCCTCGTGCGGACCCTCCGGGCCCCCAACCCGGCCTATGTTTCCAGCCTGCGCTTCGGCAGGAAGAACCCCCGGATCCCCCGGAGCCTTTCCTTTTTCCGCAGAAAAGGGGACCGCTGGACCTTTCCCCGGGGCTTCACGGGCCGTCTCCTTGCTCTCCTTACTCAACAGGGGCTCGCCTACTCCCTTTCGGACCATACCCGGAAGCTCCCCGATGCGGATTTTCGCTTTACCGGCACACTCTCCCCCCACCAGGAGGAGGCTTGCCGGAACATCTTGAAAAAGCGCTTCTCCGTGCTGGAGCTTCCCACGGGCGCGGGCAAGACCGTGGTGGCGCTTTCCCTCATCGCCGCGCGAAGGCAGCCCTGCTGCATCGTGGTCCACACGCGGGAGCTGGTCACCCAGTGGATGGAGCGCGCCGAGCAGTTCCTGGGCCTTTCCCGCGACCGGATGGGCATGGTGGGAGCGGGCCGCTGCGAGACGGGCCGGCCGCTCACCGTGGCTCTGGTGAACTCGCTCTACTCCCGCGCAGCGGAGATTTCCAAAACCACCGGCTTCCTGGTGGTGGACGAGTGCCACCGCGTGCCCGCCAGGACCTTCACCCACGCGGTCAAGGGCTTCGACTCCCACTTCATGCTGGGGCTCTCCGCCACCCCCTTCCGCAGGGACGGTCTTTCTGCAATCATCAACTTCTACGTGGGCGAGTGCGCCCATCGGCAGACCGCCGCCGAGCTCCAGTCCTGCGGGAACCTGGCCCGCGCCCGGCTGCTGGTGCGGGAGACGACCTTCGACTACGACTTCGACCAGGACTACCCCGCCATGATGGCGAGCCTCTGCGCCGACCCGGAACGCAACCAGATGATCGCCTCCGATGTGGCCGACTTCGCTGGGCAGGGCCAAGGACCGGCCCTGGTGGTTTCCGACCGGAGGGAGCACTGCCGGGACCTGCACGCCCGCATCACCGGCCTGGGGGTCTCCGCCGCGCTCCTGACGGGCGACCTTCCGCCCGAGGAAAGGGAGCGAGCCATCGCCGCGGTGAACGGAAAGACCGCCCAGGTCCTGGTGGCCACTTTGCAGCTCATCGGCGAGGGCTTCGACTGCCGTGAGCTTAGCGGCTTGTTCCTCACCACCCCCGTGAAGTTCTCGGGCCGGGTGCTCCAGGTGGTGGGAAGGGTTCTCCGGGCTTCCGACGGCAAACGCTTCGCGCTCATCTATGACTACCTGGACCGGCCCGGGGTGCTGGCCGCCTCCTTCGCCTCCCGCCGCCGCGCCTACCGGAAACTGGGGATCTGATGCCCCAGTGCGTTTGTCCTAGTCCCAGTCCCATTGCGCAAATCGAAATCATCAGCGCGTCGAGCACACGCATTGGCGGAGCCGGACCGAATCTATGGTAACTAATAGAATTTATATGAAAATTGTTTTCACATCCTGTTGAAAACGATTTTTGCCGCCATGATGGGCAGGCAATCTCGAATAGCAGCCTTCGGGGTTGGTTTATAAGTTTTGCGGAAAGGGGAGTGGGGGTGCGGAGCAGCGGGGAAAAGCCAGCTTTTTCAAAAGGGGTTTTCCCCGCTGCCCCGCAGAATCCTTTTCCTTCTTATTTTTGAGATAGCTTCTCTAAGGTTTCGGAGGAAGCCTCCGCATCTTAGATGCACACCTCGCGGCTATTGTTTTGCCTTGGCGTTTGACGCCGCAACCCTTCTCCGGTATAGACGCCAAGGGGTGCCGGCTGCGGCGCTCCAAGACGGCGACACCGCGAGGAAAACATCATGGCGAAAAGAAACCCCGCCCCCAAGAAAAGCACCGCGAAACCGGGCAAGGCCGATGCATCGCTGCTCACGGCCATGGACTACCAGTACGCCCAGGTCCGGGACGCGGCCATCGTCATCGAGCAGCCCGAGTTCACTTCGGTTTGCCCCATGACGGGGCTGCCAGACTTCGGCACCATCACCATCAGCTACTGCCCGGACCAGAAGATCGTGGAGCTCAAAAGCCTCAAGTACTATCTTCTGCAGTACCGCAACATGGGCATCTTCTACGAGCACGTGGTGAACCGCATCCTGGACGACCTGACGGCTCTGCTTTCGCCCCGCTGGCTCACCGTGACGGGCAAGTTCACCCCCCGCGGGGGAATCTCCACCACCGTGACCGTGCACTACCCCTCCGGACGCGCCGGGGAGTAAGGACCTTCCACCGGGCACAAGCCCCCGGGCACGCCCCCCGCTTTGCCGGAAGTGGGCAGGGGGACCTCAACAAAGGAAACCGAAATGCTTCGTCCCAAAACCCGCATTCCAGCCGTCCTTGCCTTCTTTCTCGCCGCCGTTTTCCTGGTGGCCGCCCTTTCCGGCTGCGGGGCCAAGAACAAGGCCAAGGCCCTCCTCAAGATAAACGAGCTCAAGAAGATGGTGCTCCTGGTGCCGCCGGCCATGGAAAACCAGAACACCTGCGGAGAAAGCTTTTCCGGGGTCTTCAAGGCCACGCTTTCGTCCGGCGCCAAGGGGGTGGTCTTCGTCACCGACCCGACTCTGGCGGGCATCTTCTCCTTCGATCCGGCCTCCATCACCGGCCCGGCCCCCGGCCAGGCGCTGCTCGCGCAAGCCAGGGCGGGAGGATTCAACGCCATCTGCCTGGGCCGCTTCTCCGGCCCCTTCATCACCCAGAAGAAAACCGGCCTGTACGGCTTCCGCAAGGTCCGCAAGGTGGGCGAAGTGCTTTGCTCCCTCTGGATCTACGACACCCTCACCGGCGCCAAGATCCTGGATCTGTCGCTCTCCCGCGAGACCGTGCTGGACGAGACCTGGCCCGGCCAGGCCCTGGAGGTGCTGGCCTGCCCGGAGGATGTCCTGACGGACCTGGCCGAAGATGCCGCTGACCAGGCCTTCGAGGCTCTGTCCGAGCTTCCCTGGTCCTGCCAGGTGCTCTCCGTGGACGGGGAGACCGTCACCCTGTCCGCGGGCGCGGACGCGGGGCTCACCACCTACATTACGCTCAACGTCCATTCCCGCGGGGAGGAGATGCCCGGCAAGAAGGGGCGCGTCTATCTGGTTCCCGGCGCCAAGTCCGCCACCGTCCGCGTCACCTCGGTGTCCGAGAAGACCGCCACCGCCCAGCTCCTGTCCGGCAACCCGGTAAACCCCGGCGACTGGGTGTTCTTGAAAAAATAGACCTGAATCCGCGAGCGGTTTCATGTGGCCCCGGAGGGCGGAAAAGAACTTTCACCCCGGGGAAAACACCGTTCTGGGCAAGAATGCTCCGGAAATGGCCCTTGACCCCTTCCAGGAAAAAATTCGTCACGGATTTGGGATAGAAGCAGCCGGGCAGCCTTGACCCGCACCCAACGCATTTTTAAAAAAGGATGTATGAAGGCCAATCCCGGACAAATACCGCCCCGGGACTCCCGCATCCCCGGGAAATCCAAGGCGGGGCGAGGCTCCGGGCCCTTTTCCGCAGGGCGGCCCGCCATCCTCGTCCTGGCCGCCGTCTGGGCCGCGCTCCTCCCGCTTTGCCCGGCCCTTGCCGCACCCGCCGATCCCGCAGACCTCTCCGGCTACCAGTACGAAGAAACCCGCAACCTGGTGGCTCTGGTGGAGGAGGCCGCGCAGCTCTTCCATGAAAAAGGCAGCGCCGCATTCCCGGAGTTCCGCACGAAGGGGAGCCGGTGGTTCAGGAACAGCCGCTACCTCTTTGTCTACGACCTGGACGGAACCTGCGTGTTTCATCCCATAGACGAGGAGCTGGTGGGGAAGCCCCTCTTGAATATCGAAGACATCCACGGAAAGCCGGTCATCCGCATGATCGTGGGCGCCGCCAACTCGGAGCCCTTTCACTGCGGCTGGCTCCATTACCTCTGGGTGGAGCCGGGAGAGATCTTTCCCTCCTGGAAAACCACCTACATACGGCGCGTGACCGGCCCGGACGGAAAGAGCTACGCCATCGGCAGCGGCCTGTACAACATGAAGCCGGAGAAGACCTTCGTCACGGGCATCGTGGACTCGGCTGCGGAACTGATCAAACAAAAGGGCGAGGATGCCTTCGCCGATCTCAAGGACCCGGCCTCCCCCTATGTCTACCGGGACACCTATGTCTTTGTCCTGCGCATGGACGGCACCGCCCTGGTGGACCCCGGATACCCGTGTATCCAGGGTCGCAATCTGAAGAACTTTACCGACTTCGAAGGCCGCCACGTGTTCCGGGAGATGATCGAGAAGCTCCAAAAGGAACCCCAGGCCTGGGTCATGTACATGCAGGTCCTGCCGGGAGGAAGCACCCCGGTCCGCAAGCTTGCGTATGTCCGGAGGGTCCGGGCCGGCGGCCTGGACCTCATCGTGGGCTCGGCCTATGCGCTGGCCAACCCCATCTGGCTCCGCTGGTGAAAAGGCATCGGAGAAGCCCTTGGATCAAAAGCCCGAAACGCTGATCTACGGCCGGGAGGACCGCCCGCCCCTGCGGGACATGCTGCTCCTGGGCCTCCAGCACATCTTCCTCATGTCCTCCACCCTGGTGCTGCCGGTGGTTTTGGTGAACAACATCGGCGGAGACAGCGACGAGGTGGAGGCCGTGGTCTGCCTCACCATGATCGCGGCCGGCCTGGGCACCATCGTCCAGAGCCTGCGCCTGGGCCCCCTGGGCTCGGGCTACCTGGTCCCCAACCTGGCGGGCCCCAGCTTTTTCGGGGTCTCCATGCGGGCCGCCTGGATGGGGGGGCTTCCCCTCATGCACGGCATGATCCTGGTGGCGGGAGTCTTCGAAGCCCTGTTCTCGCGGGTGGTGCACCGGGTCCGTTTCCTTTTTCCGGCCAACGTCACCGGCCTGGTGGTGCTCATGGTGGCCGTGGGCCTGATTCCGGTGGGCACCTGCAAGTTCCTGGGAGTCGAGAACCAGGGCGACCTCATCAAGCCGGCCAACCTGGCCGTGGCTTTCCTGACCCTGGGGTGCATGGTGGGGATCAACGTCTGGAGCCGCTCCCGGATCCGCCTCTACTCGGTGCTGGTGGGAATGGTGAGCGGCTATGCCGCGTCCTTTGCCTTCGGCCTGCTCTCCCTGTCCGACTTCCTCCAGGTGGCCGCTGAAAAATGGGTGAGCCTGCCCATGCTGAGCGGGGTTTCCTTCCACTGGGCCTTTTCCTGGGAGCTGGTGCTCCCTTTCTGCATCGTGAGCCTCTGCGTCAGCCTCAAGGCCTTCGGAAACCTCATCACCGCCCAGCGGATCAACGATCCGGACTGGAGCGAGCCGGAGATGAAAAGCATCGGAAACGGCCTTTTGGCCGACTCCGTGAGCGTGCTGGCCGCGGGCCTCCTGGGCGGCATGGCCACCGACACCAGCGCCAGCAACGTGGGCCTTTCCCTGGCCACCCGGGCCACCTCCCGCAGGATCGCCTGGGCCTGCGGCGGGCTCTTCATCTTTCTGGGCTTCTTCCCCAAGCTGGGGGCTTTGTTCTCCATCATGCCCCCGCCCGTCATGGGCTCCATTTTGATCTTCGTCACCAGCTACATGGTGCTCTCGGGCTTTCAGATCATCCTCTCCAGCAAGCCGGACCAGAAGCACATCTTCGTCATCGGAATCGCGTTCATCTTCGGGCTTTCGGTGGACCTCCTGCCGGGCCTGTACGCGGACGTTCCCCATGTGCTGAAGCCCCTGTTCGGCTCGTCCCTGACCCTTTCCACGGTGCTGGCCATCCTCCTGAACCAGGTGCTCTTTGCCCGCAAGGCAAAGCAGGGCTGATGCCAAGGTCCATCCAAACGTCTGACTGCGTCGGCATCGTCTTGGGGCTCCTAGGCGGTTGACCCCATACGCCTGCGTCGCCTCCTCCTTGCCGCCTGGTTAACCGTCCGAATTCGCCTTGGTATGAGGGGACGGGAGAGCCGGAAAAGGGCGAGCGGTGCCGCCGGGCCGGAGGAGCAGGGCGGGGCGGCCGCCACGGGGAGGGAAGGGGAGACGGCGAATCCAAGGAGTGGATGCGGGGTGAAGCACGGCTTGGCTGCAGGAGCCAGCCAAAGAAAACGGATGGTTTCAGGTTTTTTCGTTACGCCGGCGGTTTTAGCCGGTGTCGAGTTTTCCTTGCCCAAGGCCGGGCTTCTTGCTCAGGCCCCTGGAGCTTCCTCCTCGCCTTTTTGTGCTTGTTGCAGGAATTCTTGAATCTGCCCGGTAAGCTGCGAGATTTTTTCCAGCAGGGGGCTTTGATGATGCTTCAGAAGGTTCGTTAATGAAGCAAAGCACTGCCGGACTTCCTCCCAGCGCGAAAGCGTATCAAGAGCCGCCATCTTGTCGAGAAGCGCCCCCGCCATCTGTTCAGCGATGGGCGTTTCCGTGCGTTCCCCGAAGCGGGCCAGTAGGTCGTCACAGACAGCAATCGCCTCCTCCCAGCGTTCAAGTCCGTTAAGAGCGAAGACTTCGTTCGCAAGCGCTGTTGCCACCAGTTCTGCGAAGGGGGGGGCCGTCCGATTTCCGTAACGGGCGAGCAACTCTTCGCAAGCTACAATCGCCTCTTCTTTACGCTCAAGAATACGAAGAGTCGCGGCCTTGTTGACAAGCGCCTTAGCGACCTCTTCTGCAATGGGTGTTTCCGTCCGTTGCCCGAAGCGGGCCAGCAGGTCGTCATAGACGGCAATTTCCTCCTCCAAGCGATCAAGTTTACCAAGAGTGACGGCCTTGTTGACAAGCGCCTTAGCGACCTCTTCTGCGATGGGTGTTTCCATCCTATCCCCGAAGCGGGCAAGTAGATTGTTATAGACGGCAACTTCCTCCTCCCAGCGCTCAAGCTCACCGAGAGTGATGGCCTTGTTGATAAGCGCTTTTGCCGCCATTTCGGCGATGGGTGTTTCCATCCTATCCCCGAAGCGGGCCAACAGGTCGTCATAGACGGCAATCTCTTCCTTCCGGCGCTTAAGCTCGCCGAGAGCGGCGCCCTTGTTGACAAACGCCTGTGCCACCTCCCCGATGAGACCGATGTCCCCGGCGCCGTAACCATCTTTATAATAGTCAAACATTCCAATAAGTTCATCATAAATTTTGATTTGCTCTTCCGGTTGATTTGCGAACCTGCCTTTCAACTCCGCCATCACGTTCTTTGCAAAGAACACAGCGGCCGCCGCTTCCGGTTTATGCACCTCGGATGCGTAGTCGCTGACCATTTCAAACACATCCTGGATGGCCCTCACATCGCCCCTTCCCAGCTGCTCCATGGCCAGGGACAGGCGCTCTCCCGGTCCCCGCAGGGGGATGGCCTCCGGCAGGGGAGTGTCGTTGCGGGAAAGCGAGCGCATGGGAAGCCGCTGGTTGGGCGGCATGATGAAAACCGCATCCTGGCCCGGCTTTTGGCCCGTGGCCACGAAGTTCAGGTAGAGAAGGGTCCGCATCCCGTTTTCGTAAGCCTGGGAAATGGGTACCTCCGGGTTTGCGTGCAGGGTCTCGCCGAACCAATTCCGTAGCTCATCCTCCGAGAACCAGCCCGCGCGGTTGATGAGCGCGAAGTAGCCCCCCAAAAACCTTCCGTAGGCAAAGCCGTGCTTGGTTTCCAGCAGGGAGAGCTGGGCGGCGTCGAGCTGGGTGAGCTTTTCGGCCAACTCCTCGGCCCCCATGCGCTCCAGGTCCCCCCGGCTCTCCATGCGGTTTGCATACTCCGCAAAGGATATTCCCTGCTCCACGGCCAGGAGCAGGGCCCGTTTGTACAGGGCCGTCAGGCCGCGCACGTGCCGGAAGATCCTGTCCGCCCCCAGCTTGATGTCTTGGGAAAGCTCCTCGTCCGGGATGTCCGGCTGGGCTCGCTTCCGGGCGCAAACGGCAAGGTTCCGGGCATCCACCGGAGCCAGGGGCCCCACGGGGATCCGCTCCCTTTTCATGGGCCCGGGCCTGCGGGTGCTGACCACCAGCTGGAGGTTCACGCAGGATTGCCGCGCCGCCTCCTCGATGCGCGCCACCAGGGCTTTGGCTTCCTCGCTGTCATCCGGTCGGCGGGAAAGATAGGACAGGTCGTCCAGGATCCAGACGTGCCTGCTTCCGGGCATGTTCTCCAGCTTTTTAACGAGCCTTTCCAAAGGCTCGCTTTCCCCGGACGGGAAGTAGAAGCGGGACAGCGCCCGCGCCAGGGCCTCCTCCAGCTTGCTGCGGTCCACGTAGTCCCAGCAGTTCATCCGGAAAAGGTGGACCGGCTCGTCCTTTTCGTGGAACGCGCAGTCGCGGACGTACTCCGCGAACTGGCGCAAAAGCGAGGTCTTGCCCATGCCCGCGTCGCCCCACACCCAGACCACCCTCTGGATTCCTCCGTCCGCCGACGGCTCCTTGAAGCGCATGAGGTTTTCCAGGTCTTCGGCGCGGCCCACGAAGGGGTCGTGCTCGGCATAGGGAATTTTCCCGCTGACGGCCCCCGCGAACTCGAAGGAGCCGGAGACGGCCGGAGAAAGCCGCGTGATGTCCGGGGCGCACCGTTCCAGGAAAATATCAGGCAGGGGGGGATTTTCGGAAACCTTCATCAGGTCCGGGAAGCTGGATTCCATGCTCTGCCGGCACGTAGCCAGGGCGCTTTGCACCGCGTCGCAGACGGCTTCCTGCTTGAGGTTTCGGATGCACTCGTGCAGAAAGCCTGCCGGGGCCGTCTGCCAAATGTTGCCGGAGAATGCGATCCAGGGGCAGGGCAGGCCCTGGGCGAAGGTATGGCCCTGGCAGGCGAAAACCACGGCCAGGGTCACCTTTTTCCAGAAGTCCCCCAGGTCCATCTGGCCCAGGTCCCGGGGGCCCTCCTCGAACAGCAGCCGCCCCTGGTCGTCCCCGTGGCCGTAGAAGATGAAAACATCAAAGCCCCGGGAGGCTTCTTTCTTCAGGTTGGCGATGTTGGCCTTGTCCAGGCGAAGCTCCACGCAAAGGCCGGAGTCCTTCCAGTTGAGCGCGGCGCGTTTGGCCATGACGGAAGCTTCGGGCAGGGGCTGGCGGATGAAATGCCCCACCAGGATCAATATCCTGAGGCGCTTGGGTTCCCGGGCAGCAGCCTCCAGCACCAGTTCTTTTCCCAGAACGTATCCCTCATGGGGAAGCCCGTGCTTGTCCTGGAAGGAAAGCCTGGACCATTGCAGGTCCGGGACGGCCAGGGCCGGGTCGGAGGAGGATGGGTCTTTTTGCCATTCCGTGTGGAACAGGGCGGTCATGGCAAGCACCGCAGCGGCGTGGGTGGTTTGTAAAAGCTGCTTGAACGGCTCGTGGGAGAGGAAGCGCTCCGATTCGGTGAAGGTGTCGCTGAGATACTGGTCGCCCACCAGCTCCACGTCTCCCAGGGCGAGCACCATCCGCAGCCGTATGGGCAGGTCCGGGCCATGCGTTCGATTATAGCTCTCCAACTTCTCCTTGATTTCCAACGAGTACTTGTAGGCCACCTGTGGCGGGAGCGCGTCGAAAAGAAAGTAGTACCCGTCTCCGGTCCCGTGCCGCCTCCATTTTCCCCATACGTTTCCAAAGGGCATGAAGAACTTGGCGGCGTCGGTGCAGAGCTCCTGGAGCCTGGTCAGAATGGTCCTCTGCTCGGGGGTGTTCCGCAGACTGAATCCTTCGATGTCCATGGATAGAATCGGGATTTGCTTCCAGTCGGTTTCCGAAAGGCGCATGGCGTATTCCTGTTCAAGGAAAGGAGATGCCGCTCGAGTGAAGCTTGAAGCTATCAGTATCACCTTTATAAATCAAGCCTATATCCTACATGATACCCTTGTTAAGCGGCGCGTGGCCTGAGGTGAGGCCCGCAGGAAAACGCGTAGACTGAAAAGCACCCGGGAATCGGCAAACGGTGGAAATCACAAGGAAGCGGTGAAAATTCCCGCACAGCGCCGTATCCACGATGGGGAAGAAAGGGGAAAACCGGCGGGATTCACAAGAAAAGTATTAATTGGCATACAAGCTGCATAAAAAATAGTCACAAGGTGCAGGGCACCTCATCCACGCGACGGAAATATTTTTTTGTAAAACGCCGGAAACAGGCGGGAGCCTTGTTTTCCCGGAAGAGGATAGTTTTGCGCCCGGGCTAGCAAGGGCGACGAAAAGAGCCCCAGCATTATCGTGGAGCCTGCGCCTGCCGATTCATTGAGATGAAAAGAGTCCACTTCAGTGCGGAAAGGACGGCGAGAAATGAAGACCTTGGGAAAAATGACAAGAAAGAACCACGGCTTCACGTTGATAGAGCTCATGATCGTCATCGCCATCATCGGCATCCTCTCCTCCATTGCGATACCGAACTTCGCTTCCTATCGCAAGCGGGCTTGCAACGCCGCAGCAAACTCGGACGTAGCCAATGCATTCAGAGCGTATACGGCTTTTCGCTCCGCAGATGCAACGTCAAGATGCAACATTAACACATTAAAACCATATGGCTTTCAACAGTCTGAAAATGTGATTACTTTCATAGGTACACTAGGGAATCCTAACGATATATTTATCTTTGGATTTCACAGCAAGGGAGACAGGTGGTACGAGATGTTTGCTGACGGGAGGATGATCACGGGAAAGCTTTAACCGTGGTAGGCAGGGCCTTGGCATTTTGTTTGTAGTGGAGGAGAAACATGGTAAAAGAAATCCTCAACAACATCTGGGAGTACGTACAGCATCTTTACAGCGCCGTCCACGAGTCCGTCGAGCAGGACTTCGAGAAAGGCGGGGTTAAAAAGATGCTCCAAAACAAGTTCGTCATCGTCCTTGCAGCCGCCCTGGTGCTCTGCATCGCGGCTCCCATGCTCTCCTCGTCCACCGTGGAGGTCACCTTTACCCGGGAGGCGGAAGCCGAAGCTATTCCCAAGATGACGATCAAGAGGATCGTCCTCGTGGACAGCACCAGGAACTTGAAGGATCCCGGGGAGATAACGATTAACGAGATCAAGATCGGGAAGATCGAAAGCAGGCAGGTGGACGGGCAAACGGCCAAGCTGGTGCATTACGAAGTGGACATGAAAGCCAAGAACCTGGGAAAAAAGCGCGTGGCCGGCTCCCTCATCCTGCAAAAGAGGGGAGACGTTTGGTATCGGTACTTTGAAGACACCAACGCCTGGCTGCCCGCCTAACAGGCCGGGTTTCAGCTCTATGCAAGAGACGATCGGCACTTTCCACCCCGAAAATTCCAGAAGAACCTTCCAGGAGGCTGGTAGCAGCGGATCGAAGGAGGGGATGCGCCGCGGTGCTTGAGGATGCGGGGAACGGGACCATAGGGCCTTCTGCCGTAATCTCTGCTTGCCGGCCATGATGAGTACCGAGATTTGCCTTGACAGCAATGTCAACCTTGATTAAAATCATCAAAATGAGAGTTTGAAGTTTTTAGCGACCATAAAAGAATGGACCCGCCGGCTGAAGAAAGGCCGGTCCGCGGTTTCGCTTTCTGAGCAGGATCGGCAAATATTTTCACGGTCTTTCTTGGTGGCATGATGCTCTTCAAGCCTTGAGCCCCCTTGCAGTGTTGCCAGACAGAAGAGAAAGCTGCTCCCTGGACTAAAAGGCGGGCAAGTCGGCTCGTTTTTCTGAAGATCTTCCGGCGGGGCCGGCCAAGCGCTTCGGCAAGCGCGGCGGTTCGCGTCTTGCCGCACAGCCCCACAGCTTTTTTAAAGGAACTCTTTTCCGGCGTTCTGCCTTGGCGCCCGCATTTAAATCATCAAGCTAAGATTTTGAAGAAGGAGCAACCATGGTCTCCGCCAAAAAAACAGCCTTTCGCAACTATATGTGCCCCCAGTATTCCCTTTGCCTGGACCGGGCCGCCCGGATAAACGCCAAAACGACTCCGTGCCACGGTTGCAAGCACGCTGGGGAAAGGGTTTCGAGCCGAGACCTCGTCCAAGACCTGCCCGGAGTTCTTTTCCTGTTGATGGCGGTTTTTTCCAAGCACGACAGCGGCCTTCGCCGCCTCTGGGAGGAACGCCGCAAGGAGGGCGGCATGGAAGCCCAGGAGACCTTGGAGGAGTGAGGGCGGTTTTCCTCTTACCCCTCCCGCCGCGGTCCGCTCTTTTTATCTTGGCAACAATCCGGCAGGTCTTCCTTTTCGTTCAAAGGTCTTCTGCGCCAACTATTTTCATCCATATCTATAAATACTACTCAATAATTTTTCATATTGACACGATAGGTTAAGCTCTATAATATGACTGACATATCAGTCATTATAGGAGGCGCGAAGCCGAACAATTGACAACCCTACCCCTCCTGCCGGAGGCGCACCGTCTTTTCGGACTTTGCCGTTTTTCCCTGGAAGCTGTTTCATAAGGCCCGGGACTCCGCCCTGGGGCGTCCGATGGGTTATAAAACAGCTTCCATGCTCGGGTTCAATAAGGTCGTGACAGTGCAGTCCCTTCCAGGGCTTAGAGTCCTATCCTTGGATGGGTGCCTCTCGAAAGGGCCTCCTATTCGAATGGCTCGTAAATGTTAGGCATTTTAACGTTTTAAAAATAATTGTTTTTTGATTGCAGGCGGTTTTGGCCGCTATAACGCGCGGCAAGCCCCAAACAGCCGTTCCTAAACGCGCATCAAAAAGTTTGGCGAAAAATGGGGAGGATGTGCAAGAGGGTATGGAACCCAACGGTTCGAAATTTTCTGCTGTGATTGGCTTTTACGCGCAATCTCGCGACGAAAATTTATCTCCGTAGGATTCCGGAAAAAGCCGCTTTTTCAAAAGGATTTTTTCCCCCTCCCCCGTAAAATGCCTTTCATTTTTTGCGATAGCACATGGAACAAATATGCGGCCCAAAACCGATGCCCGCCGTTTGCAGATGAAGTCCTCCGCCCTGGCTGTTTTCTGCGCCAAGGGATACACCGCGGCCACGGTGTCCGACATCGCCCGCAGAGCCAAGGTGGCCCACGGCACCTTCTACCTCTACTACGACAGCAAGAAGGCCGCCTTCCTGGACCTGATGGAGGACTTCGCCCGGACCGTACTCTCTTGCTTTGACGAGCTTTCCACGGCCCAGATGCCCGAAAGCGGCGCTACGGCCGACGATCTGGCGGGCCTTCTGCGCCGGGGCTACTCCGCCTACTTCTCGCTCATTTCCGAAAACCGTCGCCTGGCCCGGCTGTTTTTTAGGGAGTCGGCCCTTGCCGAGCCGGACCTGGCCCGCAAGCGCGCCGAGATCATCGCGGAGTTCGCGGCCCGGGCGGAAGTTCTCACCCGACGGGGCCGGGAGGTGGGGCTTCTTCCGGAGATAAACGCCCCCGTGGCCGCCCTGGCCGTGGTGGGTATAATCGAAAGGGTGACCGCGGCATTCGTTTCCGAAAACAACCGCTTTACCGAAGACGAGCTGGCTCGTGAGCTGGCCCGCTTCGAGGTCTTCGGCATCGCCGGAAAAGGAGGATCCCATGAGGATTGATTATGCCACGAATTCATTGGTCATCAAAAAGCCCCTGGAGCAGGTTTTCAACTTCGTGGCCCGCGGCGCCCAGTACCACCGCTGGCACTTCGACTACCACCTGCGAGCGGAGATGATGGATGTGCGTCCGGAAGGGGTGGGCTCGGTGTTTTCCATCGAGGAGCTCATTGACGGCTTTTATTTGAAGCACGTGGGCCGGGTGGTCGTATTCGAGAGAAACAAGCGCTTCGCATGGCTGGGCCGTTTTGCGCTGTTCTCCTGGATCTGGATCGGCACGGATTTGAGCTTCACCCAGGTTCCGGAAGGCACCCGCGTCAAGGAGATCCTCTACTTCGAGATCTCTCCGTTGCTCCTGTGGGCCGCGCTTCTTTTCATCTGGCGGCCTGCCTACCGTCCGGCCGCATGCAGGGCCCATATCACGGACGAGCTCACCGGAGTGAAAACCATGCTGGAAAACGGCGACCACGACCCGGAAGACATCACCTATCCGCTTACCGACGAGAAGCTGCTGGCCAGAGTGAAGAGGTATAAGAAGGCAAATGAGTAGAGGCTATCTCAAAAATATTAAAGACAGGCCTTGTGCGGGGGAGGGGGGAAAACCCCTTTTGAAAAAGCTGGCTTTTCCCCCCTCCCCCGCACCCCTTCCCCCTTTTCCTCAAAACTTTTTGAAGCAGT
>JBFMHL010000075.1:21894-27392 GCA_040753055.1 Thermodesulfobacteriota bacterium | reverse complement strand
TGGGGGCCGGGGGGCACCTTTTCTTACCCCATTAAATAAATGGCCCCCCCGGAAAATCCTCTCTCTCTTTTCTATTTAGTTCCCCCTTCCCTCATCCACAGGGGCAGGAGGGATTTGCCGCGTTGTTCGGCGATGATGGCGAAGAGGTCCTGCGCGGTGGCCGGGGGAGTTTTCTTCCTGTTTTCGGGCACCGGCATGAGTTTCACGGCGTCGGTGGGGCATTCGGTCACGCAGAGGCCGCAGCCGATGCAGCGGTCTTCGTTCACTGCGGCAATGCCGTCGTCGCCCACGATGATGGCTTCCATCTGGCAGCGGGTTTCGCAGGTGCCGCAGCCGGTGCAGGTGTCGGGGTCCACCACGGCGTAGTAGTTGGAGCAGACCGCTTCGGCGGGTTTGGGGAGCTTCCGCAGGGTGCGGAGCACTCCGCAGCAGCAACCGCAGCAGTTGCACATGCCGCCGGGGTTCACCACGTTGAAGGGCTGGTGCACAAGGCCGGCGGCCTCGGCGCGGTCCAGGACCTCGAGGGCTTCCTCCACGGAGATGAAGTGGCCCATTCCGTTTTCCACGTAGTAGTCGGCGTGGCTGCCGAAGGCCATGCAGACCTCGTGGGGCTTCTCGCAGGGGTTGTCCAGAAGGCCCTGTTGCTTGCGGCAGATGCAGGGAAGCAGGACGATCTTCTTCTGGGCGGCCACGATGGACCGGGCGTCCTCGTGCCCGGCCACGGCCAGCTCCGGCCGGAAGGCCTTGTTCACGGGAACGGTGCGCATGGGTACGGTCTTGGAGGAGAGGCTCACCAGGAAGGCTTCGTCGAAGTACTGCTCCACCATCTCCGCCAGCTCCCGGTCCATGTTCTTGAGCTGGAACTCGTAGGAGCCCACAACGAAGGGAACGGCCGCGTAGCGGACGGTTCCTCCCCGGCGCAGGCGGAAGATGAGCCCCTTGTCGGCCATGACGGAGAGCTTCTCGGCGATCTCGTCCGGGGGGGCGTTCACGCGCCCCGCCACCGAGGCCGGCTCTTCCAGAAGAAGGCTCAGGGCGAGGTAGAGCCCGGCCTCCTCGGGGGTGAAGAGCCTTTGGAGGATTTTTATTTCGATACCCGAGGCGGTGGCCGGAAAGCCCACGCTGTACTGGTCCATCTGATCCTGAAGCTTGCGGTAGATGTCGTTTCCCATGGCGCGTTCCTTTGCTTTCGGGCGGGTTTCGGGGGCGGCCGCCGGGCGGGCCCTTTTCTTCGGGATGTTTATCCGCAAGCGTATCCGGTGTCAACGAAGGAGCGCGGGGCTGGAAGAAAAAAGAACAATCGTTCGTTTTTTCCCCTAAGCTGTTGCCAAAGGCGGCTTGTTTCTGTTAGGCTTTTTTGGATAATCGCCCGCGGCACAAGCAAATTTTCCTCGGCTCATCCTTTGCCGACCCGGAAGGTGGAACAGCGCATGCACGAGATGGGCATTGCCATGCAGATCATGGACATCGTGAAGTCGGCGATTCCAAAGGATATGCCGGACCCCAAGGTTTCGGCCATCAACCTCAAGGTGGGAAAGCTCACGGCCATCGTTCCGGAGAGCCTGCGGTTCTGCTTCACCATCGCAAGCCGGGACACGCCTTTTGCCGATGCCAAGCTGGTCATCGAGGAGGTGCCGGTCCGGGTGGTGTGCAAGGAGTGCCGGGCCGAAAGCGTGATCACGGGCCCGGATTTCTCCTGCAGCCAGTGCAAGAGCAGGGAGCTGGCCATCATCACGGGGCGCGAGCTCACGGTGGCCTCCATCGAGCTGGCCGAGCCGGAAGACTGAGCCGGCCGCAGGCGGGTTTGCGCTGGAAACATTTTCTGAGGTGATCGGGAAAATGGAAATCAAGGTGGTTCGCAAGGTCCTGGACGCCAACGACATCATGGCCGGGGAGAACCGGGCCATGTTCGCGAAAAAAGGCGTGTTCGTGTTCAACCTCATGAGCTCGCCCGGCTCGGGCAAGACCACGCTCCTGGTGGAGACGTTGACGAGGCTTGCGGGCAAGGTACGGGCCGGGGTGGTGGTGGGCGATATCTGCACCACCCACGACGCGGACCGGCTGGCGGTGACCGGGGTGCCCGTGGTGCAGGTGAACACCGACGAGTTCGGAGGGGACTGCCATCTGGCGGCCCACGTGATCCGCCGGGCCTGCGAGGGCATGGACCTGGACGATCTCGACCTCCTCATCGTGGAGAACATCGGCAACCTGGTCTGCCCGGCGGAGTTCGACATCGGCGAGGACAAGCGGGGAGTGATGCTCTCCGTGACCGAGGGCGAGGACAAGCCCATCAAGTACCCGCTCATGTTCCGGGTCTGCGACATGGCCATCCTGTCCAAGGTGGACCTCCTGCCCTACCTGGACTACGACCCGGACCTGGCCCTGCGGAACATCACCTGCGTCAACGCCCAGATCCCCATTTTCCAGCTCTCCACGAAGACGGGGCAGGGCTTCGAGGCATGGATGTCGTGGCTCATCGGGAAGGTGCAGGCGAAAAAGGGCGCGGCATAGCTTTTGAAAACGCTTCCCGCGCGTTTCGAGGGAGCCCGATTCGCGATTTTTTAAAGCCGCTGCCGAATCCTTTTTTTTACGATAGCGTTTCGTCTTTCAGCAGTCACAACAGGCCGGGCGGAGGCCCGGGCGAGCGACCGGCCCCGAGCCGGGGGAGGCCATATGGAAAAGACGGTTTACCAGCAGCTTTCAGAAAAGATCATGGTGCCCCAGAGCCGCTATATCCCGGAGCTTTTCGCCATGCTTGCGGATGAAAAGGACGCCGAGATCCTGTTGGCGCTTCCGGGGAACGCGGAGGAGCTGGCGGCCAAGTTTTCCATGCCCGTTTCCGAGATGCAGGCGAAGCTCGCCGAGTTTTTCCACAAGGGGCTGGCGTTCAAGTCGGTGAAGGGCGGGCAGACCAAGTACCGGCTGGACCGCGACCTGGTCCAGTTTCACGACGCCACCATCCTTTGGCCCGAGGCCCCGCGCGCCTACTTCGACCTCTGGCAGCGCTTCATGGAGGAGGAGTGGCCGGCCTATGCCAAGATGGTGGAGTCCGTCGTTCCCCGGCCCTTCACCCGGATCATCCCCATCGAGAAGTCCCTGGCGCCCCGGTCGGCGATCCTTTCCTCGGAGTCGGCCCGGAAGATGGTGGAGGAGGCCGAGACCATCGCCGTGACCAAGTGCACGTGCCGGCTCATCGCGGGCAAGTGCGACCGTCCCGTCGAGGTCTGTCTCCAGGTGGGCCGTGCGGCCGATTACAACATCGAGCGCGGCACGGGACGGAAGGTGGGCCGGGAGGAGGCGATCCGGATTTTGGAGGAGTCGGAAAAGGCGGGCCTGATCCATGTGACCATGAACCGCAGCGGAGACACCCATTTCATCTGCAACTGCTGCGGCTGCTGCTGCATCGCCATGCCGGTGATGATCCAGTACGGCACCAAGATGGTGGACCCCAGCCGCTACGTGGCGGTGGTGGACCAGAAGACCTGCCAGGCCTGCGGAACCTGCGAGGACCGCTGCTACTTCTCCGCCATCACCGTGGACGCGGACAAGGGCGCCGCCCTGGTGGATCAGGAGAAGTGCATGGGCTGCGGAGTCTGCCAGGTGACCTGCCCGGCGGACGCCATCACGCTCACCGAGGCGCGGGAGGCGGCTTTCATTCCGGCCTGATAATTCTAAGCGGTTCCAGCATCATCCGGGCCGGGCGGCTTGCCATGGACGAAACCGAGAAAAGACGCATCCTGGAAGAGCGGGCGCGCAAGCTTTCCGCCCTGCCCGCGACCATGGAGACGGCCTTGCAGGAGAGGCAGCTTCTGGTCTTCCGCCTGGGCGGGGAGCGCTTCGGGGTCGCGCTGGCCTCGGTGGGCGAGATCGCGCCCGTGCCCGCCGTGTGCCGGGTTCCCTGCACCCCGGATTTTGTCAAAGGCGTGGTGAACTTCCGCGGAAGGATCATCTCCCTCATAGACGTGGGCCGTTTCTTGGGTCTCTCGCCCCGGCCGGTGGCCGAGGGCTCCCACATGATCCTGGTGAGCGAAAACGAGGAGGGGCTTTCTCCGGCCATGGAGGTGGCCCTGCTCTGCGACGGGAGGCCCGAGGTGAGGGACCTGCCCGGGCAGGAGCTTTGCGAACCTCCGGCGGCCGGACCTTCGACCATGGCGGAGCACAGCCTGGGGGTGACGCCCGATCTCACGGTAGTGCTGGACATCGGCCGCATCCTGGCCGCTCCGTCCTTCGTGGTCTATGACCAGGGTTGAAGGCCGGACGGGCGAATACGAGTATACGACTGCACACGTTCTCATCTTGCTGGAGGTCATCCATGGAGCAGGATAGCCCCGCCCGCGCGGGAAAGTCTTCCAAGCGAACCCTGTCGCTTCTTGCCAGCATGCGCGGCAAGCTTTTGTTCTGGTTCGCGCTGGCCTCCCTATTTCCCATGGCGGTCCTCGGCTACCTGGCCTATGGCCGCTCCCGCACGGCGCTTGCCAATACCGCGTTCACCAAGCTCGCCATCATCCGGGACATGAAGCGCCAGGAGATCTCCGAGTTTCTGCAGAACGCGGAGAAAAACCTGGCGGCGCTTTCCAGAAGCGTGCCGGGAGCTACCGCGGCACTCACGGCGCCGGGCTCGCCCCAGGCCCAGACCGCGGCCCAGTGGCTTTCGGCCTGCGCCGCCGACCTTTCCTTCTACGACCTCTTCCTGGTATCCCGCGACGGAAAGGTGGTCGCATCCGCCCGCAAGGGCCAGGAGCCTTCCGACAACCTTTTCGAGGGCCCCCTCCGCGATACCGGGCTTGCCCAGGCCGTGCGCCAGGCCTTTTCCTCGGCGGAGATCGTCATGGCGGACATGGTGCCGTATGCGGCGGCAGGAAACTCCCCGATGGCCTTCCTGGCCCAAAAGCTCTCCCGGCCGGGCGACAAGGGGCTGGTGCTGGCCGCTGCCTTGTCCGGCGAATCGTTTGAAACGCTCATCAACGACTCCGCGGGACTGGAGGCCAGCATCTCCGTCAGCCTCCTCTGGCCCGACAAGCGCATGCGGCCTGCCGGAGGCCTGGACCCCCTGATCGTGGAGAAGGCCCTGGACGGGGTTCAGGGCGTGGCCGTGATCCGCTCGCCTGGCGGGCGGGAGGCATCAGCGGCATACGGTGCCGTCTCGCCCCGGGCCGGGGTCCGATGGGGGCTGGTGGTGACCCAGGACCAGGAGGCCATCTACGCCCCTTCCGAAAGCCTGAAGGAGATCACGCTGGTGATGGCGCTGGCCGTGATGGCGGTGGCCATCGGCTTCGCCCTTGCACTGGCCTCCACCCTGACCCGGCCGCTCATCCGCATCACGGAGCAGGCGGAGAAGGTGGCCCAAGGGGATCTTTCCGTTTCCGCGAAGGTACGCTCCCGCGACGAGATCGGCATGCTGGCCCAGGCCTTCAACCAGATGGTGGCGCGGCTGCGGGGCTTGCTGGAGAACGAGCGGGGCCAGAAGCAGTATTTGGAGCAGACGGTCGCCGCCTACG
>JBFMHL010000075.1:0-21884 GCA_040753055.1 Thermodesulfobacteriota bacterium | reverse complement strand
GAACGCCCAGGTGGCCGTGGCCGAGAACGGGGACGAACTGGCCACTCTGGGCTCGCATCTGAACGACATGACCCGGAGCCTGAAGGAGCTGGCGTCCGAGCTGGCCGACGGCACCGCGGACATCGGCCAGGCCTGCGCCAACATATTATCCGCAACCAGCCAGCAGGCGGCCACCAACAGCCAGCAGGCCGCGGCCGTCACCCAGACCACGGCCACCGTGGAGGAGGTCCGCCAGACGGCCCAGCAGGCGGCGGAGCGCACCCGCCACGTCTCCCAGATGGTGCAGGAGGCCACCCAGACCGCGGGCCAGGGCCTCGTGGCCCTGGACAAGACCATCGAGAGCATGGACGCCATCAAGGAGCAGGTGGGGGCCATGGCGGAGAACATCCTGGCCCTGTCCGAAAAGACCCAGAAGATCGGCGAGATCATCTCCACGGTAAACGACATTGCGGACCAGTCCAACCTTCTGGCTCTAAACGCAGCCATCGAGGCTGCCCGGGCGGGCGAGGCGGGCCGGGGGTTCGCCGTGGTGGCCGGCGAGGTCCGGAACCTGGCGGAGCAGTCCCAGCAGGCCACGGCCCAGGTGAAGGAGATCCTGACCGAGATCCAGAAGGCGGCCGGGGCGGCGGTTTCCGTCACCGAGGAAGGCATTCGCAAGGTGGACGCCGGCGCCAACCTGACTCGCTCCACGGGCGAGAGCATCCGGGTCATCACCGAGCGCATCGAGAAGGCGGCCCTGGCCGCACAGCAGATCGCCATCTCCACCAAGGAGCAGCTGGTGGGAATGGATCAGATCTCGGCGGCCATGGAGAGCATCAATCAGGCGGCCACCCAAAGTGAAACCGTCACCCACTCCGTTGAAACCGCCGCGCGGGACCTGGACGGCCTGTCCGCCCGGCTCAAGGCCCTGGTGCGGAGGTACGATCTGACCTGACGCGGGAACGGCCCGAGGATGCGTACCCGGAAGGCTCCGCCGCGCGGCGGGCCCGCCCCGGAGATTCTCGGCCGCTACCCTGCTTCGCTTTTCTTTTTCATCGTTTCCGGCATGAAAGCCGGCCCGGGAACCTTCCATGGCAGAGCCGGACAACCTGCGGCGACAGCTTCTGGCCACTTTCCAGGTGGAGATGGAGGATCACCTGCAAAGCATGGAAGCGGACCTCATCGCCCTGGAGCAGGAGGACTCCGAGGAAAAGCGCGGCGAAACCCTGGTGAGCCTTTTCCGTGCGGCCCACAGCCTGAAGGGCGCGGCCCGGGCCGTGGACCTCCGCGTGATCGAGATCATCAGCCACGGGATGGAGGACGCCCTTTCCGCCCTGGGGAGCGGTGAAACCTCCTTCGGCCCCGCCCTGTTCGACATTCTTTTTTCCACTACCGACGCCTTGCGGGAGGCCATGGCCAACCAGGTGAGCGGCAAGCCCATGCCGGCCTCGGCCATTGACAAGGTTCTGGGGAATCTCACCGCGGTCCGGAACCCGAAGGCCGCGCTCATCACCGGGGCGCCTTCCGACCCCGCCCCGAAGAAGAAGGCCCCGGCCAAGGTGGAGGTGGAGGCCGAGGACTTCGACGACGACTCGGACACCTGGGACTTCGGCGACACATCCCTGCCCGACGAGCTTCCCGCTGCACCCCGACCCGCATCTCCGCAAGCCGAAGCCCCCCAACCTCCGGCTCCGCCGCCCGGCGGATCAAGGCCCGCGGCTCCCCAGGCTCCGGCCGCTCCTGCAGAGCCGCCCGTTCCCTCCGTTTCCGCGCCAGGAACAAGGGCTCCGGCCGCGGCCGACGCCTCCTCCCGGCCCGGCCAGGCGGTCAAGGCCCAGGCCGCTCCCGAGGGCAGGCTCGTCACCGGCGAAGCAACGGGCGAGACGGTGCGGGTGCGCACCGCCAAGGTGGACGCCCTCATGGCTCATGTGGGCGAGCTGGTGGCCGCCCGCATGCGGGCCGAAAGGGGATTGGCCGATTTCTCCCGGGTGGCCGGCGTGGTGGGAAGGTGGCAGAAGGACGCGGAGGCCTCCCGTTCCCTCCTGGCCCGGCTCAAAAAGGCCTCCGTGCCTCCCGAGCTCTGCGATCAGGTGGCTGCGCTGGTTTCGGGAAACGAAAAGCGGGCCAAGGACCTCCTCCGCCATGTGGAGGACATGGCCGGGCGCTGGAAAAGGGACATCGGCCGGCTCACCCTGCTCACCGACGACCTGCAGGAAGGCGTGCGCCGGGTCCGTATGCTGCCGGTGGGAACCGTGTTCTCGGTGTTCGGGCGCATGGTGCGGGACGTGGCCCGGGAGCTGGGCAAGGATGTGGCCCTGAAGGCCGAGGGCACGGACACCGAGATGGACCGGCAGGTGCTGGACGCGGTGAAGGACCCGCTTATGCACCTCATCCGGAACGCGGTGGACCACGGCATCGAGCCGCCGGAGGAGCGGGAGGCCTGCAGGAAGCCCCGGCAGGGCTCCATCGTGCTCCGGGCCGTGCAGCAGGGAAGCGCGGTCCAGATCGTTGTGGCCGACGATGGCCGGGGAATAAACGCGGACAGGCTGCGGGAGGCCGCGGTGGCCCGGGGTGTTCTGAGCGCCGAGAAGGCCCAGGCGCTCACCCATGAGCAGGCCCTGGAGCTCATCTTCCACTCGGGCCTTTCCACGCGGCAGGAAGTGACCGATCTTTCGGGCCGGGGCGTCGGCCTGGACGTGGTGCGGGAGAATGTGAAAAGGCTCCAGGGGGCCGTCCAGGTGGAAACCGAGCCGGGCGAAGGGACCCTGTTCACGCTTACCCTGCCGCTCACCCTGGCCTCCACCCAGGTTCTCCTGGTGGGGGTCGGCGGCCAGACGCTCGCCATCCCCACCATCGGCGTCATCCGCATCCTCCGCATCGCGGAGGACGAGATCGGGAGCCTGGAGTCCAGCCCGGCCGTAACTCTGGACAACGGGCCGGTGCCGCTCTTCCGCCTGGCCCAGGTGCTGGAGCTGCCCGATTCCCCGATTGCGCGGGAAAAGGACGGCAGGCTCGCCGCGGTGCTCCTTTCGGCGGGAGACCGGAAGGCGGCCTACATCGTGGACGAGTTCTTAGGCGTGTTGGAGGTGGTGGTCAAGGGCCTGGGCCGCCAGCTCAAACGGGTGCGGAACGTAGCCGGCGCCACCATCCTGGGAGACGGGAGAGTGGTGGTGATCCTCTCGGTATCCGATCTCCTGCGGCCAGGCCGGGCGAGCCGTCCGGTCCGCAGCCTGCCTTCCCCGGAGCCGGAGGCGTTCCGGGAGAAGGGCGTGGTACTTCTGGGAGAAGGGTCTCTGGCCGGGCGGACCATCCTGCGCAATCTGCTGGAAAACGAGGGACATCGGGTCTTGGCGGCAACGGACGGCGCGGAGGCGCTCAAGCTTCTCCGGCACAACCGGCCGGACGTGGCGGTGATCGCCTGCGACCTGCCCGGTTTGAATGGCTTCGCCCTGACCCGGCTCATCCGCCAGGAAGCCGAGATCAGCCGCACGCCCGTGGTTCTCCTTTTCTCCGGGCAGTCGGAGCACGACCGTCTGGAAGGCCTGGCCGCCGGGGCCGACGCCCACGTGGATCGCTCGGATATGGACCCGCGGGGCTTCTGCTCGCTCATCGGGCGCTACCTGGCCCGATAGCTCCGGCTTCAACGCATCGTGGCAAGCTCCTTGCATCAACAAAGGCCGGCAGGTCGAGGCTTCTCGATCCGGCTTCGGGCTGTCCTGACTCCTATAGGGGGAAGTCTTGATTTCCGTGTTCCTGGCAGACCGGAACGCCGGCGCCCGCACCCTGATCCGGGGAGCGCTTTCCGCGGACCCGGAGGTGAAAGTGGCGGCCGAGGCGTCCTCCCTCAAGCTCGCCCTGGCCTCCCTGGCGCGCAGCGACCCGGACGTCATGGTCCTGGGGCCCAACGGCCTGGGAGGGCGGCTGGGCGAGACCGTGCAGGAGATGCTGGCCATAAGCCCCAAGCCTCTCGTGGTCCTTTGTCCTGCTCCGGAGGACGCGGACTCTCCCCATTTTGCCGCGGCGCGGCAGGCGGGGGCTCTCCTTTGCCTTCCCATGCCTTCGGCCGGAGAAGAGGGAGCGGAGCGGGCGGCCGCTTTGCTGGACGCGGTCCGCACGGTTTCCGGCATTCGCCTGGTCCGGCGCCGCGGCGCGACCGGCCCGGCGCGAGCCGATGCGCCTCGCCGCTCCTACCGGTTGGTGGCCATGGCCGCCTCCACCGGAGGGCCCCCGGCCATTCAGCAGATCCTTTCAGGCCTGGGACCGGCCTTTCCCGCCCCCATACTGGTGGCGCAACACATGAGCCGGGGCTTTGTTCAGGGCTTTGCCCGCTACCTGGCGGAGACCACCGGCGTTACCGTGAGCGTGGCCCGGCAGGGGGAGGCACTTGCACCGGGACGGGTCTACCTGGCGCCCGACGACTTCCATCTCCTGGCTTTGCCTGGCCTGCGGGCTTCCATTTCCGACAAGCCGCCCGTGGACGGCCACCGTCCCTCGGCCACGGTTTTGTTCGAGTCGGTGGCCCGCCACTACGGGCCATCCGCGGTGGGCGTCCTTCTGACGGGCATGGGCGGCGACGGCGCCCGCGGGCTCTCCGCGCTCCGTGCCGCCGGAGGGTTCACCATCTGCCAGGACTCGGACACCAGCCTGGTTTTTGGAATGCCCAAAAAAGCCGTGGAGCTGAACGCCGCCCGGCTGGTCCTGCCCCTTTCCCGCATCGCCCCGGAACTTTTGCGACTGTTTGTGGCGCTTAACGCACAAAAGTAGTATCATCAAAAAAGTGAGCAAAAGCTTTCCCCAAGAAGGTAGGGGCTTTCGCGGGTCGGAGGGGGCAAATCCCCTTGGGTAAAAGAAGACGGCTTTTCCCCTTTTTACCATAGGCGGCTCGCGGCGGTCGGGAGGGCGGTGGAAGGCCTTGCCGGCGTTGCCATGGTGTAATGGCTTGATACAGTAGGAAATACCACCTATCAGGAGAGCCGGGATGGGTTTCTGCACAAGGGGCCCGGCCAAAGGCGCTTTGTAAGAGTTCGGCAAACAAAAGCGGGCGGCGGCCCGCATGGGGAGATCCGGGCGGGAAAGGGAAGATGGCGGACGAAAGCACAGGTTTCAATCGGGCGGAAAAGGAAATACTGGTGGTGGAGGACAGCCCCACCCAGGCGCTCAAGCTGCGCATGCTCCTGGAGGAAAACGGCTACCCCCACCGGCTGGCGCAAAACGGAAAGCTGGGCCTGGCCGAGGTGAAGGCCAAGAAGCCCGACCTCATCGTGTCCGACATCCAGATGCCGGAGATGGACGGCTATCAGCTTTGCCAGGCCGTGAAAAACGATCCCGAGCTTTGCCATATACCCGTCATTCTCTTCACCACCTTAAGCGATCCCGAGGACATCCTGCGGGGAGTCCGAGCCGGCGCCGACTCCTATGTCACCAAACCTTACGAGTGGCGCTTCCTGCAGTCCAAGATAGATTTCCACCTTGCCTCGTCCGGCGCACGCACGGCCGAACCCACCCGGCTGCAGTTCATCTACAAGCAAAAACCCTGGGTCATGTCCGTGACCCCGGAACGGCTTCTGACCCTGGTGCTTTCGGTCTACGAGGAGTCGGTCATCAAGAACCGGGAGCTCATGGAAACCCAAACGGCGCTCACCAAGCTCAACGAGACCCTGGAAGACAAGGTGGACGAAAGGACTGAAGAGCTTTCCCGGGAGGTGGAGGACCGGAAGAAAAAGGAGCTCATCTTAATCGAGAGCGGAAAACGCCTGCAAAAGGCCATGCGGGGAATCATCGCGGCCATGGCCACGGTCATGGGGATGCGCGATCCCCTCACCGCGGCCCATCAGCGCCGGGTGGCCAAGCTCTGCCAGGCCATAGCGGTGGAGATGGCCCTGCCCAAGAAACAGGCGGACGGGCTCCGGCTAGCGGCCGTGATCCATGACCTGGGCAAGATGGCCGTCCCCATGGATGTGCTGGCCACACCCCGGAGGCTTACCGAAGAAGACCTCCTCCGCGTGCGCGCTCATGCCCAGGCCGGCTACGAGGTCCTGGCGCCCATCGAGTTCCCCTGGCCGCTGGCCGACATCGTGGTGCAGCACCACGAGCGCCTGGACGGCTCCGGATACCCGCGGGGGCTTTCCGGAGGCCAGATCCTTCCCGAAGCCCGAATCCTGGCCGTGGCCGACGTGGCCGAGGCCATGATCTCGCCCCGCCCCTACCGAACGCCCCATTCCATAGACGCCATGCTTGCCGAGCTTGCCCGAAACCGGGGGACCCTCTTCGACCCCGACTGCGTGGATGTCTGCACCCGGCTTTTCACCACAGGGGGTTTTTCGTTTGAAAGCTGATGCGCTTTTTTAATAAAAGCAAAGCCCTCAGGCCCGAAGGCGCCTCCCTCCATTATTTCATTTGTCATTATTAGTGCCCGGTTTGATCTTCGCTGGCGTTTGGCGCGCTGATGATTGTAGGCGAGGGCAATCCGACAGGAATGATGACAATCGCTCCAATCGCCCTCATTTTTCTGCAATGCGGGTGCCTTTCTTCGAAAGCGTTACTCCAAGTCTAGCAGGTCCTTGTTTTGCATTGCATCGGAAACGGAACGGTTCGGGGCGCTTTGCATTCCCCCGGGAGACGGCGCTTTACAGGCTGGCTTCCTATGCCGGCGTCCGCCCTATAGGTGACGCAAATGATCAGTATTTCCAACAATATATACTAGTATTGCTCATTGACTACCCCGGTTTTGCCTGTTAGCTTTCTGGTAGAGAATTTTGCGTCTCCTTCTCCTGTGCTCTTGTTCCCGTTCTGAGCGGGCATCTCTTGCCAGGAAGGCCGTGCACATGAACGAGACGGAAAAAGACCAAGGTTTGTCAGCTCCCGGCGGACAGCAGCAAGAGCGGCATCCCGAAGAGCCGGCGCGTCCCGTTGCCGGCGGTGGGGATGCAGGAGGAAGGACCGCGCCCAGGACATCCCTCAAGGACCTTCCCCGCAGGAGGCTGCGCAAGCGCTGCAAGCTGGGGCAGGTTTTGCTGGAAGCGGGAGTCATTGATCAGGAAGCCCTGGACTATGCCCTGAAGCTGGGCCAAGAAAAAAAGATGAAGCTGGGCCAGGTTCTCATCGAGATGGGACTGGCCGACGATATGCTGGTCACCCGATCCCTGGCCAGCCAGCTGAACGTTCCCTGCGTTGATCCCAACAAGCTCGCCATCCCCCCGGAGATCCTCTCCTGCGTGCCCACGGGCCTGGCCTACAAGCTCAAGGCCATCCCCTTGAAAAAATCCGGAAACAAGCTGGTGGTGGCCATGGAGGACCCCACCGATTTCAATGCAGAGGACGACCTCCGCTTCGCCGCCGGCCTGAACATCCAGCCCGTCCTCGCCTCCGGGCCGGACATCCGGAAGGCCCTGGAAACATACTACGCCAAGGCGCCGGATGCGGAAGCCCCCGCTGCGGAGCCTCCCGTTGCCGACGATCTTCTCGTTTTGGAGGAGGAAAACGAGAAGGAGCACGATACGAGAGAGCTTTTCCTAAGCTCTCAACGTTCACCCATCGTCAACCTTTCCAACACCATTCTCAAGGAAGCCATCCGGCGCAAGGCCTCGGACATCCACATAGATCCCCATCTGGACAAGGTACTGGTGCGTTACCGGGTGGATGGCGTTCTGTCCGAGTATTCACGGCTGGACAAGGATTTTTTGGCTCCGCTGGTATCGCGCATGAAGGTCATCTCCGGAATGGACATCTCCATCCGCCGCAAGCCCCAGGACGGCAAGGCCCGCGTGCGCTGCGATGGAGCGTTCTACGACCTGAGGGTCTCCACGCTTCCGGCTTCCCACGGGGAAAAGGTGGTGGTCCGCATCCTGGGCCAGGAAAAGGGCGCCCTGCGCCTCGAGGAGATGGGCTTTTCGTCCAAGGCGTTCCAGAACATGAGCGAGGCTCTGGACAAGACCTCCGGAATCATTCTGGTGACCGGCCCCACGGGAAGCGGGAAGTCCACCACCCTGTATGCCTGTCTGAACCGGCTGAAGACTCCCGAGGTCAACATCGTCACGGTGGAAGATCCTGTCGAGTACGAGATGGAGGGGGTCAACCAGATACAGATCAATCCCAAGGCGGGCCTCACGTTTGCCGCTTGCCTGCGTTCCATCCTGCGCCAGGACCCCAACATCATCATGGTGGGCGAGATCCGCGACCCGGAGACGGCCTCCATCGCGGTCCAGGCTTCCCTGACCGGCCATCTGGTCCTCTCCACCCTCCACACCAACGATGCGCCGGCAACCGTGGGGCGCCTTCTGGACCTGGGAGTGGAGCCCTTTCTGCTGGCCTCGTCCCTGGAAGCCATCCTTGCCCAACGGCTGGTGCGTAGAGTCTGCCCCCACTGCGCCCGGCCCGAGAAAGTGCCTCGCGAGCTTTTGAGCCGTTTTCAGGTACAACAGGACCGGTGGGCCGATGTGCCCTTCATGTCGGGAGGCGGATGCGCCCATTGCCATTTTACCGGCTACGCAGGGCGAATGGGGATTTATGAAACCCTCCGCCTCACTCCCTCCATCCGCGAAGCCGTCAGCCACAGCTCCACCATAGCCAAGATCAAGGGGCTGGCGGAAAAGGAGGGTTACCGTCCCATGGCCATGGACGGTTTTGAAAAGGCGCGGGCTGGCTATACGACGCTCTCGGAGGTTTTTCGCGTCGCGGTCATGGACAACGACGACAGCTCCAACGGATTGATGATGGACACGGAATGCGATCCCTGCCCCCTGGAGGAGGACAGCGGCTCCTTCTCCCGGGAGGGCTTCGCCAGTGGCTCATACTGGAAAAAGCTCGTCGCGGAGATGGAGGCGAAACAGCTGATTCTGGAAAAGCGCCTGGAGGCGAGAGAGAAGGATCTGCTGCGGCAAAACGAGCGCATTAAAAGGCTGGAATGGATGTTCATGGGCATGCGCGCCCAAAAAGAGAAAAAATAATCCGGACCGGGGCGGCTTCACCGGCCTGCAAAGACTCCCCGTTTCCGGCCGCGGCACGAGGCAAGGCCGCAAACCCGTCGGCAAAGGCCCACATGCTTCTGCCAAAAAGGCTCCGGGGAAAACGCTTTTCATGAAAACGTTTCCCCCGGAGCCTTTTCCTTCCGGGAACGCCGTAATGCGCGGCCGTTTCCCCGATACCTGCGAAGATAGAACCCATTTTAAAAATACATTTCTGCTCCGAATGGCCGCAATAGCCAATGGCTGCGTCATCGCCCCGATTTTGCCTCGACTTAGAACCACTACGCCTGCGGGCCTATCGGGGGGGGGCTTCCTTGCCTTTGGCTTTTTTGCGTATTCTCGCGACGAAATTATTTTTGAGATGGATTCTACGCCTTCTCCAGCAGCACAGCCGCGGACAGCGCTCCGCCCGCGCACACGCCGATGAGTGCGTTCTTCTTTCCCGCCTGGGCGATCTCGTTGGCCATGGTGGTGATGAGCCGCGCTCCCGTAGCGGCAAAGGGATGCCCCAGCGCGATGGACCCGCCGTGGACGTTGATCTCCTTGGGGTCTATCTCCCTAAACGCTCCCGGAAGCCCCAACCGCTCCTTGCCGAAGCCCTTGCTTCCCAGCATCTTCACCACGGAAAGGACCTGGGCGGCGAAGGCCTCGTGGATGTCGATGAGATCAATATCCGACGCCTTGAGCCCGGCCTTTTCCACCGCACGGGGCATGGAGATGGCCGGTCCGATGAGGAGCTGGTCCTTGGGGTCCACGGCGTCGTAGCTCCAGGACCGGAACGCGGCAAGCGGCGTAAAACCGAGCTCCGCCGCCTTTTCCTCGGTCATGAGCAGGACCGCCGCTCCGCCGTCGGTGAGCGAGCTGGAGTTGCCCGCCGTCAGCGTCCCGTCCTTGGCGAATGCGGGCTTGAGCTTGCCGAGCTTCTCCAATGTGGTGTCGCCGCGGATGATGTTGTCCGCGAACACGGTCTCCCCGTCCGGCGTGGTCACGGGAATGATCTCCGGGGCAAACCTTCCGTCCGCCACGGCCTTGGCCGCCCGCTGGTGGCTCTGCAATGCGAACTCGTCCTGGGCTTCCCGCGTGATGCCGTTGCGCCCCGCCATCTTCTCGGCGCTCTCGCCCATGAGCTCGCCGGTCGTTCTCTCGCGGATGCTGGGCCGGGAGGGCTTGAGGTCCTTTCCCGGGTTCAGCTTGCCCAAAAGCTTCAGGTAATCCACCGGCGTGGACTTGGCGCTCATCACCACCGGAGCGGCCTTGTGCACCAGCGTGGGTGGCATGCGGACCTCCACGTTGCTTGTGGAGTCGGACCCGCCCGCGATCAGGACGTCCGCTTCCCCCCGCTCGATGGCGGCCACGGCGAGCGTCACCGAAAGAATCGAGCTGGTGCAGGCCCGGGTAACCGTGTAGGCCTCGATGGTGTCGGGAAGCCCCGCGTCGAAGACGATCTCCCGGCCCGCGTTCACCGCCACTCCGCCCGGAAGGATCGTGCCGCCCCAGACCATCCCGCCGATCCGCTCCGGATCAATGGGAAAGCGCGACAAAAGCCCCTTTACGGCGGCCGTGCCCAGGGCGATGGTGTCCATCTTGGTGAGCGCGCCGAACGCGCGGATGAAAGGGGTGCGCACCCCGCCCACGATGACGGCCCGGCGCTTTGCGCTGTCTTTCTTCGTAGCCATGAAAAGCCTCCCTGAAAGAAATTGTTAACTGCTTAAAGCGAAGAGATTCTCGGGGGCGGGGGTTTTCCCCCTGCTATGCCCCTATGAAGTTCTGGCCGCAAATGCGGATGGTTTCGCCGTTTACCCCGAAGCTTTGCGGGGTGGAGAGAAAGGCCACCACCTGGGCCACGTCCCCGGGAAGCCCGCCCTGGCTCAGGCTGGAGAGCCTGCGGCCCGCCTCGCGCGTTGCAAAGGGGATGGCTGCGGTCATCTGGGTTTCGATGAAGCCCGGGGCCACGGCGTTGATGGTGTGGCCCTGGCGGGCCAGAGCCGGGGCCAGCGCCTTCACGTACCCGATGACTCCCGCCTTGGAGGCTGCGTAGTTGGTCTGGCCGACGTTTCCGGCAATGCCCGCGATGGAGGACAGGCACACGATGCGGGAGCTCTCCCCCAGAGAGGGGAGGAGGGCCTCGGTGACCCGCATGATGGAGGCCAAATTGATGCCGATGACCTGGTCCCAGCGTCCCTCGTCCATGTTCACCAGCATCTTGTCGCGGGTGACGCCCGCGTTGTGGATGAGGACCGAGAGCTGCGCGTTGCGGGCGGATAGGTGCGAAAGCATGGCTTCCGCGGCGGCCGGGTCGGTGATGTCGCAGGAAAGGGCCGAGCCCCCGATCTCGCGGGCCAGCTTCGCTGTGCGGTCCTCCTCCTGGGGTCGGTCCATGCACACCACGAAGGCTCCTTCCAGGGCGAGCCTCCGGGCGATGGCTTCGCCGATTCCGCGGGCCGCGCCTGTCACCAGGGCGGTCTTGGCGGAAAGCCGGTGGGTCAGCGGCAGGCTCTTGGGTTCGGGCGTCTGCGCGCCTACGGCGATGGCCTGCCCGTCCACGTAAGTGGAGGCGTAGGATAGCAGGAACGCGGCCAGGTGCATGGCGGCCTGCTCGGCGCCTTTTTCCACCAGGACGAGGTTGACCGTGGCTCCCTTCTTGCCGGTTTCCTTGCCCAGGCTCTTGGTGAAACCCACCAGGGCCTGGCAGGCGGCGGCCTGGGCCGGAGTCTCGGCCTGGGCCGGAGGCCGCCCGAAAAGCAGGCAGCGGCCGCAGGCGGCCAGTCGGCGGAGCTTGGCATGGTAGAAGGTATAGATGCTCTTGAGCTGTTCCGGGTGGGACAGCCCGGTGGCGTCGAAGATGAGCGCGTGGGGGCTTGCGCCCTCGCACTCGTCGGAAAGCTCTGCGGCGGCCGATTTGCGCCCCCATGCCTCACCGGTCTCCTGATAATGGGCGAAGACCTCCGGGGCTGCGGCCACCTGCGTTTCCGAGCCTTCCCGCGCCAACAAGGAGGCCAGCGCGGGCCCCAGGGCCGATCCCGCGGCGTGGGCCACGGACACCGAGAGCCCGTCCAGCCCCTGAGCCGCAAAGGGGCCTTGGTGCCGTTTCAACACCTGGGGAAGCGGCAGGGGCAGGCCCAGCTTTTTCACGGTGGAGCGGGCAAGCTCGTTTCCGCTCAAGGAAAGCAGGATATCATCCATGGGTCGGTTCTCCTTGCAGGTTGGTCAGTCCCGTAAGCCGTAAGTCCCGGAAAGGTAGGGCGTGGCCCCTTTGCCGGGCGCGGTGTGGATGTGGCCTTCCGGGCCGATGTAAACCCCGGCCTGGGCCGGAAGCGTGAGCGGCCGCACGAAGCGGCAGGAAAAGGACCTGAGCGCGTATGGTTTCTGGCAGAGCAGATTACGGTTCACTATTTCCATGGTCCGGGCCATGGTGCAGAAGCCGTGGCCGATGGCGTTCTTGAAGCCCGACATGCGCGCCGCGGCCGGAATCCAGTGGATGGGGTTGAAGTCGCCGGTCAAAAGCGCGAAGGAAAAGCCCGTTCCCGCGGGAAAGGAGATGCGCCCCAGCTCCCGGAAATCCTCAGGGACCAAGGGCCTTGACTTCTTCCCCTTGCCGGAGCCCTTCTTCGGCACCACCGCCATCACCGCGCACACCAGGGCTTCGGGATCCTTCTGCGTGCCCGTGGTCACCTCCTGGCGCAAGAGCACGGCGGTTTCGGTCTCCGTCACGTCCGCCAGGCGGGCCTTCACGGTTAGCTTCTCCCCCACGGGAATCGGCGCGTTGATGACGATCTCCGCCCCGCCGTTCAACACCTTCTTCATGTCGTAGGGCTGGCCGGCCAGCACCTGTCCCAGGAGCGGAAAGGCCCACTGGGGAAACATGTGGGGCGGCACGGTGCCCCTGTACCAGGACGGATCGCCGCCCGTGAACCGGATGTACTGGGAAACCAGGCCCGCGGGCCTGGGATCGAGCACCGCCGAAACCTCGGGCCGGGCACCCTCCTGGGCTCCGCCCCTGGCAATCTTGCCCGCTCCCAGACCGGTCCGCACCAGCGCGGCGATGACCGGCCCCTGATGCCGGATGTTCAAAAGCGATACCTTCATGGAAAAACTCCTGAAAAGAACGGAAGAAGAAAAAAGGTGAAAAGATAAACGGCGCTTTGTGCGGGGGAGAGGGGAGAAATCCCTTTTGAAAAAGTTGGTTTTTAATCCCTTTCCCGCACCCCCACCCCCCCCGAAAGGGGGATGTTTTCGAGAAGGATTAGACTGACATGTCAGTTTTTAACTTGCTTGACTTGGGCTGTCAAGGGGGAGTTTTTGCTTTTTTTGCGGGAATGCTAGAAAAGAAATGAGGAATTCACAGCGAATCGGCCAGCCGGGACAGGATCTCGCCTGCGGACCCGAACAACGAGACATGGGCGATGTGGCGGGTGAGAGCCGTGGGCTCCAGGTTGATCTCGATGACCAGGGCGCGGGAGCGCCGGGCCAGGGCCGGGAGGCTGGCTGCGGGCTGGACCACCGCGGAGGTGCCCACCACCAGCATCACGTCGCAGGCCTGGGCCAGGTCGAAGCTCCGGTAGAGCGCGTCCTCCGGGATGGCTTCCCCGAAGAAAACGCAGTCGGGCCGCAGGATTCCGCCGCAGGAGCACTCTGGCGGGATTTTTTCGAGGCTCACGTCGGGGGTGGCGATCTTCTTGCCGCAGTCCATGCAGCGCTGCCAGGCGAAGTTGCCGTGGAACTCGATGACGTCGGTGTTTCCCGCAGCCTGGTGCAGGCCGTCCACGTTCTGGGTGATCACGGTGGAGAGCCTGCCCATCCGCTCCAGGCGGGAGAGGCCCAGGTGGCCCGCGTTGGGGCGGGCCTTGTCCATGATCTCCTTCATCTCCCGCACCAGCAGGTTCCACACCCGTGCCGGGTTCTGGATGAACGAGTCAATGTGGGCCACTTCCATGGGGTCGAAGCGCTCCCACAGGCCGCCCTTGCCCCGGAACGGCGGGATGCCGGACTCCACGGATATGCCCGCTCCCGTGAGCGCAACTACCAGGCGCGCGTTTCGGACGGCCTCGGCTGCTTTTTTGATGTCGGGATCCATGGCGGCGGTCCTTGTAATTACTCCCTTTGCTCCCCGTTGCCAAAAGGGGAGCTCTGGCTTTCAGCCTGCACCTCTCTATAGGCTCCTTGCCCTCGGGTACTATTCCGGGAAAGCGGCCTGGGGTGCGATCTGTCGCAGGCCCCCTGCCTGGCTTTCTTTGGGAGGGGGTTTGGGAAGACCCTTTCTTTCTCCACGAAAGAAAGGGTCCCCGCAAAAAGCTCTTCTCCTTTTTTATCTTTTATACCCGATGGCCTGGAGCAGGGCTTTGCGTTTTGCCTGGTCGGCCTCGGTTTCGATTCCCTTGGGGGAGAAACCGTCAATGACGCCCAGGACGCCGCATCCCTGCTCGTTCTTCGCCACCACGGCGTAGACGGGGTTTGCGGTGGCGCAGAAGATGCGGCAGACCTCGGGGCAGCTCTTCAAGGCGTTCAGCACGTTGATGGGGTAGGCCTTGCGCAAAAGGATATAGAAGGTGTGTCCTGCGGCCACGGCGGTGGCGTTGCGCACGGCCGCGGCGGTGAGCTCGTCGGAGTTCCCGTCGGTCCGCACCAGGCATTCCATGGATGCCTCGCAGAAGGCGATGCCGAAGTCCATGCCCGGCACCGAGCCGGCCATGATCTCGTAAAGGTCCTCCACGGTCTTGATGAAGTGGGACTGGCCCATGATGAGGTTTGCGTCCTTGGGGATCTCCAGGGGAACGAGGATTAACTCCATGGCGGCCTCCTGACAGAAAAAAGAAATGATAGTTTGATTTAACAATAGTTATTGGAATAATGCGGTTTGCTTTGGTTCGATAAATGTATCCAATCCATGTGCTTTTATGAGATCTTCGGGCAAAGGCAAACGTTCCAGAGCCCGGGGCTCGACTTTGATGGCATCAGCACCATAAGATTTGCCTACTTTAATAAGGTTGGCTACTGTTTTTGGGTGAGAAAGAACAGCCCAAAGACGATCAATAAAATCGGATGATGAACGCAATGCATAGATACATAAGAAGGATGTGAGCGGTACCACTCGAGCCTTGTTTCGTATGAAACGTGCATTTCTTCTTCCAAGGTAAGCGAAGAGGATAGGTGGGGCCTTACGGGTCTCCATGCGATACCAAGGCTTGCGCGTTTTGATGAGAGCTTTTTCAGGAAGCCCTTTTTTTCTGCCCGCTTCTATGTATTCTTGTACGCTTCTCGGCAAGTCTTGAAGAAGAATGCCGTTTATATTCAATAACCTGGTGGGCCTGTCATTTGCCTCCAAGCGCTTTAGGTCGTTAGTATCCAACCAGTCACCATCAATATCTCTTGTCCGACCGATGGCTTTTATAAGCAACGAGGGAGGGATGCCCAACATTCTGGCTCGAGCTTCTGTCATGAAAAAAAAGTCATTATCTCCAGTGGCTATCCCTCGCATAACAAATGCGAAATCACGTAATGTATAATGGCTTTCAATCCCTTCATCAGGAGGCCTGGAAAGTCCGTTTAGCAATGCTTCTTTTAAAGGGCGGCTATGTAGTTCAATTTCAGTTTGTTGTGTTAATTTGTATCCATTAATTTGTGAAATTACTTCCTTAGAATCCTTTGTTAAACATCTGATCCAATCGAATTTAGCCTGCGGCTTATCATTTTTTATTAGAAATACAATGGCATTGGTATCTATATTTGGAAAAGGAGTAGCATCAGAGGAGAATGTTATCACCGCATCCAACCTGAAGTTGGAAGAAACCCATTGCCATAACACACGAGCAAAGACACCTTCGCATATATCGGCAGAAACAATATAGGCAAGCCTGCCACCAGATTCTAGAGCCTTGAGCGCTCTGAGGAAAAAATAAACGTGTAGACCAGCCCGTCCGTCAATATGCATTCCTGTCACATTTTCAGCAAAAGATTTTAACTTTTTCTTTTTTTCTATTGAAAGGCGGTGATGACGTATATAGGGTGGATTGGCAATGATTGCTGGAAATTGTTGAAGGGAAGGATTTAAGGCGAAATCTCTCATTTCAACAAACTGGAGATCATCTCTTTTCAATCCAGTAAGCGCAGCTTTCTCTAAAACTTTCTTATCTATATCATATCCATGCAATGCAACAGCTATATGGTTAGCTTTTGCATAGCGCTTGGCAGCGTGAAAGAAGGCCCCTTCTCCTAAGGCAGGATCCAGCAGCCGGTCGGGTCTGTCTTGCAAAACATATGCAGTCATGAAGTCCGCTACCCAATCAGGAGTCCAGAACTGTCCTTTCTCGCGAAGGGCTTCCCTGATAGGACCAGAACGTGGCAACGGAGATGCCTTTACTACAGACATTGGCTCACCTGATTCCATCTAAAACGGATAGAGCTTCCTTGTTTAAGCGGAAAGCCCCTCCGGAAAATCTCACATAAGGAAGAATATGGCCGTTCTTATCGGTAATCGAATCTGCTAAAAGCGAAGGCTCTTTTGTAGATTCAGCCAAGAGGTAGGCGTGGTGGCAATAGATTTTATAGATCACTTTTTCGGTGGTTGCACCGCCTGGAGCCTGGAAGACTTGTTTAGTTGGTTCAATATCACCTTCCGAAATGAGCTTTTCCGCTTTGCTAAGTGGTATGGCGTATGCAAGATCATAGAAAGCGTGCCAAATATGAATGGGAATATCTTGCTTTTCCTGCCATTGCAAAAGCGGTTTCCTGTCCTCTTCTTTGATGATAATAGTTGGCAGAACAGCTGTTTTCTTGAGTCCTAACCTTCCGCCTAACCTCTTTTGGGGGGTCAGGGGAGTAGTAAAATTGGGCATGAGTTTGGCGCGCCACAAACTATTTTCACATTCTACGGCAAGTATTGCGTGCTCCAGGAGATCTTTCATGTTTGGGTGCTCTTCGGGAGTGAAAGGCAATTCGCCCAGCCCATTTAGTTTCTGGATTGCGGCATTGACTTTAGTCTTGTCCTGAACACGATAGATAAGAAGATCGGGACGTTTGATTTTGCCCAAACCGGCTTTTTCCAGACGTTCGAAATACAACTCAAATTCACGCACATCATTGTCCGGGGCCGTACCACTGGGGCCATAGGGAAGGGCAAAGTACTTCTCTGTGGAATCAACTGCTTGGGTGAGACGTTCTTCGCTCCAGACGCCTTGCGACCAGCGCATGAGAAAGTCACTGCCTCGAAGCCTCCTCGGGTTGAGAAGGAATTCTGCTCAAGGCGTTTTGCCGATACCCCTCAGGACAATTTCCAGCTCTTCCATCGAGACGGAAAGAATCTTTTCGAAAGGATGTTCTTTCAGTTTTTGGATTGCCATTTCTTCTCCGGAAGGACGGGCCAAAATCATCAGAGCTCGAAGACCATGCCGCAGGCCACGGACACGCACTCCATGTCCGAGCCGCGGCCGGCGATGATGCTTTTGGCTTCGGCCTCCATGGCGTCAATCTGGTCGTCGGAGTGGTCCTGGTTTAAATGGAACATGCCCAGCTTCTTCACGCCCGCGGCAAGGCCCAGTTCCACGGCCCGGGTGAACTGGGAGTGGCCCCAACCGCGCGTCACCTCCTGGTACTCCTTGGGGGTGAACTCCGCGTCGTGGATGAGAAGATCCGCACCGCGGCAGAATTCCGCGTAGTCCTCGAAGGGGAGGCCGCCTGGGTGGAGGAAATCCAGCTCGTTGTCCGTCAGGAAGACGAAGGTCTTGCCGTCCTCCACGAACTTGTAGCCGGCACCGCGGTTGGGGTGGGACAGCGGCACGGGCATGACCTGGACGGGGCCGATGGAAAAAAGGGTGGGGCAGGAGTCCTGGTACTCGATCCTGGCCTGGATGGCCGAAGGCAGAATGGGGAAGTTGGGCGGCGCCATGACGCGGGCAATGAGCTTTTCCACATACTTGCGGGCAAAAGGGCAGCCCTCCATGCGCACGCGGGCGTTGGGGTCGAACAAAGGCTTGAAAAAGGGAAAGCCCATGAGGTGGTCCCAATGGGCGTGGGTGAACAGGAAGTCGAAGGAAGACTTCCCTTCCTTTTTCATCATGTTCCCCAGGCGCCTGAGCCCTGTGCCAGCGTCCACTATGATGACGTCGTCTTCCTTGGTGCGGATTTCCAGGCACGTGGTGTCGCCGCCGTACCGGAGGTACTCCGGGCCGGAGACTGCTATGGAGCCTCGGGAGCCGTAACAGGTGATGCGCATCGGTCCTCCTGGGCAAGGAGAAGGGGATGGCGATTGGTGCTGCCGCTATGGCGCGCCCGCCAGGAGCAGGGTGAACCAGGTGTTGTCGGGCGTCATGATCTGCAAAACCTCGGCTCCCCGGGCCTGCATCCGGGAGCGGATCTCCGGCGCCTCGGACCGCAGAAGTCCGGATAGCACCAGACGGGAATGCCGGGCAAAGGCCGGGTCGTCCGCCAGGTTTTTCATCACTGCAAAATGGATGTTGGCCAAAACCAGGTCCGCGGGCTCGCCGGTAAGCTCCTCCGCTCCCCGGTGCAGAACCGTCACCACGTCCGAGGCATGGTTTAGCAAGACGTTCCCACGGGTGGTCTGCACCGCCAGGGGGTTCAGGTCTGCGGCCAGCACCCGTCCAGCGCCCAGCGCGTGGGCCGCCACGGACAGCACTCCGGTGCCGCACCCCAGGTCCAGGACGCTCTGCCCCGGCGAAAGGAGCGACCCCAGGGCCGCCAGGCAGTCCCTCGTGGTGGGATGCAGGCCGTTTCCGAAAACCACGCCCGGGTCCAGGAGCACCCGTTCAAGGCCGGCGGGCGTTTCGCCTTCAAACCAGGGGGGCGTGAAAAAAAGCCCGGCCTCGGAGAATGGGGCGAGCCTGCCGCCCTGCCACTCCTCGTAGCTCATGGTGAAGACGTCGGCGAGCCGGAGCTCCGGGTGGGCGGCCACAAGCCCGTGCACCGCCTGGTCCTCGGGCTGCTTGAAAAAGAGGAAGCTCGTGTCCTCCTCCGGCCAGTTTCCCAACAGGGTTGCCGGAAGCCCCTTTTCCCAGGAGGGGTCCAGGCGTCCTTCGATGTAGTAGATGAAAAGGTCCGAGCAACCCGGTTTTACCACACGGCCACCGACTATGGAAACAAGCTGTTATGAGTTCGCGAGACTCCCGATGTTCAGGGACCCGCAGCAGATTCTATGGTTTTCCCCCGTTTCCCGAGAACACGGCGTCGAAGATCTTGAATGCCGCGGCCATGGAGGGGCTCTCGTCCGGCAGCTTCACCGTGGGCTTGCCCGCCATGTCGTAGTCGGTGACGGCCGCATCGTCGGGGATCACGCCGGCAAGGTTCAGGCCCTCGGACGCAACGGTTTCGCGCATCTGGTCGGTGAGATCCCCCTTGGCCATGTTCAGAATGAGGTAGCTTTTTTTCACGCCGATGGCAAGCTCCCGGGCCAGCTTGTCAATCCTTCCGGCAGCCTGGATGGCGCGGCGGGAGGTGTCGGCCACGATGAGGAGCACATCCACGTTCTTGGTGGTCAGGCGGCTGATGTGCTCCATGCCCGCCTCGTTGTCCATGATGATGTAGGCGTAGTTGTCGGAGAGCTTTTCCAGGAAGCGCGCCAGAAGCGAGTTGGCCGCGCAGTAGCATCCCGAGCCCTCGGGCTGGCCCATGACGATGAGGTCGTAGCCGTCGGCCTCGGCCACCGCCTGCTCCATGCGCATCTCGATGAAGGTGTCCTTGGTCATTCCCTGAGGGACCACGCCCTTCTTCATGTCCTCGCGGGCCTGGCCCAGGGTGTCGTCCACGGGGAGCCCCAGCACCTCGTTCAGGTTGGCGTTGGGATCGGCGTCCACGGCCAGGATGGGGGTCATCCCTTTGTGCTTCATGTATTTTACCAGCATTCCGGCGACCGTGGTCTTTCCCACGCCGCCCTTTCCCGCCAGGGCGATGACAAATGACATGAAAGGCTTTTCCTTCCTTATGCAAATATTTTCCGATGCTCCGGGGATTTGGGCATCCCAGGAAACGGCTCTCTCCGATACCTTGGAAAAGTATGGCAGGCGGAAAGGGCAGTCAACAGTTTTCCCTATGGCGGGCTTCACAGGAGCCACGGCGTCCGGCCTTCGCATCCACCCGGCTCATGATCCTTGACAATAGGACGCATGGCTCATAGTCTTACAAAGCTCGTTGGGGGTGTTTGGTTTCAAACTGAGAGTCCGGAACTCGGACAACCCTTGGAACCTGATCAGGGTAATTCCTGCGAAGGGAAATGAGCGCCGGAAAGCTTCCGTGCGCCGCTTCCCTTTGGTTCGGGAAGCGGTTTTTTATTGATGAGCCCGCGGCTTGCGTCGCGTTCCTTTTTTTCGTTGCGGCGTACCCCCGAGTACGCCTCCTTTACCAAAGGCGCGCGCCCTGCATCCGGGGCTTTCTTCGGGCTCATCGGAAGATATTGCTCGCATGAAATATTCAGAATGAAGAGGAGCCCGTCATGACGCAACTTTTACAGGCCCGCGAGGGCAAGATCACCCGGGCCATGGAGCAGGCGGCCGCCCATGAAGGGGTTCTCCCGGAATCCGTCCGGGAAAAGCTTTCCCGGGGCGTGGCCGTGCTGCCTATCAACGTTCACCGCGACTTCCCCGCCCGGGTCATCGGCCAGGGCTTCAAGACCAAGGTGAACGCCAACATCGGCACCTCGAAAAGCCACTCCAACCTGGGCGAGGAGATGGAAAAGATCGAGGCGGCGATCTCCGCGGGAGCGGACGCCGTCATGGACCTCTCCACCGGCGGCGATCTCAAGAAGACCCTGGAGGAGGTGCTGAAGCGCTCCCCCGTGCCCGTGGGCACCGTGCCCGTCTACCGGGTGGTGAGCCAGGTGCTGTGCGGAGGAGGGGACACCGTGGCCTGGTCGGCCGACGACCTCTTCGACGAGATCCGGACCCAGGCCGAGATGGGCGTGGACTTCATCACCGTCCACTGCGGCATCACCCGGCACTCGGTCTCGGTCCTCTCCCGCTGCCAGCGCATCATGGGCGTGGTGTCCCGCGGCGGCAGCCTCATGGCCGAGTGGATGAAGAAGCACGACCGGGAAAACCCGCTCCTCGAACGCTTCGACGAGCTTTTAGACATCTGCCGCGCCCACGACGTCACGCTTTCCCTGGGCGACGGCCTGCGCCCCGGCGCCATCGCCGACGCCCACGACCAGGCCCAGATCACCGAGCTCTCCATCCTGGGCGAGTTGGCCAAGCGCAGCCGCATGGCCGGCGTCCAGGCCATGATCGAAGGCCCCGGCCACGTGCCCCTTTCCCGCATCGCCGCCGACGTGCTCATGCAGAAACGCCTCTGCGACGGCGCGCCCTACTACGTTCTGGGCCCGCTTCCCACAGACGTGGCGCCCGGCTACGACCACATCGTGGGCGCCATCGGCGGGGCCATCGCCGCAGCCGCAGGCGTGGACTTCCTGTGCTACGTCACCCCCGCCGAGCACCTGCACCTGCCGTCGGCCGACGACGTGCGCCAGGGCGTCATCGCCTCCCGCATCGCCGCCCACATCGGCGACCTGGAAAAGGGCGTGCCCGGCGCATGGGACTGGGACCTCGCCATGTCGCAGGCCCGCCGCAAGTTCAACTGGACCGAGATGTTCAAGCTGGCCCTGGACCCGGAAACCGCCAAGGCCCGAAGACTGGGAACCGAAGACGCCCACCGCGACGTCTGCACCATGTGCGGCGACATGTGCGCCATCAAGACCTTTGAAAGGGCGATGGAGGGCTAGGCCAAAAGGCGGAAAAAGACGAACAATGAAAGACAAACGATAAAAGACAGAGGCTTTTGCGGGAAACCCTTTTCTTTTCAGTATAAAAGAAATGTGTTTCCCGCACCCTTCCCAAAAGAAAACCGCACCTTGGGTGCGGCGAGGTCCGAAAATTCCTCCGGATGCGGCTATTCCGCCATAGGGCAGGGAGGGGGATGCCCACATTATGGCTTTGGAGGAGG
>JBFMHL010000074.1:0-2644 GCA_040753055.1 Thermodesulfobacteriota bacterium | reverse complement strand
ACCTCACCAAACCACTCTTGGGTTACCCTTTTTTTTGGTGGCTAAATAATTGTTCCCCCCAAACCCCCTCCCAAAGAAAGCCACAATAGGGGGCCTTCGCGGCTGCATGCGGGAGGCGGTCCGGCGGAAAAAAACTCCTCGTAGACTCTGTCTTGTGTCGGGGAACCGGGAAGGCGGCAACGGTTTTGGAAAAGGAGCAACAGGGCTTGCGTGGTTTCCCCCTTTGATAGAGGGGAAAGGTGGCATTGTGTAAGCTCCCTCCGTAAGCCCCCCCTCTCCCGGAACCGCTTCAGGAGAGGCTGAAACCAAAGAGCCCTGCAAACTTTTGATGACCTACCTTCTCTCCATCCTGGCCGGCTTCGCGCTCCTCATAGCAGGCGCCGAGCTCCTCGTCCGGGGGGCTTCCAGGCTCGCCCGCATCGCCGGCCTCTCGCCGCTGGTCATCGGCCTCACCGTGGTGGCCTACGGCACCTCCATGCCCGAGTTCGCCGTATCCGTGAAGGCCTCGCTTTCCGGCTCCGCCGACATCGCCCTGGGCAACGTGGTGGGCTCCAACATCTTCAACGTCCTCTTCATCCTGGGGCTGTCCTCCTTGATCGTCCCCTTGTCCGTCTCCAAGCAGCTCGTGCGCCTGGACGTGCCCGTCATGATCGCGGCCTCGCTCCTTCTCTGGGCCTTTGCCGCCGGCGGCCGGGTGGGAAGGTTCCAGGGCCTCGTCCTATTTCTCCTTGCTGTTGGCTACACTGTTTTCCTCATCCGAAAAGGATTGCGGAACGGAAACGGTTCCAGCGCCGATCCGGCCACAAAAACCGACAAGGGCCTGCGCAGCATCGCTTGGTCCATCGCCCTCGTCCTGGCGGGCCTCCTCCTCCTGGTATACGGCGCCCGCCTCCTCGTGGACGGCGCCACGGCCCTCGCCCGCCACCTGGGGCTCTCCGAGCTCCTCATCGGGCTCACCATCGTGGCCGCCGGCACCTCGCTGCCCGAGGCAGCCACCTCCGTCGTGGCCGCCCTGCGCCGGGAGCGGGACATCGCCGTGGGCAATGTCGTGGGCTCCAACATCTTCAACATCCTGGCAGTCCTGGGCGCATCCGCAGCCGCCTCGCCCCGTGGCGTCGCCGTCTCCCCCGCCGCCCTGCTCCTGGACATCCCCGTCATGGTGGCTGCCGCGGTATTCTGCCTTCCCTTTTTTTTCACCGGCTTCCGCATTTCCCGCCTGGAAGGGTTTTCTTTCCTTTTCTTTTACCTCGCTTATGTGGCATACCTCATCTTTTCCGCTGGCGCCTCCTCCATTGCCAGCGTCTGATGGCCGCAGCCTTGCTTTGTTGACGTTAAACGCAGGAGTTTCGCCATGTCCATGACCATTGCCGAAAAAATCATAGCCGCCCACGCGGATCGCGACTCCGTCCAGCCCGGAGAGCTGGTGAACGCCCGGGTGGACATCGCGTTGGGAAACGACATCACCGCCCCCATCGCCATCAAGGAGTTCCGCAAAAGCGGCGCCCAATGCGTGTTCGACCCGGACCGCGTCATCCTCGTACCCGACCATTTCACGCCCACCAAGGACATCGCCTCGGCCATGCAAGTTAAGACCGTGCGCGACTTCGCCCGCGAACAGGGACTCACTTACTGGTTCGAAGGCGGCGAGTCCGGCGTGGAGCACGCCCTGCTCCCGGAAAAGGGCCTGGTGGTACCCGGCGACCTGGTCATCGGCGCCGACTCCCATACCTGCACTTACGGCGGCCTGGGTGCCTTCGCCACCGGCGTGGGGTCCACGGACCTCGCTGCCGCAATGGCCACCGGCGAAGTCTGGCTCAAGGTCCCCGAGTCCATCAAGTTCGTCTATAACGGCACGCTTGCGCCCTGGGTGGAAGGCAAGGACCTCATCCTCTACACCATCGGCGACATCGGCGTGGACGGCGCGCTCTACTGCGCTATGGAGTTCACCGGGCCGCTCATCGAAAAGCTGCCCATGGCCCAGCGCCTCACCATGGCCAACATGGCCATCGAGGCCGGCGCAAAGGCCGGGCTCATCGCTCCCGACGAGATCACCGAGGAGTACGTGAGCCAGCGGGCCCAACGCGCCCACTCCTTCTACGAGTCCGACTCCGACGCGGTCTACGTAAAAACCATCATCTACGACGCCTCCGCCATCGAACCCCAGGTGGCCTTCCCCCACCTGCCGGAAAACACCCGGCCCGTGTCCCAGGCCGGCAACGTGCCCATCCACCAGGTCATCATCGGCTCCTGCACCAACGGCCGCCTGGAGGACATGCGAACCGCCGCCAAGGTTCTTTCCGGCCGCCGCGCGGACAGAAACGTGCGCCTCATCGTCATCCCGGCCACGCCCGCCGTTTACCGTTCCTGCCTGGAGGAAGGCCTGTTCGAAATCTTCCTAAACGCCAATGCCGTCATCTCCCCGCCCACCTGCGGCCCCTGCCTGGGCGGACACATGGGCATCCTGGCCAAAGGAGAACGCGCCGTGGCCACCACCAACCGCAACTTCGTGGGACGCATGGGCCACGTGGAATCGGAAGTCTACCTGACCAACCCGGCCGTGGCCGCCGCCTCGGCCGTCCTGGGACGTATCGCCGGACCGGACGAATTGTAAAGAGAAGGAAAAGAAGAAAAGATTTGCGGGGGG
>JBFMHL010000073.1:0-2362 GCA_040753055.1 Thermodesulfobacteriota bacterium | reverse complement strand
TCGAGCAGGCCTTCCTGGGCGACGCGAGCGTGCGCAGCCTGGACGACGTTTCGGAGTCCTCGCAGTACGAGATGGCTTCCGCCCTGGCGTCCGGCGACGAGCGCGTCATCGAGCTGGCCCGGCTCCGGGCGGACGTGGAGCGCCTGCACATGCTGGAAGGGGCCCACCACCAGGAGCAGGCCAAGCTTGCTTCGGAAAAAAACTCGCTTGGGTGGGACATCGAACGCCTGGAAAAGCGCATCGCAGACCTTGCTTACCTGGATGAGCACAACCCAGGCTACATCGTCGGCGAAAAGTTCCAGGGGGAGGTGGACGGCAAGAAGTTCGACAAGCGCCGGGATTTCGGCCGGGCTATGATGGACCGCGCCATGGCCGAGGGGGGGCGCCATGACTTCAAAGAGGATTCCCGCCCCTCCGTGGCGCTCGGGAAAATCAACGGCTTCGACGTTTCCGCGACTTTCGCCCGGAGCCAGAGAGAAGGCGTTGCCTGGTTCATCTCCGGCATGAGGCTTTCCAGGGACGGGCATGCATCCGGCTTCGACGTAGGCCAGCCGGATGCCAAGGGCATGAAAGCCGGCGAGGTGGACCCCCAGGGCTTTGCCGCGCGGATCGTGAACGCCGTCAACTCCCTTTCCGCGGAGCTTTCCCGGGCGCGGCATGAGCTTTCCGAGGCGCAGAAGAAGCTGGAACGGACCAGGAAAAAGATCGGCGCGCCCTTCGAGTTTGCAAACGAGATGGCCGGGAAGGTGGCCGAGGCCGCACGGCTGGAACAGGAGCTTGCCGCGGAAGGCGAAGCGGCCCGGAAGGCGGAACAAGACGCCAAGCAGGGCAAGGCCGGGAAGAGCCCTGCCGCGCAGCCGGAGCAGCCAGCCGCGCCGGCTGGGGAAGAACAGTATTCCACCCGGGCCGCGCGGGAGGCGAGGAAGCCGGCCGAGGCCGGCGTCACGGCCGCCATGGTGCGGGAGGCCTACCCGGCGTCCCAGGGCTGGGAAGCCAGCCTGACGCCCGAGGGGCATTTGCATTTCCGCCACGCCCCCACTGGGGAGGAAGTGACCGTGGAGCTGGTGGAGGAAATCACGCCGGACGCCATGAGCTTTGCGGTTTCCCGGGGCCGGGCGCCCCGGCCCGGCGAAGGGATCGCCGGCTCTTTTCGCCGGGGCCGCATCACCCTTTCCCTGCTGGCGGATCAGTGGACCGTCCGGCATGAGCAGTACCACGAGTTTGTGGATGCCGGCATCGTGACCCGGGCGGACCAGGAAGCCCTGCAGAAAGCCATTGTCCGGCACATCCAGAAAGGGACCCTGCCCTTCCAAAGCGCCTCGGTCGAGGGCGAAGTTGAACCCGGCGGCGAAGAGGACCAGGCCCGCTACGTGGAAGAGATGCTGAAGACCCGGGTCTGGGACCGGGAGCAGGGAGGAGTCCGGGCCGTGCTCCAGAAGATCGCCGACTTCATCGACGGCCTGGTGAACCTGTTCCACCGGACCGCCCGGGGAGTGGTGCGGGACATGGAGAGCGGCACCATCGCCAACCGCTACAGGGAGCGGGAGGCGGCCATCCGGGAAACAGAGCCCGCGGTTAAAAATGCCGCCGGCGTGGAGTTCTCCCCCGAGCACTACTCCACCCCCGCGCCCGTAATGGGCCCGGCCGTGACCCGGGATTTGGAGGCAGACCGGACCTTTGCCAACCGCATCTTCGAGCAGCGGGACGTCGGCCGGCACTTCGCCCAGGTGGAGGCGGCGAATCTTCAGAAGCGGGTGCAAGCGCTTGCAGGAGGAAAGAGCAAGCGCCGCGTGGCCATGCCCTGGACCTATGACCGCGAAAATAAGCGCAGCAACGATTCCGACCTCCTGGACATGGCCATGATGCTGTGGCGGGACACCGGGGGCGACGAGCAGAAGCTTGCCGGCTACCGGATCTGGGCCCAGGCCCAGCTCGCCCGGCCCGACACCGCGCCCAAAAACCGCCTGCGCTACAAGGAGCACGTGGCCGTCATCGACCGGGCGCTTGCGCTCTCGCCGGACGAAAAAGCCCTGGTGGACGAGATCGGCGGGCGCTACGACCAGGCCTTCACCGTGGCCAACGCCAACAAGGTAGTGCAGACCCACCGGGACAACTACGCCCGCAGGCTCTGGGCGCTGCCGAAAAAGCCCGGCGCGGAACTTCGCGGCGGCTCCGGGGCATACGGCTTCAAAGTGACCACCACGGCCGCCAAGGAGCGGACCCTGGACACCATTTTGGACGGCTGGAAGGCCGGCTACGACCTGGCCGTGAAGGGCCTGACCGGCTCCTACGGCGAGTATATGCAGGAGCTGGAAACCGTGCTCGCCAACAAGGACTTCGTGGCCCAGGGCTACAACACCCG
>JBFMHL010000072.1:0-13080 GCA_040753055.1 Thermodesulfobacteriota bacterium | reverse complement strand
GGCCGGCTCTGGCGGTCTCCTGCGGGATATGCCCTACTCCGCGGCCTGCTCCGGTGCGGGCTCGGGGGGCGGGGTCACCTCGGTGATCTGGCTTTGTGCCTTCACGAAGGCCAGCGCCTCTTTCTGCAAAAGGGTGTGCTTGAGCATCTCCAGCTGCTCCGGGTCCTTCTGGTAGTAGCTGCGGATGGCTTCGGCCGGCTGGCGCAGGCTCTTGGACATGTCGGCGAAGGCCTCGTCCAGGCGTTCGTCGGCCAGCTGGATCTTTTCCTGCTCGACGATCTTGTCCAGGACGAGGTAGCGGCGCACCTGGTCAATGGCGGCCTGGCGATAGGTGACGGCCAGTTTGTCCCGGTCCGCGCCCACGTCTTCCAGGCTCATGTTGCGGTAGGAGAGGGTCCGCTCGAAGTCGTCCACCATGGACTTGATCTCGTGCTCCACCAAGGTGTCGGGCACTTCGAAGGGCGAACGGGAGAGGAGCTCTTGGTAAACCTGCTCGTCCACTTCCTGGTCGGCCCTCTTGTCGTAGCCGGCCTGCAGGTTTTCGCGGATGGCCTTTTTCAGGTCCTCCAAGGTCTTGTAATCGCCCAGGTCCTTGGCCAGCGCGTCGTCCACGGGCGGGAGCACGCGCTTGCGGATGTCCTTCAAGGCCACCCGCATCTGGACTTCCTTTCCGGCCAGCGCGGCGCTGGCGTAATCTTCGGGAAAGTTCACCGTGATGGTCTTTTCCTCTCCCTTTTTCATTCCCACGATCTGGTCCTCGAACCCGGGGACCACCTTGCCGGCTCCCAGCTCCAGGATGAAGTTCTCGTTGCGGGCCAGCTCCTTGGTTTTGGCCCAGTCGCCCGCGCCTTCGTAATCCAGAAGCACGAAGTCGCCCGTCTGCGCCGGCCGCTCCTCGGCGATGGGCTCGTAATGGCCCATGTTGCGGCGCAGGAGCTCTATCTGCCGCTCGACCTCCGCCTCGGAGGCGGCATACTTGTTCTTGGTCACGGCAATGCCGGAAAGGGAGAGGTCGGCGATCTCGGGCACCACCTCCACCTCGGCACTGAATGCGTAGGCTTCGCCCTTGGAAAAGACCGGAGTGTCAATGCGGGGGGGCCCCACGATGCGCAGCTTGTTCTCCACCAAGGCCGCGGCAAAGGAATCGGAGATGATCTTCTGGGTCACGTCCGACTCGACCTCCTCCTTGTACAGCCTTTCCAGGACGCTGCGGGGGGCCTTTCCGGGCCGGAAGCCCTTCACCTTGGCGTTTTTCTTCAGGTCCGCATAAGCCTTGTCCACCTGCGCGGCCACGTCTTCGGCCGGCACGGTGATGTGGAGGAGCTTTTTCACCGGGCTTTTTTCTTCTATGGTAACCTGCATGTCGGTCCTTTCTTCGCGCGCTTTTCTGCCAAGCGGCGCATACGAATTCCGGGGCGGCAAACCTTCCGTGGCCCGGTCTGGGGTACTTTTCTCCGGCGCTCGGGCCTGGGCCCGTCTCCGGTTTAATGAATAGTTTTGGTGCGAGAGGGGAGACTTGAACTCCCATTCCTTACGGAACTGGATCCTAAGTCCAGCGCGTCTACCAATTCCGCCACTCTCGCAGATGCTGCGCCGGAACGCGCCGGCCCCGCCCTCGGTCGAAGGCCGAGGCGCCAACGTTTCCGGGGCGTTCCCGCCTGGAACTCCCCCGGCAAACGTGCTATAAACCGTTTTTCATAATATCCGGCCCACCGGGTGTCAAGGGCATTCGGCCGGGCCTGTGAGTGACCGAACAACGGGACAACACATGAAAGACACCCTCCGCATCATCCTTACGGCCTGGGCCACTCTGCTTCTTTCCGCTGCGCTTTTCCCCGCCTGGTCCCAGGAAAGCGGAGATCCTCCATCCGCCCTCCAGGAACAAACGGAAGAGCAGCAGCAGACGGTGGCCGGCTGCGTGATGCTGGACCCGGGCCACGGAGGCCAGGACCAGGGAGCCCTGATGACCGGCGGCATAGTGGAGAAGGACGCGGTTCTCACCTTCTCCCGGACGCTCGCCGGGCTCCTTTCCCCCGGCCTTTGCGTGCAAAAGACCCGCGACAGCGACTTCGGGCCCTCCCTTTCCGACAGGGCCGGCGCCGCCAACCATGCCAGGGCAGTCCTTTTCCTCTGCATCCACGCGGGCGTGGGCTGGGCGGCGGAGTCGGATCGCATCATCCTGTATCTGGACGCCCCGCCGGGCCCCGACTCCGGGCAGTCCCCCTGGGAGCAGCTCCAGGTTCCGCACCGGGAGAGGAGCCGGCGCTTCGCCGAGGCCGCCTGCAGGGCTCTGGCCGACGTCCGGGGCGCCCTGTCCTGCGAGGTGCGGGAGCTTCCCCTTCCGGTGCTTGCCGGAGCGGACATGCCGGCCGTCCTGGTGGACCTGCCGCTTTCCTTGTTCTCCAAGTCCCGGGTTGCGGACCGGACGGCCGTGGCAAACGCGCTGGCCGAATCCGTAAAGAAGTTCCTGGAGCCGGCCGAGTAGGATGCGATGCGGGACTTTTCCGCCGCGAGCCGGCGCACAGGAGAAGCCATCTCCAAATCCTGAATCCGTGACGGAGCTTTTTCGTACAGGGGCCAACGCCCTTCGCTCGGGCAATAGTATCAAGAATGATGTTTTCCCCGGGGTGAAAGTCCTTTCCCGCCCTTGGGGGCAGCCCCCCCGCCCGGAGGCCCCCTTTCCTTCCCCGCACCCCTTCCCTCCTTTGAGGCAAAACTTCTTGAGCCAGACCCAAGGGATAGCATTCGATGCTTCCTGACCATAGTAACGGCAAAAATCGCTTTGGCACGGAAAGGAAATGGCTTTCGAAACTATAGTATGCCCCATAAAAAAACCATTTTGAGATGAGCCCGAAAAAGGCGGCGCACCCGCACCGGACTTGCGGCTTCATTTGCCCGTCAATGGCGGCGATCCGGCTTTCGCCCTCGGCCGCAAGAAAAAATTTTCCCCGGAATCCGCTCCTAAGAGCTTGAACTCTTTCCAATACAAGTTATCTTGGGTGTAATCGCTCTCATCAGCCGGGCAGCCCATGCACGCATTTACGCCGGAAACCTACCTGCTTTTCATCGCCCTGGGCCTGGGGGCCGGGGCCTTCGGGACCGTCATCGGCGCCGGGGGGGGCTTTGTCCTCATGCCCGTCCTTCTCCTGCTCTTCCCCCAGGAGCCTCCGGAGCGGCTCACCAGCATCTCGCTGGCCGTGGTCCTGGTGAACGCCCTTTCCGGGACCGAGGCCTATGCCCGGATGAGGCGGATAGACTTCCGTTCGGGGCTCATCTTCGCCGCTGCGACGATTCCCGGGGCAGTGCTGGGAGCCGTCTGGACCGGTCAGGTGAACCGGCGTTTCTTCGATCTCGTTTTCGGGGTGCTGCTGGTGGGCCTCTCGGCCTTTCTGGCCCTCAAGCGCGACGGTCCGGTGCAGGCCCATCTCCAGGGCCGCCACCATTTGGGCCAGGTGGACCGGCATTTCACCGAAGCCGACGGGGAGAAGTTCGACTACTCCTACAACCTGGGTGTGGCCCTGCCGGCCAGCCTGGTCTTGGGATTCATGTCCAGCTTCCTGGGGATCGGGGGAGGCGGGCTCTACGTGAGCATGTTGGTTTACCTGCTGCACTTCCCTGTGCACGCGGCCACGGCAACGTCTCTATTCGTGCTCTCCATCATGGCCGCCGCCGGCACCCTGGTGCATATTCTGGGCGGTGCCTTCCACCACGGCGCGCATCTCATGATTCCGCTGGCCGTCGGCGTGCTGGTGGGAGCCCAGGCCGGCGCATACCTGGCCCGGCGCCTGGCGGGGAGCTTCATCATCAAGGTTCTGGCGGCCGCCCTGGGGCTGATGGGGATCAAAATCCTCGCCACGGTGGCCGGAATGGCCGGATAGGCCGGGCAAGCGGAAAAGTCGGCGTCTCGCGGAAGGAAACGGAGCTTGAGAACAGCCTGAACCCGTGAGCGCTCTCAGGTGGCCAGACGCCGCAGACATGCCGCGTGGCGCCGCCCCGAAGGGCGGAAAAAGGCTTTCACCCCGGGAAGAGCATCGTTCCCGGCAGGAATGCCCAGGCGATGGGCTTTGGCTCCTTTAACGAAGAACTCCGTCACGGATGCAGGGAAAATGCAAAAAAACCAGGGAGAGGCGGTACGGGTAAAAGGTCCGGGCCAACCGGAGAAGCACGCCTCCGAGGAATGCCCGGTCACGGCGGTCATGATCAACGAGGCCCAGCTGGTGCTGGCGGAGAAGCGCACCTCTCTGGCCGTGCTGCGCACCGGCATCGCGGTCTTTCTGCTGCCGCTCTCCGTCCTCTCCTTTCTGGTGGCGACCTCGGAGCTCTACAGCTTCGATCAGGTCTGGCCGTTGCTGGTTCCGCTGCTGACCGTGTGCACGGCGCTCATCTTTCTAGGCGCCTACCTGGTGATCCGGGCCGTCGTCCGCATCCGCAACCACGAACGCATCCTGGAAGGCCTGAAAAGGAAAAACAAGGAGCTTGCGAGCTTCCTGGACTAGGGGCAGGTTCAAAAAAATAATTTCTATCGCGATAGCTGTAAAAGCCGAGGCCGGCGTTATCAGGTGGAAAAGGTCCTCGACGTGGCGTTGGTATGTGCGCATTTTGCGCCCACGCCGCAACTCCGCCCCGGTGTCTTGGACGCAATTTGAAACCGCTTCTAAAAAGCTTACCGGTACGTCGGGTTGCACAAGTTGGCGGCTCCTAAGGGAAAAAGCTTCGGAGGCAGCCCTGCCCTAGTTCCCGCCCTCCCCCTGCTCCGCATTGCCCTTGCCTGCCAGCGCCCGCTCCACAGCTTCGGAAAAGCCCTTCAAGGTGGCCGGCTTCATGACGAAGGCGGATATTCCGGCGGAAAGGGCTCGGTCCTCGCTCATGGTTTCGGAGTAGCCCGTGCACAGGATGATGGGCATTTCCGGCCGCAGGGCCAGAACGGCCTCGGCCAGCTCTGAGCCCGTCATGTCGGGCATGGTCTGGTCCGTGATCAGCAGGTCGAACGAATCGGGAGCGGTGGAAAAAGCCTCCAGGGCCTTGGGGCTCTCCGTGAAGCAGACCACCCTGAATCCCAGCCGCACCAGCAAACGCTCTCCCAGGCCCACCAGCGCCGGCTCGTCGTCCACGAACAGCACCGTCCCTTGATATCTGCGTTGGAGCTGCGGGGTATCCCCTTCCCTGCCTTCTACCGTCTTCCGGGGCTCGCCTGCGGAGGGAAAGAAAACGTTGAACGTGGCGCCCCGGCTCGGTTCGCTGTAGACGGTGATGAAGCCCCCGTGGGAGGAGACGATTCCGTGGACCACGGAGAGCCCCATTCCCGAACCCTGGCCCGGCTTTCCCGTTGTAAAAAAAGGCTCGAATATGCATTCCTTGATCTCGGGCGCGATCCCGGGGCCGCTGTCCGTGACGGTCAGCCGGACGTAAGGCCCGGGCCTGGCTCCCGGATGGCGGGCAGCGGCGTCGGAGTCCAGGACCTCGTCGTAAAGCCCCACCTGGAGCCTGCCGCCGGTCTCGCTCATGGCCTTTGCGGCGTTGGTGCACAGGTTCACCAGGACCTGCTGGATCTGGACCGAAGAGCCCATGACGGAGTTTTTGCTCCGGATATCCAGGTCCATGCGGATGCTTGCCGGCAGGGTGGCGCGAAGCATGTTTCCCGTTTCCAGCACCACGTCCTTTATGGACACCGGTTCTTTCCGGATATCCTCCCTCCGGGAGAACAGTAGAATCTGCCGGACCAGCTCCTTGCCCCGTTTTGCGGCGCTGACCATATGATCCAGGCTGCTTTTGAGGACAGGGCTGGAGGACTCGTCGAGGGACGATAGCTCCGCGTAGCCCAGGATGGCCGCAAGGATGTTGTTGAAGTCGTGGGCGATGCCCCCCGCCAGGCGGCCCAGGGCATCCATCTTCTGGGCCTGCCGCAAGTCGGACTCCAGCTTCTTTTGCCGGGTCACATCCCGGGCGATCCCCAGGATGCCGATGACGGAGCCGTCCCGGCCCCGCATGGGAACCTTGAGCACATGGAAGGTCTTCTTTTCTCCCATGATGGTGAGATCGTGCTCCACCGCCACGTCCTGACCCCCGAGAACGTTACGGTCCTCGTCCTTGATCCTCGCGGCGGTATCTCCTCCGAACACCTCCTCCGGGCTTTTTTCCTTAAAATCCGACTCCGGTCTCGCCATCATCTCCTGCAGGGCGGGGTTGATCAACTGGAACCGGCCCAGGGTATCCTTCAAGAAGATCCCGTCCCGGGCGGAGTCGAAAACGGCCCGGAAGCGGGTGTCAGAGATTTCCCTGGCCTTCTGGGCCTCCTTGAGCAGGGTTACATCCAGAGCCACCCCCCGCAGGCCCGAAATCTTGCCGTCCCGCACGATGACGCTGGTATGGATGATGGCGGAGAACTCCGTTCCGTCCTTCTTCCGGCAGAGATACTCCGAGGGAGCTGGAAGGGAAGCCCCGGTGAGGACTGCTCCGATGCGGCGGGCGGCGCGTTCCCGGTCCCCGTTCGCCATGATGGAAAGGGCGAAAAGCCCCTGCCCGAAATCGGCTTCGGAGTAGCCGAACATTTCCAGGGCGCCCTTGTTCACATAGGAAAGACGCCCGGAAAGGTCCATTTCGAAGATGCCCCCCGGAAGCAGATCGGCCAGGTCCCGAAACCGCTGCTCCGAGTCGTGCAGGGCCAGCCTCATCTTCATGGCGTCGGTGATGTCGGTGATGAAGCCTTCCAGGGCCTCCAACTTGCCGTCCGGCCCCCGGACATCATGCCCCGCTTCCCAGACCCACCTCTCGCGGCCCTGGGCGTCCCGGATGCGGTACTCCAACAGGAAGGCCTTGCCCTGGGCAATCGCCGCATCCACCTCCCCCGTGATGCGAGGGCAGTCGTCGGGGTGGACGAAGCGGCTGAAGGATTGGGGGTTTTTTCCGGTAAGCTCTTCCGGCGCAAGCCCCAAAAGCTCGCGGCAGCCTTCGGAGGCGAACTCCAGGGTCCAGTAGGGCGGCGGGCCGCAGCGATAGGCCATGCCCGGAAGATTGGAAAAAAGAAGGTTCATCATCCGCTCTTTTTCGGAAAGGGCGGATACTGCTTTGTGCCTTTCCGCGTTCATCCGGTTTGCAGCCCCTGCGATCTCCGAGAACTCGAGAAAGGAAAAAGCGGAGCCGTCAATGGAAGGAAAGGAGCCCTCGCTCTTCCTGAAGAAGCCCAGAAGAGAGTTCACCTCCCTTTGGGCACGGCGGGAGTAGATCCCGGCGAACAGAAGCGCCGCAGCCACCGCCAGTAAAAGGAACAGGGCAAGGGAGATGAAGTCGCTGCGCACCTTGCTCTCGAACCGGTCGGCCAGCTCCCTGCGGGCCGCCTCCATCTGATCCATGAATACGCCCGTGCCCACCACCCATTTCCAGGGAGCGTAATACACGGCATAGGAAAGCTTGCCTGTTTCCGTATCCTGGCCGACCTTTTTCCACAAATACCATAGGAAGCCGCCACCGGGCTTCTGCGCCTGGGCGATAAGCCCCTGGATGACGGGAGTGCCCCGGGAATCGCGATAATCCCACTGGTTGCTGCCGAAATAGCGAGGATCGGGGTGGAGAAGCAGGACGCCTTGCTCCGATATAATGAAGTTGTAGACGTCCTTGTTCTCCGACATGCCGCCGATAAGGCGGATGGCCTGCTCCTGGATATCCCGCTCCGCGTCGTCCACATACTCGCCCGTTCCGATGATCCAACCGAGCGGCTCGAACAACCGCACATAGGCCAGCTTGGGATGTGCGTTCCCTTCCAGACCGGGTTTTGTCCAGGTATAGTAATAAAAGCCCGCCTCCTTCTCCTTGGCGATGGCGATCATGTCCCTTATTACGTACTGGCCTTCGCTGTCCAAAAGGTCCGAGAGGTCCCGTCCCTCCATCTGAGGCCTGTCCGCGTTGAGCATCTCCACACCGTCCAAGCCGGTGGCGAAGAAGTACCCACGGCCGTCGTTATAGCGGATGGGACGCAATGCCTCCCGCACCATGGACTCCAGTTCCTTCCGGGACATCCGCTCCTTGTTCTGCTGATACAGGTGCCAGGCGATGGCGCAGGCCTCGTCCACGCGCGCCTTCAGCTCCTTTTGCATGAAGGCCGTGGTCTGGCCCTGGAGAAAGATGATGCAGTTGATTGCGGAACGGACCTTGTTCTTGATGTTTTCTTCTTCGAAGGTGATGAAGCGCCTGTCCGAAGCCCGCTGCTCCTCGGCAAGCCGGCGCCTTCCGTCCACCAGCAGGAAGGCCCCCACGGCCGTGGCAAAGATGAGGAGGACGATCACATATCCCACGAACTGTGCTTTTCCCAGGCTCGACTTCTGTCTCATGGAAGGATGCCTTTTTTGAAAAGCCCGGTTAAGGGGCAGCAAAAAGCCTGTCACGAGATGAAACATGAAGAATTGGCGGGTGCGCCCATCGCTCCGAAGAAGGCCTCTTGCCGGTTGATGCGGCCCTTTTCCTTTGCAGCCCGCCGTACCGGAAAACCATAGGAAAACGCCTTATGCCATGCATGCGCTATGGTCTCTCCCGCTGGCGCACCGACGGGAGGCGATTCCCGGAACCTGCGCAACGGCGAAAAATGATGCAACAACCGGACCAGAAGCGGCCGAAAGGAAGCGGCTGCCGAGCGCCGGCGAAAAGGTAGAATCGTATCGAGCTACGGATGGGATCGGGAAGGGAGGAGCGTGCGTTTCGGTGGAAAAAAATCGCACTCCTCCAATCCCAGAAAACCACTTTTTGACTCAAATGGCAACCGTCGCTTAGCTCCGGAGCGCCTCTTTCTCGGGAGGTGCTTCCCCCAGGCGGGAGAGGATGCGCTTCCTCCGCCACTCGTCTATCAGCACGGTATCGGACTCCCAGCGCCCGTCCAGACGCCGGGCCGGAAATCCGTGCTCCCGGATCCACTTGAGGACCGTCCTCTTGTCCCTGCCCGTGTAGCGCACCAGGTCCTTCATGCCGCAAAGCCCCGTGTTGGAATTCTTTCTCTGGCCGGACAGCATCTTTTTCCTCCCCTATGTCTTTGTTGAAGCCGTTGCCCATGCTTCCGGGCCGGAGTTGTACGTCCGGGCCCGGGTATGGCGGGCGAGAGAGCGGATCAAACCCGGCAGGAGCCGCCGGGCAAAGCTTTAGGTCTCTTCAAACATGTCCCTCTCCAGGGCCGTGTCATCCCAGCGGTTTTGCCTCTCACAGATCTCGCCGGCCCGGAGGGCGGCGAGAACAGCGGAGTCGGCATCATGCATGAACTTCCGCTCTCCCGGGACCGATAGCGGAGCGAAAAAGCTCTCGGACCCGGCCATGAGGCGGGCGAAGACGGCCCGGCATTCCCAGAACTCCGCAAGAACAGGACCGGCAAAGCCGGGCGCGGCTTCTGCGGTGTATACGGGGCTCTGGAGCAGGAAGATGCCTTGGTCCACCCGCAGAAGAAGGTCATCGGGTTCGGGTTCCACGCGGTGCTCCAGGAAGTGGGCCAGCCTGGCCGCATCCAATAGGGGAAGGATTTCCATACAAGAACCTTGGCCGCGGCCGGGAAACCGGCCCCGGATGCACAGCCGGCCGGGGGCGCAAGAGGCAAGCCGGGCATGGTGCTTCACAAATTCAAAAATTGTAATCACAGTTTAATATACTGCTTGCCCCTCTATTAAGTGACGGAGCCTGAAACAGGGCCTGGCGTATCCCAAGCTAAAATAAATTGTAATTGTAGTTACATTTTTGGTCAAGAAAAAAATGCCTGCAGGCACATTTCACCCTCGGGGGCGCGCCCCGCAAAGGCCTCGCCCAGACTCGCCTCCGGAAACGGCGGAACCCTGTCGGGACCATGCACGCCTCCCCCGGCCCGCGCCGGGTCCTGGAAAAATGGACGATATAACAGCCTATTGCCATGCTTTTCCCCTGCACCGGGACAATTTTTCCACTCTCTGAAAAAAACCGAAAATCATTGACATATATGCAACGCCTGCATTATGCTGACGATGAAAGGATTTGGGTTCGGCGTGAATCTGCTTCACCGGGACGCGGAATAAACGCCGATAGGCAATAACCCGTTGAGGTCAGCCCCCATCCCCGTAATCCCGGCCCCATGAGAGCGCCGGGCCAATTAACACCCTCGTTTTTGCCGACGCAAGGACTGTAAGTCCCCCACATGACCAAATTAAGCAGGTATCGCGCGATCTCCTGAAACCCCGCTCCGCCGGGTTTCTCCCACGCACCGGCAAGGCGCCAAGGCCCAGCCCGTTCCTGCGGCGACGACGGCAACAACGAAGCAGACCTTACTTTTGCCTGAAGAAAACTGTTGCCCTCTTTATAAACCAGGCCCGGGCAAGGCCGAACCGGACGGAAATCACAACGCCCCTGCCAAACTGACAAAAGACAATGAACATTGCTGAATTTGGAAGGTAATTCAAGCAAGCGCTCGCTTTTGTACACCCAAAATGAGGAAGCATTCATCATGACCACCGAGAAGAACACCCTGAACCTCGCCAGCCTCAAAGATAAAAAGATCAATGATCTTAATAAAATGGCCCGCGAGATGAATATCGAGGGCGCATCCGGCATGCGCAAGCAGGAGCTGATCTTCGCCATCCTGCAGGCGCAGACGGAAAAGAACGGGTTCATCCACGGCGAGGGAACGCTGGAAATACTTCCCGACGGCTTCGGCTTCCTGCGGGCCCCGGACTACAACTACCTCCCCGGCCCCGACGATATATATGTCTCCCCCTCCCAGATCCGCCGCTTCAACCTGCGCACCGGCGACACCGTTTCCGGACAGATCCGCCAGCCCAAGGAGAGCGAGCGTTACTTCGCCCTGCTCAAGGTGGAGACCGTCAACTTCGAGGACCCGGAGGTGGCGAGGGACAAGATCCTCTTCGACAACCTCACGCCGCTCTACCCCGAGCGCAAGATCAAGCTGGAGCGCGAGGCGGACAACTACTCCATGCGCATCATGGACCTTCTGACGCCCATCGGCTTCGGCCAGCGCGGGCTCATCGTGTCCCCGCCCCGGACCGGCAAGACCATGCTTCTGCAGAACGTGGCCAACTCGGTGGTGGCCAACCACCGGGACTCCTACCTCATCGTGCTTCTCATTGACGAGCGCCCCGAGGAAGTGACCGACATGCAGCGCTCCGTGGAGGCCGAGGTCATCTCGTCCACCTTCGACGAGCCGGCCCAGCGCCACGTGCAGGTGGCCGAGATGGTCATCGAAAAAGCCAAGCGTCTGGTGGAGCATAAAAAGGACGTGGTCATCCTTTTGGACTCCATCACGCGGCTGGCCCGAGCCTATAACACCGTGGTGCCCCCGTCGGGGAAGATCCTCTCCGGCGGCGTGGATAGTAACGCACTGCACCGGCCCAAGCGCTTTTTCGGCGCAGCCCGGAACGTGGAGGAAGGCGGCAGCCTCACCATTATCGCCACGGCCCTCATTGACACCGGCAGCCGCATGGACGAGGTCATCTTCGAGGAATTCAAGGGTACGGGCAACATGGAGCTCCAGCTGGACCGCCGCCTGGCGGACAAGCGCGTGTTCCCGGCCATTGACATCAACCGCTCCGGAACCCGCAAGGAAGAGCTGCTCCTGTCCCAGGACGTGCTAAACCGCGTGTGGATCCTCCGCAAGCTGCTTTCCAGCCTAAACCCCGTGGACGCCATGGAGTTCATGCTGGACAAGATGAAGGGCACCCGCAGCAACGCCGACTTCCTGGAGAGCATGAGCTCCTAGCCGAAGCGATCTTCCGCCGGGGCCGGACCGTTTCCGGGCGGCCCCGGCGGAGGTTTCCCGCCCAAAGGAGCCATCATGGACGACGCCATTTACCAAAAGGCGCGGGAGTTCTTGGACGGCTTTCCCCTGGGCCTTCCCGCCACCCCCTCGGGCCTCGAGATCCAGATCCTCCGCAGACTTTTCACTCCCGAAGAAGCGCGCATCGTTCCGCACCTCTCCTTTGTCCCCGAAGAGCCCGCCGCCATCGCGGCGCGCGCGGGAGCGGACCCCGGGCTGATGGCGGAGTTGCTTCTCGCCATGTCCCGGAAGGGCCTGGTGTTCCGTGTCCGCAGGGAAGGCAAAACCCTCTACAATGCGGCCCCCTTCATGATCGGCCTCTACGAGTACTCGGTGAAAAAAATGGACGCGGAGCTGGCGCGCCTTTTTGCCGAGTACTACGAAACCGCCTATCAGGAAGAGATGGGGAAAAGCCGGGTCCCCGGCTTCCGGGTCGTTCCCCTGGCCGCCGCCCTCCAGGCGGATACGGGCGTTTTGCCCTATGCGGCTCTGGAGGACGCGGTCCGCCAGAGCCGGCGCATCTCCGTCGCCCCCTGCATCTGTCGCCGCGAGTCGGAGCTCACGGGCCACGGCTGCGGAAAGCTCTCCGAGGCCTGCCTCTCCTTCGGCGCCGCCGCGGAGTACTACATCGAGAACGAGATGGGCCGGGAAATCGGGGCCGAGGAGGCCCTGGCCATCCTGGCCGAGGCCGACCGCCAGGGCCTGGTCCACGCCGGCGTCAACACCGAGCACCTGTCCAACATATGCAACTGCTGCCCCTGCTGCTGCGCCTCCATGAAGGGCATCACGGAAAAGAACCATCCCCGAAGCTGGTACCTGAACGCGCTCTTCGAAGCCGCCGTTGATCCCGAGAAATGCTCGGCCTGCGGGCTATGCCTGGACCGGTGCCCGGTATCGGCCATCTCCCTCTCCGACTTCGCCTCGGTGGACCGGGACCTCTGCCTGGGCTGTGGCCTGTGCGCCGGCACCTGCCCGGAGCAGGCCGTCACCATCTCCTGCCGTCCCGACCGGAGCCCTCCCTTTGCCCGGGTTCTGGACATGGGCCTGGCCATTCTGGCGGGAAAGCAATGCGGGGGATTGCCCACAAAATAGGGACGGACGGAAGCGGCGCGCTTAAGCCTTCCGGCGTGCGGGAGGGGGAGCGAATCGTCGCCAATGCATCCGGTCGCCGGAACCCACGGGGGTTGTTCGGTAAAAAAGAGGGAAAACAAAGATAAAACGGCCCTCCGCGCGGCTCTGCCGCCCGGAGGGCCGTTTTTTTTATAAATAAGTGGGGGTTGTTGGTGGGAGGGGTGGGAGGGGGGGGCGGGTTT
>JBFMHL010000071.1:0-3357 GCA_040753055.1 Thermodesulfobacteriota bacterium | reverse complement strand
TCTCCAGGAGGTCCTTCAGCCTGTTCTCCAGGGTCTCGGCCTGCTGCAGGGCCGCGATCACCTGCTCCTCGCGCGCTGCGGCCGCTGCCTGAGCCTCGGCCTTCTCGGTTACGGTGACGAGGCCCTTGGAGAGCCTCTTCTCGTTGAAGCTAACCAGATCCCGGGCCAGGTCCCGCGACTCCGCGCGCAGCCCCACGACGGCCTGGGCCGCGGAAAGGGACCAGTAGGCGTTCTCGATGGCAAGCCCCAACCGCTCCGCCGCGTCCAGCACGTTGTAGGAAGCCTCCCGGACCATGTTTTCCGATAGACGCACGTTGGCGGTGTTCACGTCCTTGCCGAAGTCCCGCAACAGGGGCTGGGTGATGTTCAGCAGAACCCGGTTCCGGTAGTTGGGGTCCAGCGCGTTTACCAGCGAGTTGTCCGTGGTGCGGCCGGTTTCCAGGGAAAGGGACGACTCCATGCCGAAGTCGAAGCGTTTGGACACCCCGGCCTGGGCTCCCAGGGAGCCGTTGCGCTCGTACTCCATGCCCGTCAGGATGCCGCCCGTAAGGTTCTTGGTCTCGCCGGAGTATACCTGGGCGAAGAACAGGGGATCGAAGGCGGAAAGGCCGACGGCCACGTCCTCGTTCCGCACCGGCACGCTCATGCGCGCGGCCTTCAGGTCCAGGTTCCGGGTAATGCCCACGGTCAGTGCTTCGGTCAGGGACAGATCAACCGGCTCCCCGGCGAAGCAGGGAGCGGCCCACACGAGCGCCGCCATCAGGCCTGTAATGATTTTTCGCGACACGATAAAGTCTCCTTGCTGTACTTTGGCAAAATCTTCGGGCTGCGCGATGCGCGGAAGCCCCTTATCTTTGCTCTCAGTTCATCCTGTGGCGGAACAGCCAGCCTGCAAAGATCATGGCGCAGAGCCCGATGACGGCCATGGGCCAGAACTGGGGTACCAGCACCCGGAAGGTGGCTCCCTCCAGGAACACCCCCCGCAGGATCACCATGAAGTAGCGCAGGGGGTCAATGTAGGTGAGGAGCTGGAGCGCCCGGGGCATGTTGGCGATGGGAGTGGCGAAACCCGAAAGGATGATGGCCGGCACGAGGAACAGGAAGGCCCCCAGGAGGCCCTGCTGCTGGGTGACGGCCAGGGAAGAGATCATGAGCCCCACGCCGATGGAAGAGAACAGGAAAAGCCCCAGCCCCGCGTGCAACACAACGATGTGTCCCAATAGCGGCACCCGGAACCAGAATACGGCCACGGCGATGATGAGGGATGCCTCGGCAAAGCCGATGACGAATCCGGGCAGGGCCTTTCCCAGGATGATCTCCACAGGCCGCAACGGGGTCACCAGGAGCTGGTCGAAGGTGCCTTGCTCGCGCTCGCGGGCCACGGACAGGGCCGTCACCAGCATGGTGATCACCAGGGTGAGGAGCCCCACGATGCCGGGGATGAAGAACCAACGGCTCTCCAGGTTGGGGTTGAACCAGCTCCGGGTCTCCAGGCGCGCCGGCGGGCCCGGCAGCCCGTGGGAGGTGACCCAGTCCTCGTTGAAGCCGTTCACGATGGTCTGGGCATAGTTCGAGGCCAGCATGGCCGTGTTGGAGTTGCGCCCGTCCACGATGACCTGGACCCGGGCTCCCCTGCCCGACAGGAGATCGCGGGAGAAGTCCGGCCCGATGTGGAGCACCAGAAGGGCTTCCTTGTCGTTGATGAGGGTGGCGATCCGGTCGTCGCTGACAACGGCCTCCTTCATGCTGAAGGCCGGAGAGCCGGAGAAGCGGGACAAAAGGTCCGCGGCGGCCGCGCCGCCGTCCTCGTCGTATACGGCAAAGGGAACGTGGTTCAGGTCGTAGGTGGCGGCATAGCCGAACACCATGAGCTGCACCACCGGAGGCACGATGAGGACCACCCGCCCCCTCTTGTCCTTCAAAAGGGCCAGAAACTCCTTGAGCATCAGCCCGAGCACGCGACGCCACATGAAACGAACCTCCTACATCAGCCTCTTTTTCGCCCTCTTGCCGGCGGCCAGGAAGAAGAAGGCGGCCATGATCGTGAGGGCCAGGGCATTGGGAAGGATCACCGCCCACACGTCCCCGGCCAGAAACACCGTCTGCAAGATGGCCACGAAGTAGCGCGCGCCGATGATGTGGGTGATGAACTGCACCACGGGCGGCATGCTGGCGATGTCGAAGATGAACCCCGACAGAAGAAAGGCGGGGAGATAGGTGGTGATGATGGCCGCCTGCCCCGCCACGAACTGGTTCTTGGCCGAGATGGAGATGAAAAGCCCCATGCCCAGGGCCACCAGGAGGAACAGCGCCGAGGCCCCCATCAGCACGAACACCGATCCCCGCAGGGGAACCCGGAAAAGGACCAGGCCCATGACCAGGGAAAGGCACATGCCGCCCATGCCCATGATGAAGTAGGGGATGAGCTTGCCCAGGATGATCTCCCGCATGGCCACCGGCGTCACCATGAGGGCCTCCATGGTGCCCCTCTCGTACTCCCGGGCCATGACCATCGCCGTGAGAAGCGCTCCGATGAGCGTCATGATGACCGCGATGAGGCCGGGCACCAGGAAGTTCTTGCTCTCCATGCGGCTGTTGAACCAGACCCGCTGCTCCACGGTCACGGGAAGCGCGAACCCGGTCCCTGCGGCCCGGGCGCGCCCGCCCAGCCAGGTTCCCCACACGCCCTGGACATAGCCCAGGATGATGCGGGCGGAGTTTGCGTCCACGCCGTTCACGATCACCTGGATGGGCGCCTGCCCCGCCCCGGCCAGGTCCCGGGAGAAATCCGCCCGCAGCCGGACGATGGCGTTCACCCGGCCGGAGAGCATGGCGGAGATGGCCTCGGTCATGGACGGGATCACCACGGGGTCCAGATAGCGCGAGTGGCGGAATGCCCCGATGAAGCTTTCCGTCTCCGGCGTGGAGGACTCGGTGACGATCCCCACGGGAACGTGCTCGGAGTCCAGCGAGACTCCATAGCCGAACAGGAACAGAAGAACCACGGGCATGAGGAAGGCGATGGCGATGGACGAGGGGTCCCGCAGGATCTGGTGGAACTCTTTGCGCATCAGGCCCTTGAGCCGCATGGCGGAGCCGCCGCGCGCATTTCCGGCTTTGTTTCCCTGGCTCATGCGCCTTCCTTCTGCAATGAAGAAGGGTCCGCCTCGATCAGATGGATGAAGGCGTCCTCCATGGTGGGATGCTCATGGTCGGCGGCGCGGGCCATGTCCTTGATCTCCCGGGGCGTTCCCAGGGCCAGGATCTTGCCCGCGGCCATGATGGCCAGGCGGTCGCAGTACTCCGCCTCCTCCATGAAATGGGTGGTGACCAGCACCGTGACCCCGGCGCGGGAAA
>JBFMHL010000070.1:0-19366 GCA_040753055.1 Thermodesulfobacteriota bacterium | reverse complement strand
ATACACCGGCCCGGAGGTTCTGTCACGGGCATAGTTCCCCGTCCGGCAGGGGGGGGCGGCGAAAAAAAGGCGGCCCGGAGCATCCGGGCCGCCTTTTAGGGCTTGTTCGTTGGAAGGACGGCTACTTCGTCATTTTGATGATGGAAAAGGCCGAGCGCCGCATGACCACCAACGTGATGCTGCCGCCCTTCTTCACCTTGGCGATGGCCGCTTCCGCATCCGCCGGGCTTCCCACCGGCTCGTGGTTGATCTCCTGGATCACGTCCCCGGCCAGGACCCCGGCTTCATCGGCCTTGCCGTCGGGCATGACTTCCCGCACCACCACGCCTTTACCGACGTTCAGGTCCAGGGCGTCGGCGTCTTCTTCGGTCATGGGCGCCAGCACCCAGCCCATGTCCTCCGCCCTCTTCTCTCCGCTCTTGCCGGCCGGGCCCAGGTCGCGCCGGTCCTCTTCCTTGTCGCGCTTGGCGATCAGGACCGAAACCTTTTTCTTCTTTCCGTCGCGGATCAGAGTGATGTCCACCTTGTTTCCCACGGGAACATCGGCAATGACCCGGGAGAGGTCGCGGCTTTCCTCGATGGGCTTTCCGTTGACATCAATAATGACATCGCCCACCTTGATGCCGGCCTTGTCCGCCGGATCGCCCTCGAACACCATGCCCACCAGGGCGCCCTTGCCACCGGGCACGTTGTAGTAGTCCGCAAGGTCGTCGGAAACCTCTTGGACGGAAACCCCCAGCCAGCCGCGGGTCACCTCTCCCTTGGTCTTGAGCTGGGTGATGATTCCCTTGGCCATGTTGATGGGGATGGCGAAGCCGATTCCCTGGCCCTGGGCCATGATGGCGGTGTTGATGCCCACGGCTCGGCCATCCATGTCCAGAAGCGGCCCTCCGGAGTTTCCGGGGTTGATGGACGCGTCGGTCTGGATGAAGTCGTCATAGGGGCCTGTTCCGATGGAGCGGCCCTTGGCCGAGACGATGCCCGCGGTCACTGTGTGGTCCAGGCCGAAGGGGCTGCCGATGGCCACCACCCACTGCCCCACCTTGAGGGCTTCCGAGTCGCCCATGGGCAGCACGGGAAGCTCCTTGGGCTTGGCGATTTTTATAAGCGCCAGGTCCGTCTTGGGATCGGTCCCCACCACCGTGGCGTCAAACTTGCGTCCGTCGGAGAGCTTCACCTCGATTTTGTCCGCCCCCGTCACCACGTGGTTGTTGGTGACGATGTAGCCGTCGCGGTCAATGATGAAGCCCGAGCCCATGGCGGTCTTGTGGCGGAACTCCCGCGGCAGCTGCTCCCCGAAGAACTTCTCGAAAAAGTCCTGGAAATGGTCGTCCTTGAACCGGGACGTACCCCTCCTCGTGGGCGTTCGGGTTTTCTCCGTGGAGATGTTCACCACCGCAGGACCGGCCTTTTTCACCAGCTCGGTGAAGTTGGGAAGGACGGTTTCTTCGGCTCGTAAGGTCGGGGAAAAGAGGGCGAAAAGCAGAAATACGAAAAGCGCTGAAAAAAGAGTGAAGGGGTAAAACCTGCGTGGAAGTTGATGCATGTCTGGCTCCTTTGCAGCGCGGCCTTTGCCGTGCCTGCCGGAAACAATGACCCCCCTTTGCCTGAATTTTTCCTGGGCCCCGTTTTTCCGGAAACGGCCGCGCTCGGTCCGGTCTCCGTTCCGGACGGCGGGCCCTCGGGCTCAGGATTTTTTACGCACGTAACGCATCCTCAAGTCATACAGGATGTTGTTCAGGAGCTGCTCTTCCTGAACGTTGAGGTTTCCCTTGGTCTTCTCCTGGAGAAGCGCCAGGATGTCTATGGTGTGGCGGGCCAACGGAAGGTTTTCCTCCTTCTGGCCGGTCTGGGGATCTTCGATTTCGCCCAGGTGGACCAGGATCGAAGAGCTCAAAGACACCACGAAGGTGGCAAAGTTCACCTCCGGAAGCACGTCCTCCCCGGAGATGTCCCCCTCCGGTCCGGCTTCCTCGGCCGGCCCGGCTTCGGTCGGTTTCGATCCCTTGTTTTCCTCGGTCTGGCTGCCATCTCCAGGCTTTTTCCCGGCATCCTCTTCATCCATGGAAAAACGCCTGTCCCGAATCACGAAGCCTTTATCGTCTTGCATGGCGGTTTCTCCCGGCGGAGTTTCGAACAGGTTGGTTCAGGACCGCTTGCGGTTCGTCCGGAAGGAACATCCGGCCGAGTTCTTCGGGCTTGGTCCGACAAGGTGTCACGGCTCTGTCGGAAGGCCTTGCCCGCCCCCGCCTTCAAACGCGGGGGCGGGCAAAGTGAAAATAATCCGTTTTTTCGATTTGTAAACCCGGCATCAGGCTCTTTTTGCCGTGCTGCGGCACTCTTATCTCTATAGCTCAACCTGGGTAACGCTTTTCACCATGGAAAGAGCCCGAAGCCCGTCCACCACGTCGGCCGGAACCGGTGTGTCGGTGTCCAGCATGATGACGTTGCGCTCGCCCGCCTTGTCCTGTCCCACCTGCATGCGGGCGATGTTGATGCCCTTGCCGCCCAACAGGCCGGCGATGGCGCCGATGGCGCCGGGCTTGTCCTCGTTGTGGATCAGAAGCACGTGACCGCTGGGCTGCATCTCCAGGCGGAAGTCGTTGATGCCCACGATGCGGGGGGCGGCCTTGCCGAAGATGGCGCCGGTGATGGTGTTGCAGAAGCCGTCGCCGGAGGCGGTCATGGTGATGGCCTGGGTGAAGTCGCCGGACTCGGCGTTGCGGGACTCGCTCACCCGGATGCCGCGGTCCTTGGCCATGAAGGTGGCGTTCACGAAGTTCACGTCGTCCTTCATGGCGGGGGTGAGCAGGCCCTTGAGGGCCGCCGTGGTCACCGGGGCAAGGTCCAGGCCGGCGAAGTCGCCGGTGTACTCGACGGTGACCTCGCGCACGGGGCCTTTTGCCAGCTGGGCATGGAGGCAGCCCATGCGGTCCGCCAGGGTGAGGAAGGGTGAAAGCTTGGCAAGGAGCTCACCGGCCACGGAGGGCGCGTTCACGGCGTTTCGAATGGTGCCATGGACCAGGTAATCCACGAACTGTTCGGCCACGGCCACGGCCACATTGGTCTGGGCTTCGGCGGTGGAGGCGCCCAGGTGGGGAGTGCAAATGACGCAGTCGTACTTGAGCAGGGGATGGTCCCCGGGAGGCTCGGTCTCGAACACGTCCAGGGCCGCGCCGGCCACTTTGCCGCTCTTGATGGCCTCCTCCAGGTCCTTCTCGTTCACTATGCCGCCGCGGGCCGCGTTGATGATGAACACGCCCTTCTTCATCTTCTCGAAGGCGGCGGCGTTCAGCATTCCGATGGTATCCTTGAGCTTGGGCACGTGCACGGTGATGTAGTCGCTCTTGGCGATAAGCTCGTCCAGGGTCACCGGGGTGAACCCGGCCTTTTCGATGACGTCGGCTGCGATGAAGGGGTCGTAGACGATGACCTGCATCTTGAGACCCCGGCCGCGGTCGGCCACGATCTTGCCGATGTTGCCGAAGCCGGCGACACCCAGGACCTTGTTGAAGATCTCCCGGCCCTGGAGGGTTTTCTTCTCCCACTTGCCGGCCTTCATGGTGGAGGTTCCCTGGGGGATGTTGCGGGAAAGGGACAGCATGAGGCTGATGGCGTGCTCGGCGGTGGTCACGGTGTTTCCGCCCGGGGTGTTCATCACCACCACGCCGCGGCGGGTGGCCGCGGGGATGTCCACGTTGTCCAGACCGGTTCCGGCGCGTCCCACCACCTTCAAGTTGGTCGCGGCCTCCAAAAGGTCCGCGGTAACCTTGGTGGCGCTGCGGATCACGAGTCCGTGGTACTCTCCGATGATGGCCTTGAGCTCGTCGGGCTTGAGCCCCGTTTTCACGTCCACAGTGATGCCGGGGGCTTTGCGAAGAATCTCCACACCGACGTCTTCCAGCTTGTCGCTAACCAGAACCTTCATTTCCGTCTCCATTTTGCTTCGGTCTTTTCCTGACCTGGGTGATGGGGTTCGGCCGCGAAGGCGGCCTCCGCGGCCCGAGCCTTCTTGTCTCCTCCTTCTGCGCCTTTACAGGCGTATCCGCCGCCGCTTCCTTTCCGCTCCGCTCCTCGGGCAGGAGCAGAAATGTGTACAAATACTACGTCCACATTTCTTGTCAAGAGCGGGGAAGGCGGCCGAAGGAGAGAGGAGACGGGGGAAGGCCTTTTGGACAGGGGGCGGACAGCGGGTGCCCGATGACTAGCGCCGGGCATTGAAGTGTTTACTAAGAAAGCCCTTGACAACAAAAGCTCGGGTAGGCCACCATATTAGTACCAGGGTGTACCAGATTGTCCGCCGCCGTGCCCGTCGCAAGCCCCTGGGGTTCCGGTTCAAAAATAATATATTTTTAGAATGTTATATGGACACCCGCGGTCCCGGGACGGGCGCCGCCATTGACCTGTTTTTTCTTCGAAAGGTTGCCTCCGTTTAAGGGAAGGATAGCCGGCAGCATGATCAGTTGGGAAGGCCATAGTTAACTATCGGAGACATCACGATGGCCAAATCGGAAAGATCTGTCAACGATCTTCAAGTATTATCCGATATCCTATTGGAAATGATGAGAGGCCTCCCTCTGGAGGAGGCACAGAGGCGGCTGTACGAGGATTGCTTCGATAAAAAAAAATGCAAGCAATTCATAAATCTTTTAAAGCTGTTCAGCGCAAAAGCAAGCGACTTTCAAATCAAGAAGGATGTTTACCAGCGAAGTATCCCGGATACCGACTCTTCGGAGATGGCCAATGAAAATGATCATATTGCAGCAGTGGATGAAATCGGGGAAGTATCGCCCTTAATTCATGCGAAGTTTGAGCCTGTCCATCATAAGATAGTTCATGAATGTCAACGCATAGCCCGCGGAGAATATTCTGAACATGAAATAAGCGAAGGGCATAAAAGAAGAGAATGGTTCGTAAAAGACAAATTTTATTGCGATAGACTATTCGAGGATGTAGTATTTACTTTATTTACGTCATGGGCACGTCTTGGTGACCGTTGCCTAAGAATGGGCTATATTCGTAAGGGGAGCAAAAGCCCGGACGGAGTGCTCTGCGGAGCGGGCATCAACGACAACGATCTTTTCTATGAATGCAAGCATTCCAAGCACCCTTGCAGAATACGAGACCATGAAATCCAGATCAGGGATCACATACAATATGTGGCAGATAGAGGAAGGCTTCCGGATAACTATCTTGTAATTGCATACAGATTCACTCCAGACTCCATAGAACGCGCTCAAACACTTTCCAAAACTCCTTTTTCAGGTTCCACCGTTATTGTTTCTCTATGGGAAATAGAGGCACTACATCTCTTCGCAGGAAATTATTGGATCGGAAACCCGCGTCCCATTTGCACCGGCCGCCGTCTCCTCATCTTCAAAGGGCTCTTAAAAGAGCAGCATGTCACAGCGTTCGAGGTTTACAACCGTCTAATCGGAAGATGATAATAATCCTTTGGAAAGGAGCAGCTTCATGACCCCGCAGCCCAGCCCCGCAACGGCAATGCAGCTCGAGTTCGACCTGGAAGGAATGATTGACATCTTCGGTCGGGCTGTCTTCTCCTCGCCCCTCGCCGTTGTCCGGGAGCTCATCCAAAACGCCCACGACGCCTGCATCGCCCGTCAGAACCAGGATCCCATCCGGGAAGACCAGGACAAGATCCTGCTCAGCTACCACGGTTTCCAGAGCCTGCTCATCGTTTGCGACACCGGCTGCGGCATGACGCTGGATGAGCTAAAGAACCAGTTCAGTCTTCTGGGCCGCTCCGAAAAAGCCAACCTCCGCCAGAGGCTTATGAAGGCCGACTACCAGAACGTGCGGACCATCATCGGCGAGTTCGGGATCGGCCTGTTAGCGGCCCTGGCCGTTAGCAAGGAGGTCATCGTTGACACTCACGCCATTGCCGACCGGAGCCGCGGCATCCGCTGGTCCTACAGGAGAGGCGACCGTGCCGCCCGGACCGAGTACATCGCGCCCGAGGAGCCCGGCACCAAGATTATGGTAAGCATCGCGGACAAGCACGCCCAAGACTTCTCCGAAAGTGCCATCCGAGAGGCCGCCCGCCATTTCGCGGCCCTGCTCCCGGTACCCATCGAGGTGAACAACGAGCGCATCAACCCGGATTTGCAGCTCTGGAATCAGCCGGACCGCGCCACGGACGAGCAGTGGAAGAAGTATATCGAAAAACGCACCGGAAACGAGCCCATGCAGGTGCTGCGGCTCTGCGAGCAGAGGCCGGACCTGAATCTCACCGGCGTCCTCTTCATCCCTCGCCGCCAGCGCCTGACCGTCCACGGGCAGATTGACGTTTATGTCCGCAGGATGTTCGTCTGCGTGGACCGGGGCGACCTGCTCCCCCGCTGGGCCTCCGCCTTCATCCGCGGGTACATCAACAGCAACACCATGCAGCGAACCGTTTCCGGGGAGAGCCTGGCCCAGGATGAAGCTTACAAAAAAGCCAAGGAATATATCGCCCGGGAGGTGGCCACCATGATCGGGCGTTTCGTGGGGGAAGGCCGCGTGGAGGACTCCTGCGTCATCGTCCAGCAGTTCGACAACGAGATCAAGCGCGGAGCCATCGAGTCCGACTTCCTGTGGCAGAGGGTCTGGGACAAGCTCCTCTTTCGGGTCGGCGACGAGTTGAAGACCATCCCCGAGTATCTGGACAAGTGCAGGGCCGTCAAGCCCGGCTCCAACACCATCTATTACTACGAGGACGAGGGCGACCACGCCCATGCCACCGTCATCAAATCCTCCACCGGCACCCCCATCGTCAACGCGGTCTACGGAGTGGACTCCCTGTGCCTCAAATGCTGGGAACGGGGCTACGCCATTGACGATGCCGAAGCCGAGGCCCGGCACAGAGCCCAACAGGAAGCCGAGAGCAAGAACAAGAACAAGCACGACCGGGACGGGGCCGAGCAAGTGGAGAAAAAAAAGGTGGCCACGCTGGCCGAGCTTGCCAGCGAAAGGTTCGCGAAGGTGGAGGATCCCAAGTGGCGGCGGCTCTCGGACCTCTATCGCCTGCACGAGATAGACTGCGAACCCAGGGCGTTCGAGCCGGCCGAGATCCCCGCGGTCCTGGTCCGCGCCGAAGGCTTTACCGAAAATCTCACCAAGTTGGTGTCCGCTCTCCGGGAAACCGATCTGGGAGAGGACTTCTTGAACATGATCCTCTCCCGGGCCCGGGGGGGGCGCAACCCGGGCACGACCCTTTTTATGAATACCAACAACCCGGAGATGAAGATGGTCGCGGACCTTGCTCCCAGCGACCCCGTTTTGGAGCACGTGCTCCTGGCCATCTACAACAACGCGTTCATGTTCACCCACCGGAGCTTGAGCGAGACCGAAGTGGGGCGCATCCTGGGCACCAACAACCAGATCGTGAAGCTCCTCTTGGAGCAGCGTGCCAAAAGTCCGCAATCCGGACCTGCCAAAGTCGCCACCGAGCCGGTCCAGGAGGACTCCCTCATCATCTTCACGGACCTGGAGGCCTCCACCTGGCTTTTAGCCCACATTCAACTGGAGAGCCACGCCAGCGTTTTTTTGGGTTATGTGAAGGCATTGGAGGATGTTGCCAAGAAGAACCAGGGGGTCTTCTCCAAGTTCACGGGGGACGGTGCGCTCATCTTCTTCCGCGCCAAGGACAGGGCTCCGGTTGCTCAGGCGGCAATCCAGTGCGCCCGGGAGATCCCCATTGTCACCGCCAACTACTTCAACTCCAACCCGGTGTCCACCATCCTGGAACGGAACAACCTGACTCCCCCCCGCTGCCGGACCGCCCTGGCTGCGGGGAGGATCTGGGTGGTCTCAGTGGGGAGCGCTCCGGACATCATCGGGAGATCCGTGGTACAGGCCCAGCGCCTCTGCGAGAAAAAAGATCTTTTCAGCACTCCCACAACGGTCCTGGCCACCTTTCCCGTGGCCCAGTGGGCCCAGCTCGGTCCTAGAAGCTACAAGACCACGGACGAGATGCTCAGCTACCCTGGCGGCAGCCCGGTGGAGATCATCCAGCTGTAGCGGCCGATGTTTTTTTCGGCTAGCCATTCCTGCGCCAGCCCGGCTCCTGCCGGGCTGGCGCAGGGGCGCCTGCGTTCAGCCTTTCTTCCCCAGCTCGGAAAGGAGGTCCAGCTGGATCTCCTGAATGCGGGCGAGGCGCTCCCATTGCCGGGAAAGAAGGTGGTCCATTTTTTCGTGGAGGATGCGGATCTCCAGCTCGGCCTTCAGGTTCACCTGATAGTCGCGCTGGGAGCGGAGCCGGTCCTTGGCCTCCTGGCGGTTTTGGCTCATCATGATGATGGGTGCCTGTATGGCGGCCAGGCAGGAAAGAATCAGGTTGAGCAGGATGTAGGGGTAGGGATCCCAGGGACGCTTCCAGAGGAGGTAGGAGTTGGCGGCGATCCAGGCCAGGAGGAAGACCGCGAAGCAGAGGAGAAAGATCCAGCTCCCGCCGAAATCCGCCAGCCGGTCGGCCATTCTTTCCCCCAGGGTCCATTTCTGCTCCAGCTCGGTCTCCACATTTTTCGCCAGCAGATCGTGCTTCTCGATGCTGGAAACGACCTCGCGCTCCAGGTTGGTAAGCTCCCCCTTCTCCGACTCCAGCAGCCTGTTCACATACTTCGCCCGGTAAACGGCCAGGTCCGAGCGGCAGATACGGCTTTCCGGCGTGAACTCCGGATGGTCCCGGTTGATCTCGGAAAAAATAGATTCGCGGATGGCCGCGCCCAGGGCAAGGTCCCGATCCGGATAGCTTTTCCCGCATATCGCGCAGGTATGTTGCTGATTTTTCCTGTCCATGCGTCTTCCTTTGCACGGCGCAAAGGCAGCCCCGGCGGCTGCGGAGGATGTTTGCGGAGCCGCGCGTCCGGTTGCGCCCCGGAAAGTGATGGGGCCACCGGGGGCGGCACAATCCATACCGAAGGGATATCTATATGATTCCGCGACTTTTGCAATCCCCGGCAAAAGGCCGCGGGGCGGCCCGCCTTGTTTTCGGCGGAAGCCGCCCCGTTTTCGTCCGGTATGCAATACCGACCGGCCCTGCAGCTACAAGTAGGTTTCCACGTACTTTTTGATGCCCTCCGGCACCTTCCACCAGGGGGAGAGGTCCAGGTCCCGGGCCACGGCATTGGCAGCGATGTAGCCGGGCCCTCCCAGGATGAGGCCGCCGGGATACAGGGAGGCTCCGCAGAGGTACAGTCCCTCGACAGGGGTCCGGGAGCCGGAGCACAGGTCGTTGGGACGGAAAAAACCCATCTGCAGCGCGCTGTAGTCGCCGTGCTTGATGGAGCCCCGGGCCATGGCCGGGTTGCGGCGCTCGATGTCAAGCGGCGACTCGGAGGAAATCATGGCGATGTTGTCGTCCCCCAGGTCGTCGCTGTACTCCCTCCAGGCCGCCAGGAGCCGTTCCTCCACTTCGGGCTTGCGCTTCTCCCAGCCGCCCTGGACATCGTAGGGGGCCATGATCTGGAAAAAGGCCGTGGAAAGCCCGTGGACGCGGGTCAGGGTGCCGTCGTAGCAGGACTCCACCGTGGCGTGCCCGGCCGGCAGGGGAAGCTCTCCTTCCAGGGCCGCGTCCGCCATGGCGACCACGTCCGCCATTCCTTCGACGCCCAAAACGTTCATGAAGGCCCGGGACACGTCCGGGTCCTGGGCCCTGTAACGGGGAAGTTTCTTCAGAGCCAGGTGCAGAGTGAAGAAGCTCCACTTGTCCCACTTCCAGTTGCGGGCGGCGCCGGCCAGCTCGGCCGGGCAGGCATCCGGGCCCAGCAGGTCCAGGAAGGTCTGCTTGGGAGGCAGGCTCGAGATCACGGTCCCGGCCAGAAAGCGCCGGCCGTCCCAGGTTTCCGCGCCCACGGCCCGGCCGCCCTCCGTCAGGATCTTCGTCACCTCGGAGACCTCCAGAATCTGCCCGCCGTTTTGAAGGATCTCCTTGCCCAGGGACGAGGCCATCTTGTGGGAGCCGCCCACGCACAGGCATTTGTTCATGTTCCGGTAGATGAGCAGCGGAACCATGAAGCCCAAACCCGTCACCTCGGGGTCCAGCCCCCACATGCACGAGATATAAAGCATCAGCGCCCGCACCTTGTCATGGACAAAGGTCTGCTCGACGACCTCCCGGGGCGACATCTCCGAGATGGCCAGAAGCTCCCTGCCCAGGGGGGTTCGTCCCAGGTTTACCGCGAACTCCACCGGCGGGACGGGCGGATAGTAGGTGGCCGGTGCCAGGATCTCATCCACAAAGGACTTGTACAGGCGAATCTTGTGGGTGAAGGTCTTGGCGTCCGGCCCAGAGAACTTGGCGATCTGGTCCGCCGTGTCCTGGAAGCTGTTGCAGAGGATAAGGGAGGACCGGTCCTTGAAGTGGATGGCGGTCTGCAGGTTGGGCTTGATGAAGGTCAGGGCGTGCCGGGAGAGGTCGAAGTCCGCCAGTGCGGGCATGTAGTCCACCATCATGTGGTAGACCGCGTGGGTGTTGGCGAAGACTCCGGGGTAGAGGATCTCCTCGGTGGCCAGGCCGCCGCCCAGCTCCTGGCGCCTTTCCAGAAGCACCACCGACAGCCCGGCCCTCGCCAGGTAGGCGGCCGTGATGAGGCCGTTGGGGCCGCCGCCGATGACCACCACGTCCGAACGTACTTCGGGCTCGGGGTCCGGAACCAGGGGATTTTCCATTTTCACGCGGAATGGTCGCATCTTAGACCTCCTCGGCGATGTAGTCGGGAGAGGGATACCACCAGGGCCCCGGTGCAAGCTTCAGGTCTTCGATCAGGATGTGCATGAGGTTGTAGGGAACGGCGAACAGGGCCAGCCCGCCCGGGTAGGACGTGTGATTGCACAGGTACAGTCCGTCCACGGGAGTGCGGTAGCGGGCCAGCTCCGGCAGGGGGCGGCGGTGGTGCCACTCGTCCTCGGACTGCCGGATGCCGTACCAGCCTCCGCCGACAAAGCCCATGTTGCGGAGCGACGAGTCGTAAGGGGTATTCACGAAGCGGGCCACGATCTTGTCATCGGTCAGGTTGGGCGAGGCCTTGCGGATGGTGGCCAGGATGGACGCAACGATCTCCTCCCGGGCATGGTTCACGGCCTCCGGGCCGTCCACATGGTCCTCCGGGGGAGGCACCTGGAGGTAGATGGGCGAGAGCACGTGATAGCCCCGAGGGCAGCGCGTGGGGTCGGCCATGTCGTGCTGGCAAATGGGCACCAGCATGCTTTCCGGACGTGTGGGATGCGTGTGGAGGGAGTCCACCTCGCGGGTCTGGCTGCGCAGGATCTCCCGGGAGTCGCAGGGCGTGAAGATGCAGGTGGGATAGGTTTCCGCGTAGAACTCGGCCGCGTCCCCGCTCCACCGGGGGTTCTCGGTGGTGATGAGCGCCAGTGTGAAGAGGCTCGAGCCCTTGAGGCAGAGGTCCGCTATCCTCTGCCGGAAGTCCAGAGGCAGATCCCGGGCAGGCACCAGCTTCTGGAAGGTCTCCTTCACATGTACTCCCGAGATCACGGCCCGGTCCGCGCGAATGGTTCTGCACTTCACCGGCGCGTCGTCCGCCAGGCGGACTCCTTTCGCGCAGCCGTCCTCTACGATGATCTCCTCCACCCGGCAGTTGGTGAGGAAGCGGACCCCGTGGCGCATGCAGCAGCGCGCCAGGGCATGGGCCAGGGTGTGCATTCCTCCCGCCGGGGAGCCCGTGCTGATCCCGTTCAAAAGGTTGCAGGTGAGCCCGAAGATGCCGGTGCCGGCCCAGTCCGGGTGGGGGCCGTTGTACCAGGAGGCCATGCCCATGCCCACCTTCAGGGTCTCGTTCTCCACCAGGAGGTCCATGAGCTCGAAAAGGGAAAGGTCCAGCCAGCTTAAATCAAAGAGCGGAAGATATTCCCTGAGTATCTTGACCCAGGGGAGGTCCTCCCGGTTGATGCGCATTCCCACGGGAGGGGGTGGAGTCCAGTAAATGGAACGCAGCAGGTGGACCATCTGGGCCCGCGGGAGCTGGGAGTAAAGCCGCCAGGTGTCCGCGTCCCTCTTGGAGTAGCGTTCCAGGTACCGGGCCGAGCGCTCGGGCTCCACCATGGAGAGGCTCACGGCCTGGCCGTCGGAGGAGACCGCGCCCATGAGGTCTTGGTAGTAGTGCATCCGGAAACCGAACTTGTGGAGTTCCAGCTGCTCCACCGCCGGCCCCGCCGCCCCGTAGAAGTAGGTGGCATGGGGGTCTATGCGGAAACCGGGCAGGGGCTCGGCGTTCTCTACGCCCCCGCCCAGCTCCAGCCTGTCCTCGCAAACGCACACGGACAGGCCGCACTTGGCAAGGTAGGCAGCAATGCCCATGCCGTTGGGCCCGCCGCCCACCACCACCACATCGTAACTTGGAACCATCGGACACCTCCTTCCCAAGGACCAAGGCCGAGATGCGGAAAACACCAACGAGCCCGACCCTGGGCACCGGCAAAGGCCATGCCAGGGGAGGGGCATGCATCAGCAGCAGGCGGATGGAGAGGGAGGCGCCGTCAGCGGGGCTTGCTGCCGCCCGGCAGCCCGCTTTCCAGGTCCTCCATGACCTCCATCATGTACTTGGAGTGCAGGGCGCCGATGAGGTTTTCCACGGCCGGCAACCCTTTTTTGATGAGGCTCGCGATGAGGTCCGCGGATGCGATCTTCTTTACCCGGGACATGAAAACCCGGCTCTCGATCTTCACCAGATCGCGGATGGCTTGAAGGAAAATGATGAGGTCGTCGGCCGGGAAGCCTATCTCCGCCGTGAGGCCCGCCTCGCGGCAGTCGGAAAAGGCCTTGATGATGCGGTAGTCGAGTTCGGTGAAAAACTTTGCCCCCCCCTTGCGAACGGGGCGGACCACGCCCATGTCTTCCATGACCGCCAGCTCTTCGCGGGTGAGGTGCAGATTTATTACGATCTCTTCCTCCGGGATGATCCCCGTGCAGGGGAGGAGGTCCGAGTCGGTCTCGAGCCGGCGGCGGATTTCGATGAAGCGATCCATCTCCTCCAGGGAAAGGTTGGGAGAGGCGTTCAGTATGTTGCGGATCTGGCCGAGGGGAAGGAGAAGCTCATCCTTGAGCCTTTTGATCAGGGACAGGCGATCCAGGATATCCCGGCCGTAGTAAGCCATATTCTTGTTCTTCTGACGGGGGGCGCCCAGGAGGCCCACGTTCAGGTAATGGCGGATGGTGGAGACGGGAAATCCCGACTCCCTTGCCAGCTCGCCGATCTTGAGCATCTCCTTATTATTGTTTTCCATCAGGGCCTCGGCGAGATACAAAAGTAAGAAGTTGTACTTTATACTTTATAAAAATGTCCCTTCTTATGTCAAGCAGCAACCGTTTGCGCCGGATCGCATCGCACCGGCCGTGAAACCGGAAATCCCCCGCCGGAGCGGCAAGGGCCCCTTTACTTCGTGCCCGCGTTTCTTTAAAAATAAAGATCCGCGACGCCCGCCCGGCCAGAGCCGTAAAAATCAAGGAGCCCGCCATGGACGATTTTTTCCCCGATCCCGTTTCCCGGCTTCCCCTGGCCGACATCCCCCTGGAAGGGGTCACGGCCCATCTTTCCCAGGGAGAAGGCCACCAAATCCTGTTCATGCGCTTCGCCAAGGACGTGGATCTGCCCGAGCACGCCCACGCGGCCCAGGCCGGCTTCGTGCTGGAAGGAAGGATCGAGCTCACGATCGCCGGGAAGCGGCGGGTGTTTGGAAAGGGCGACCGGTACTTCATTCCGGCGGGAACGCCCCACTCGGGGAAGATCTTCGCGGGCTACGCGGACATCACCTTCTTCGACGAGCCTGCGCGGTACACCGCCAAGAAATAGAGGCGGGAAAAGTGGTTCCACAGGGAAGGAAAAGGTTCCTTCAAGGTCGCTCGGGCCGCTTAAAAGAGTCTTTGTAGAAGGGGGCGGGAAGCGCTGCTCTCCGCAGGATGCCCCATTGACCCCCGGAGGCCTTTCACAGAAAGGAGAGATCGCGGCGGCTTGACGGAGCCTGCTGCCGGCTTGGCGGCGCCGCCGCACGCGTACGGTATGGGAAAAGAGATCATAGCCCACGTTCTGGCCACCGGCGACGAGCTCATGAGCGGCTCGCTTGCAGACACCAACTCCGCCCATATCGCCCGCGAGCTTCTGGGTACAGGGATCCGCCCTTCCCGGTTCATATCGGTAGGGGACGACCTGGAAGCCCTCACCGCCGCCATCCTGGAAACCGCGGCAAACGCCGACGTGGCCGTGGTCACCGGAGGGCTGGGGCCCACCGAGGACGACATGACCAGCCGGGCCGCTGCCCGGGCGGCCGGGGTATCCCTGGCCCTGGATCCGGAGGCCCTGGCCTGGATCGAGAAGCTTTTCTCCATGATGGGGCGGCCCATGGGCGAGTCCAACCGCAGGCAAGCCTACCTGCCCCAAGGGGCGGAGCGCCTGGACAACCCTTACGGTACCGCCCCCGGCTTTGCCATGACCATCTCCGGGTGCCGCATGTTCTTCGTCCCCGGCGTGCCCCGGGAGATGAAGAACATGCTGGCCGAGCAGGTGCTTCCCCGGCTGCGCAAGCTCTTCCGCGGTCTGGCCGGGGCTTACGGCAAAAAGGTCATCTCCACCTTCGGCCAGCCCGAGGCATGGGTGGGCGAGCAGACCGCGGACATCCCGGGCCTGGTCCCCGGGATCCGGGTGGGGCTGCGGGCCCATTTTCCGGTGATAGATTTGGTGTTCTACGCCAACGCCGACGACGAGTCCGGCGTCGCCAGCGCGCTTTCCCGGGCAACGGAGCTGGCACGGCAACGCTTTCCCGACATCATCTACTCGGAAAAAGGCGACAGCCTTGCCCACAGCGCCCTTTCCCTGCTCAAGGAGCAGGGTTGCACACTCGCCATTGCCGAGTCCTGCACGGGCGGCCTGATCTCCCACATGATCACCCAGGTTCCGGGAAGCTCGGAGAGCTTTCTCCTCTCCTGCGTGACCTACCACAACGAGGCCAAGCAGAAGGTCCTCGGGGTCTCCATAGAAACCCTGGCGCGTTTCGGCGCAGTTTCCGAGGAGTGCGCCCGCGAGATGGCCGAGGGAGTGAAAAGAATCTCGGGAGCGTCCTACGGGCTGTCCACCTCGGGGATTGCCGGGCCTTCGGGTGGAAGCCCGGAGAAGCCCGTGGGCACGGTCTGCATAGCGATTTCCGGTCCGAACGGCACTTTTGGCAGAAAACTTGCATTTAATTTCGGCGACCGGGAACGGAACAAGATCATCTTTGCCTGCGCGGCACTGGAGCTTTTACGGCGCAGCCTTCTTGGCATGCCGCTTTATTTGGCGCGGGAGAATAGGATCTGAAGGGCGGCCGGGAAGGGGAGGGCCGCCCGGTTCCATAGCGTTTGTTATGAAAAAGGGCGGGGCCTTCAGGGATCAAGGGAAGGCACGTTCCGGCAGGATCGGGGTGGAAGGCCCGGGAGGTGCAGGGCAGGCAAAGGTTTCGGGTCAATAATGACCCAATTTTGGACATGGCCTCTGCCACAAATGACCCAGGCGCCCGGGCGGCGGCGGGAGCGCATCGCCTATACCCAATGAAAAGAATATACCAGGGCGGTTTCCGGGATTTATTTATTTCGATCGTTCGATAAATAACACTTGACACACCGTGTCACCACGCGTAGCCTTTGACCCAAAATGGGTAAGCAATACGAAGTGCAACCCGGAACGTTTTCCCTTCGTCCCGGCTCCTGCCTCCCCGGCGGGCATAGATACCAGCTTCAACCCGGAAAAGCACCCGAACGCCCGGCCTGCAAGCGGATGAGAAGCTTCGATTCTGGTTTGGCCAGGCCTTTATTTTATACCGGTTGTTTGAAATACAATAACCATACACCCAGGAGGACGTCATGGCAGATCAACGCAAACCCCTTTTCGACGCCATCATCATCGGCTCCGGACCGGGCGGCGCAGCCGTAGCCCGAGAGCTTTCGCAAAACAACTGGAAGGTTCTCGTTCTGGAATGGGGCTCCGGCGACCCGCTGCGGGGAACCATTCCCCAGGCAGCGTCCATGATCCTCACCCCGGGCAAGGGCATGCTTTTCACCTACAAGGGCCTTTCCATGGTCCGCGGCATCGTCAAGGGCGGCTCCTCCGTCTTCTATTACTCCACCGCCTTCGATCCCCCCCACGACATGCTCAAGAAGCACGGCATGGACGTCCGCGCCGAGGTCGCCGAGATTCGCTCCGAGCTTCCCATCGCGCCGCTCTCCGACGAGCTCATGGGCCCCATGGCCAAACGGCTCATGAAAAGCGCCCAGGACCTGGGCTACAGCTGGAAAAAGCTCGACAAGTACGTGTTCCAGGACCTCTGCCGCAAGGACTGCGACAAGTGCAACCTGGGCTGCCCCTACGGCGCCAAATGGACCGCCCGCAACTGGATTGACGAGTCCGTGAAGAACGGCGCCACCTTCGTACCCAACGCGCGCGTCCGCTACGTCCTCCAGAGCGGCAACAAGGCCGAGGGTGTGGTTTTCACCCGCAACGGCAAGGAGATGCGCGCTTACGCCCCCGTGGTCATCCTGGCGGCCGGCGGAATCGGAACTCCCGTGATCCTGCGCGCCTCCGGCATCGCAAAAGCCGGCTACGACTACTTCTTCGATCCCCTCATCTGCGTATGGGGCGAGGTCTCCGACATGAACGGAGGGCGCGAGTTCCCCATGGCCTCGGGCGTGCACATGGAGGACGAAGGCTATCTCATGACCGACATGACCATCCCCAAGACCCTCTACCAGGCCTTTGCCGCTGAGGTCATGCGCTTCGACCGCCTCCACGTCCACTCCCGTACCCTCTCCATCATGGTGAAGGCAAAGGACAGCCTGGGCGGAGCCCTCACCGATTCCGGCGGCGTGCGCAAGAGGCTGGCCGACTACGATCAGGCCAAGCTCATGAAGGGCTACGAGCGCGCCAAGGGCATTTTGAAGAACGCCGGCGCCAAGAACATCTTCAAGAGCTGGTACATCGCCGCCCATCCCGGCGGAACCGCCAAGGTCGGCGACGTGGTGGACAGCAACCTGGAAACCGAGATCAAGAATCTTTACGTGTGCGACTGCGCGGCCATACCCGAGGCCTGGGGCCTGCCGCCGTCGCTTACGCTTCTGGCCATGGGCAAGCAGCTGGGCCGGAAGCTTGCCGTAAAACACAATAAAGGCCGCGTGGAAACCAAAGTACAGGCGGCCTAACACCCCGGAGCCGCTCCCGATCCCCCCTCGGGGCGGCTCCGGAACCCCTTTTTGACGATTGTCATGATCCCGGCCGGGATACTGTGCGCCTCGGCGCCTGCGAAGATCGCAAAAAAGAGCAATCCCGGCTTTGCGCTTCAAAGGAAACGGAGACCCCATGCCCAAGATCGTTAACCACGACCAGTACCGGGAGCAGCTTTTGAAAAGCTGCTACGACCTGTTCGCGGAAAAGGGCTACTCCTCGGTCACCATGCGGGAGATCGCAAGCGAGCTCTCCGTTTCCACGGGCACCCTCTACCACTACTTCCCCAGCAAGCAGGCCATTTTGGAGCAGCTCCTCATCGTCATGGGGACTAGGGACGTGGAGGAGGCCCGCCGGCGGACGGCGACGTCCGGCTCCTTCGAGGAAAGGCTCAAGATCTTCTTCGAGTTCTTCCTGGACAACCAGGCGAACTTCCAGAAGATGCTCCTTCTTTCAGTGGATTTTCTCAGGCACGCGGACGTGAGCGGCTCCCAGGATCTGGTGTCCCAATGGCTCCATTTCTACCTTTCCAACATGGAGAAGTACCTGGAGCTCCCGCGGGCCGTCTCCCAGTTCATCCTGGTCTTCTTCAACGGCCTGGTCTACCAGGTGAAGCTTTTTCCCGACTCCATTTCCGCCACCCAGCAGATTGCCCTCTTTTCCGAGGTCCTGCTGAGCTATCTGCAAGCCCATAAAGACCCCCGAAACCGGCTGTGCCGCATGTGCCCCTTTTTGACGGACCACAAGGAGCCGCAGGCCAAAGCCGGCTAAAGGACTACCGGGACCGGCTCCGAACCGGACCGCAACCAAGCTGATCGCCCCAAAAAGGAGGTGCGCTGTGTCGGTCGCAGAACAAAGCGCTCAAAAGCTCCAGGCTTCCGCCCACTCGATGAACGGGCTCGCGCGTTTCACCGAAAAGCTCCTGTCCGAGCTTTCGTCCACGCGGGAGGTCAAGGAGCTGGCCGGGCGCCTGATGCCGGCCCTGATTCGGCAGTGGGCGGGCGACGCCACCTGGAGAAAGATGGTGTCCCGGCCCGTGGAAAACGTCATCAAAAAATCCAACGTGGACCCCTGGGAGCTCGCTTCAAGCCCCTCCATCCCGGAGGTCTTCCTGAGCCCCGAGATGGGAGCGCTCCTCCTGGAGCAGGCCCCGTTCCTGGTGAGCACGGGCGTGGGCGTCGCATCGGCGGCCGTCCAGTCTTTCCTCTTATTGAAGCCCGAAACGCGGGCCAAGGTCATATCCCGGGCCCTTTCCGGCCTGGACATGGCCGAGCTGGGGAAAGCGGCCACCGCGGCGGCCCGGATCATCTCCGACCTGCACGCCCAGAACCCTGCGTTCTTCGCCGAGCACCTGGGACCGGCCCTGGCCGGGATCCTCAACAACATTGACTTCGGCGAGGCGGTGGACCTCTACTTCGGAGCCACCGGCGACGTGGCGGCCCTGGCCCGCACCGTGGGGAACGTGTTCTTCGAAAACCCGGCCAAGATGATCTGTCTGGCCTCCCTGCTGCCGGGGCTCGCCAACCTGGCCGTGACCATCGCCAACGAGACCCTGACCCGGGCCAACGAGCTGTCCGGAGAGCTCATCGCCGAAGTCCTGCTCTCCCTTATGCGGGACGTGGACGGCAAGTCCCTGGGCCTGCTGGTGAACCAGGGCGCCGAAATCCTGCGGAAGATCCACACGGGCTCGGCGCTCCTGGGGCCCCCCGGCCTTCCCGAGTTCACCGCCGAGCTCACCCGCAAGCTGGCCGAGCTGGGCTCCGCTATTGATCCCGCGCTCCTGTGGAAGGCCCGCCGCGTGGTCACCGAGATCTCCGAAGCCCGCATCGCGGCCCGGCTGGACCTTTTGCGAAACAACCCCGAACTCCTGGAGCAGCGCCTGCGGGAGCAGCCCAGCATCCGCAACGCGAAAATCCGGGCCCGGCGCAAGAACATGGAGCTTCTGGCCGACCTGCCAGACGACCTGCTCTGCTCCGCCGTGGCCGAAGGCGCCGTAAAGGTGGACACCCAGGACGTGGCGGAGGCCCTGAACCTGGCCTGCCAGGTGGTGAACCGCGTACACGAAACCAAGCCGGACTTCGTCTCCTCCTTGCTCCGGCAGTTTTCCAACGCGGCGGACCTCTCCTCCCTGGCCGAGACCGCGCAGTGGCTCACGGAAGACCTGGCCC
>JBFMHL010000069.1:0-3413 GCA_040753055.1 Thermodesulfobacteriota bacterium | reverse complement strand
TTTATGATGCGATCCGCCCGTTGGCGGGGTTTGTCCCGGGTCAGTGCACCCGCAGCCTCTGGCAGCGCTCCTTGGCCTCGGCCAGTTCGCGCCCCGAGATCACCGATCGGGTTTCCACCACCGCGGCGACCTTGCGGCCCTTGGTGCGCTCCTTGGCGGTGATCTCCAGGCGACCCTCGCGGTTTAGGGAGAACGTGATGTCTATGGGCGAATCCTTGGGCAGCCCGGCCGGAAGATAGAGGACCGCCGAGCCTATCTCCACGCAGGACGAAAGATCCACCCAGCTATCGGTGTCCTCGCTTTCCATGATGCGGATGTGCACCGAGTCCTGGTCGTCCACGGCCGTGTAGAAGTCCTTGTCGGCGTTGACGGGCACCCGGGTGTTCTTCACCACCAGGTTGAAGACGCCGTCCACGCCTTTCTTGTTGGTGGCGAACACTCCGAAGCTCTTGGACGTCACGTCCACGATCTGCATGACCGAGCTCTTGATGGCGGGCAGGGTGTAGCCCTCCTCCTTCTCCAGCTCGGACGCCGCCTCCACGAACTCGCGGCTTTTCACGTCCAGCTTCTTGGCCACTTCCTCCTTGGGCTTTTTCACCTTGGCCGCGATGCGGGCAACCAGCTTGTCGTTGATGGCCTGCTTCCAGCCGAAGATGGCGGCGCCCTTGGCCACGGCCTCGTCCGGATCGTAGATCCGGGGCTCGATGGCGAACTCCTTGGTGATCCGCGCCTGGACCTGGGGCATGCGCGCCGAACCGCCCACCAGCAGGAACTCGTGGAAGCTCTTGTAGCCCTTCTTCTCGGCCTCGCCCAGCATGGACCGCGTCAGCATGATGGTGCGCTCCAAGAGGTCGGAGGTGATCTCCTCGAATCGCTTCCGGCTGAGCTCCACCTTGGCCCTCTGGCCGCCGTAGGTCACGGCCGTGGCGGAGACCTCGCGCTGGGACAGGATCTTCTTCATCCGCTCGGCGGAGATCTGCAGGTCTTGCCAGGTGAGGGGATCGTCCAGGATGTCGTCCCGGATTCCCGTCTGGTTGGCGAACTCCTCCACCAGGTGGGCCACGATGCGGTCGTCCCAGTCCTTGCCGCCCAGGTTGTGGTCTCCGCCGGTGCAGATGACCTCGATGGCCTCGGGCTGAATGTGGATCATGGTGATGTCGAAGGTTCCGCCCCCCAGGTCGTAGACCAGCACCACCCGGTCCTCGGTGGTGTCGGTGACTCCGTAGGAGATGGCCGCGGCGGTGGGCTCGTTGATGATCTGGCGGACGGTGAGGCCGGCTATCTCTCCGGCGCGGCGGGTGGCTTCCCGCTCGTTGATGCCGAAATAGGCCGGGCAGGTGATGACCACGTCCGAAATATCCTCGCCCGTGGTGGCGCAGGCGTCCTGAACCAGCTTCTTCAGAACATAGGCGGAGATCTCCTCGCAACGGTACACCTTGCCCTCGTGGAAGAAGTTGAAGTCCATCTCCCCCATGGACCGCTTCACGAAGCTCACCACCGAGTCCGGATACAGCCGGGAGGATTCCTTGGCGACGGCTCCCACGATCACATGCTCGCCGTCGAAGAACACGCAGGAAGGGGTGGTCCGCTCGTTTTCCGCGTTGGGAATGAGCATGGGCTTGCCGAAGTCTCCCACCATGGCAATGGAGGAGTAAGTGGTGCCCAAATCTATTCCGAATACTCTGGTTTTTGGCTTTGCCATTCGTGTTGCTCCCGGTTGGCGGCAGGAAGATTCCGCAGGTAATCGTCGAGGGAGAGTCACTTTGTACAAGAAGCAATGCCCTGAAATCAAGGAGGAAAATCAGGACACACGCCGTTGGGGCACACCCTTTCCTGCGCTACAGCGCCACTTAAAAAGTCGTCCGGAGTTCACTCCGGGTTACTACCGTCGTTCCGTCCCCCGATGCCCTGCCCTTTCTCTGGGCGCGGCAGGCGTCGCACCGGGCATTGCTGCAGAAGGCGCACTCCATGCAGTCCGGGCAGTCGTGCTTGCGGGGAAGCAAAGAGGGGGCCGGGCTATAGATCAGGCCCAGGTCGGTGCGTACGAATTGAAGCCCGTTTATGGTCACCTTTTCGCCGTTCATCGCCGCTCTCCTTTCCATTGTCTGGAAAATAAGGACAATAAAAAGGACACGCAAGAACAATGCAAAAGCGGTGCCACTATGGGACGATGACCGGAACCTGGCCCACGATCCGGAAGTCCAGGGTCCGCTTGCCGGTCAGCTGCTTTCCGGGCTTTTCCCCGTCCAACTGGTAGAAGGTCTGGCCTTCCATCACCACCTGGAGCCGGTCCGTCTGAAACTGGGCGATCCGCGGGTTCAACACATCCAGCGGCCTGCGGAAAAAGCGGGTCAGGTGCATGGACCACCATTCCCGGAGCTTCCGGATCACGGTCACCTCGAACTTGCCGTCGCTCATGTCCGTCTTGGAGCTGACCAGGGCGCCGCCCGCATAGATGCTGGTGTTGGTGATGAGGATACCGTGGGTGCCCGCCGGAACGTTCAGGACCTTGTAACGCCCCTGGGCATCCTGATACTTGAGCGAGAAGGGGAAGGGGATGGTGTAGACCAGGTTCTGCAACGCGATGATGCCGTAGAGGGCGTTGTTCATGATAATGCGGACCCGGGCCGCGGGTTTGATGGCCCGGGGCCGGAGCTCGTTGAACAAGTTACTGGTCCGGGCGTCGTTGCCCACGCCGAAGTACCCGGCGCAGAGGTTCTGGCCGTTCACCTCCATCACGTCAATGTTGCGGGTCTTTCCCTTCAGGATGACGGCCAGCGTCTCCCGGACCCCGTTCTTCTTGAGAACGGGAAACATGCCCAGGGACCGGGCCAGGTCGTTGCCAACGCCGTAGGGGATGATCCCTAAGCGGGGCACGTTTTCCATGCGGGCCACGGCCTGCATGATCCCTCCGAAGGTGCCGTCTCCTCCCACCCCCACGATGATCTCGTAGTTGGGAGCCAGCGTCCGCACCTGCCGCGTTATGTCCGGACCCGTGAATACGGTGTCGTAGTAATCGCGGGACACCCCTCCCTTGGCCAGAGTCTGGCGTATGCGGGCCTCCAGCACGGGGCCGGGGCTCGACCCGGACACCGGGTTGATCATGAACAGGACCTTTTTCTTCATATGCATCCTCGGCAAGGGCGCAGCGCCTTGCTTTCGAGTAATCATCACATTGTTACGCAGGAAACGTCACCCGATAAACTGTAAATGTACTCCCAAAGGGAAAGCTTCTCAAGGTCTTTTCCCGGTTTCGAAGCCCTACCCGGGAGGGCCGCACATGCCCCGGACCAGGTTGGTGAAAAGCGTCCGGGGGTCAGCCGGCGTGCTCTTGAGAGTCCGGTCCAGCTCGTAGAGGGCCAGGAGGGCGTCCTGCAGCTGCTTGGCGGAAAAGCGCGCGGCCCTCTTCAGGG
>JBFMHL010000068.1:0-26345 GCA_040753055.1 Thermodesulfobacteriota bacterium | reverse complement strand
AAGAAAAGGTCCCCCCAAAATTTTTCTTTTCTTTTTCACCTATTCTCTGTTTTCCCTCCCGCTTCAGTCACATCCCGCCATGATTTTCCGGGCCAGGTTTTTCTTGGCTTCCAGATTGGCCTGGCGGCTGATCATGATGCGCTGGGCCATGGGCGGGCCTGCTCCATGCATGGACTCCACCAGATAGGCCACGGCCCCGGCGCCCACGGTGAGGTTCTCGATGAACCGGAGCGTACGCATGCGCTCCTCGGTGGGGAAGCCGGGGGCGGCGGCCAGGTACTTCCGGAGCAGCGGGCCGGCTTCGGCGTCGTCCAGCTCGGCGGCTGCCGGCAGGGTTCCCAGAAGGCCTCCTGCAATGTCGGTGGCGAACCGGGCCAGCTCGAAGGGAAAGCGTGTCACGTTTTGCTTGCAGACATTGGCCAACAGGAGGTCGGGGAGGTAGTTACCGGCGGCGGTGGCCTTGCCCAGGGCCGAGCAGGCGATGCCGCAGGCGAACATGGTTTCGTTTAAGTGGATCATCTCCACGATCTTGTCCTTGACGTGAGAGGCGTTGGCCACGCCGTTCATCTCTGCGATGAGGGCGGTGGCGCCTATGAGGACGTCCCCCACGCCAACCTTGCACCCTCCGTAGCTCTGCCGGTGGTAGGAGGCGAACCTTTCCACCAGCGATCCGGCGAACTCGGTTTCGCCCAGCAGGAACACTCGCTCTTCGGGCACGAAAACATCATCGAAGACCACCATGACCTCCTGGCCTCCGAAGCTGGGGTTGCCCGCGTCGGAAGAGGGGATTTCGGCCTTTCGGGTGTCGCTGGCCTGGCGGCCGTATAGGTAGCGGAGACCCTTGGTGTTGGTGGGGAGGGCGAAGGAGACGCAGAACTGCTCCTCGCCGGGCCGCAGGGCCATGGTGGGCATGACGATCATTTCGTGGGAGTTCAATAGCCCGGTCTGGTGCAGCTTGGCGCCGCGCACCACGATGCCGTCTCTGCGTTTTTCCACGACCCGCAGGAAAAGGTCCGGGTCGGACTGGTCGGCGGGCCGGCGGGACCGGTCGCCCTTGGGATCGGTCATGGCGCCGGCCACGGCGAGGTCCTTTTCCTGCACGTTTTTCCAGAAATCCAAAAAGCGCTGGTGATACTCGGTCTTCCGGGCAGCGTCGCACTCGTAGGTGACGGAGAAGACTGCATTGGAAGCGTCCATGCCCACGCAGCGCTGGAAGCAGCATCCGGTGATGTTGCCGCACCGGCGCTGCATGGTGACCTTGGCCACCAGGTCCTCGGGGCTTTGGAACAGATGCGCGAAACGATTGACGGGCGCGCCGGAAAGAGAAGAGCGGACCACGAAAAGGTCTTTGTCCGCCGGCGCGTGGGCCGCGTCGTAGGTAGCGGAGAGCGCCGACACCGAAGGCGCCACCAAGGGGTTTTCCGTGAGGCAGCCAGCCTTCTTGCCCATGACATTGGCGCAAAGGTTTAAGTCTGCAAGGGATTTCTTGTACCTGCTTCCATCCATGAGCGCCATGCCTTTGCCTCCAGTTGACGGGTGTTGCGGCAAATGTAGCGGATTGTTGTTTCGCAGGCAATGAGGGGAATGGGTGAATGGAATGGGAGGGAAACCTCTACGTAACGCCCTTTGGCGTTTTTGCCTCATCTCATAACAATTTTTTAAACAGCCCATAGCATCAAAAAGTTTTGCGGAAAGGGGGTGGGGGCGCGGGGGAGGGGGGAAAAGGGCCCCCGGGCGGCGCGGCCGCCTCGGGGTGAGGATAAGCCGCTTTTTCAAAAGCGGTTTTTCCCCTCCCCCGCAACAGTCTTTTATCTTTTCCTCTGTTGGTACCTGAAAAACGCGGCGCAGGTGCCTTCAGAGGAGACCATGCAGGGGCCGTGAGGGTGGGCCGGGGTACATGCGGTGGCGAACAGGGGGCAGTCGGGCGGCGTTGCGCGGGCGGTGAGAATATCGGCGCAGCGGCAGGGCCCGGGATCGGGCTCCGGACCGGGGCGGAGGTGGAAGGCGGAGGCGGCGTCGAAGGCGGAGTATTCTGGATGAAGGGCCAGGCCGCTTCCCGGGATTTCGCCCAGGCCACGCCACCGGGCGGGGGCCGGGGTGAAGACCTCGTTCATGAGCGCCCGGGCCACGGGGTTGCCGTTGTCGGAGACGGCGCGGAGGTAAGAGTTGGTGACCGAGAATCTTTGATGGGAGATCATGGCAACAAGGTCGCGGATTCCCAGGAGGATGTCGGCGGCTTCGAAGCCGGTGACGGTCATGGGCAGCCGAAATTCTTGAGCGAGGGGGTGGAAGGGGCCGGTCCCCAGGATGACGCAGACGTGGCCGGGGAGGATGAGGCCGTCCACGGAGGGGTTTTGGCCGAGAAGGGCCGAGAGGGCGGGGGGAACGAGTTTCATGGCGGGATAGATGAAGAAGTTGGCGATGCGGCTTTGGCGCGCGCTTTTCAGGGCGGCGGCAACGGCCGGGGCGGTGGTTTCGAAGCCCACGGCGAAGAATACCACGGGCCGGTCCGGGTTGTTGCGGGCCAGTGTGACGGCGTCGGAAGGGCTGTAGACGATGCGTACGTCCAGGCCGCTGGCGCGGGCGTCCATGAGGGAGCCTTGGGTTCCGGGCACGCGCAGGAGGTCGCCGAAGGTGGCGGCGATGGCGCCGGGGATGGCGGAGAGGCCCATGAAGGCGCCCAGGTCCGCCTGGGTTGTCACGCAGACCGGGCAGCCGGGACCGGAAACCAGGGTGATCTCGGGCGGGAGCAGGCTGCGGATGCCGTGGCGAAACACGGAGACGGTATGGGTGCCGCAGACCTCCATGAGCCGGACCGGGCGAAGGAGGGAGTCGCGGATGCCCCGTGCCAGGCGCTCTACAACATCAGGATCGCCGTACTCGTTTTGCATGGGGGAGCCTTCCTTGATGGGGACGGGATCAATGGCGATCTGTTTCACTTGCCGATACAAGGTCCGCCAGCTTCCGGTACGCGGCGGGCATGGCCAGGGCGGAGAGCCCGGCCGGGTCCACCCAGCGGAGACGCGGGCCTGTCTTTGCATCTGCGCTGCCCGCGGGGCGCAGGAAAAAGACCTCGGCCGTGACGCGGAAGGTGGTGTAGGAGAAACGGACACTGCGGAAAAGACCGTCCGTTATGATCTTCAGACCGAGTTCCTGCATAAAGAGGCGGCGAAGGGCCTTTTCTCTGTCTTCCTTTTCCGCCACGGAGACGCCCGGGAACTCCCACAGCCCGGCCATGAGCCCGGAGGCGGGCCTTTGCCGCACCAGGAAGCGGCCGCGGTTCGCCAGCACCCCCACCGCCAGGGTCACCCGGGTGGGCGATTTTTTTATCGCGGGCCGGGGCCGGAGGTCTTGGGTTCTGTTGTTCCGGGCAAGGCAAATGTCCTGAAAAGGGCATTCGGCGCAGCGGGGGTTCGAGCGCGAGCACAAAAGCGCGCCCAGCTCCATGAGGGCCTGGGTGACGACGCGGGGAGAGGCGGATTCCATCAAAAGGAGAACGGCTTCCTTGATGTTTCGGATAATGCCGGGCTCGAGGCCCGAGAGGTCCCAAAGCCGCGCGAAGACCCGTTTGACGTTTGCGTCCACGGCTGGCCGGGGCTTTTCGAAGGCGATGGAGGCGATGGCCGCAGCCGTGTAGTCGCCCAGGCCGGGAAGGCGGGCGAGCCTTTCGAAGTCGTCCGGAACCCGGCAGTGGTTCTCCGCGCAGAGGATTTGCGCAGCCCTATGGAGGTTCCGCGGCCGTTGGTAGTAGCCCAGTCCTTCCCAGAGCTTGAGGACCGTGGTTTCTTGTGCCCGGGCCAGGGAGCCGAGGTCAGGCAGGCGCTCCATCCAGCGAAGATAAAAGGGAACCACGACGGAGACTCTCGTCTGCTGAAGCATGATCTCCGACACCCAGACGCCGTAGGGGTCGTATCCGTGTCGCCAGGGCAGGTCCCGGGCGTTCTTCGCAAACCAGGCGGAAAGGGCCCGCGCTGCGTCGCGCGGCTCGGAAAAGCATGTTCCCGGCTTTCCGGCGAGTGCGCCGGCGCTTCCTTTGATCCGTGCCGTCATAGGTAAGCTCGCAAGGGTTTCGCCGGCCGCCAGTGCGCCGGCGATCGGCGGCGGCAATGCCGTCCGGCGGTCGAAAAGCTCCTGATGGTGGCGTTTCCTGGCCGGGACAGTACTTAGAAGCTGTATCATTACCCCATATGACGCCCCAGGGCGGCTTTCCTTCGCCTTCTCAAAATGCTCACAAACAAAGCAGTATGCTCCGCTTTTTCGTCTTTCCCGCGCCTTGCCCTGAAACGTGATCCGGGGATATGGAACAGCTTCTATGGAAAACATCAACCATTGACATTAGACGCATTGCAAGGAAAAAATCGGATCATGCATAGGGGCTGTTTCCCAAAAACTATTTCGTTTCCGATGGGCCGCAAACCAAAATGGCGGCAGTGGCAGGCGGAAAGGTCCTCGACGTGGCGACACCCGGACCCGCGTCCCTTTTTCTCAGGCGCACTTGCCCGTGGATTTTTTCGCCCCTTCTCATAAAAAATTTTATAGCTCATCTCAAAATAGTTTCTCTATGGGGGATATTCCCTTTTTAAATGCATTCCCCTTTTGCTGTAAAAGCGAATTGTTGCAGTCGCTATGGGCTGTAAGCCTCGGGTGGTGGCCTTCAGGCCTGTTTCAAAAAGTTTTGCGGAAAAGGGGGATGGGGTAGGGGGGAGGGGGAAAAGCCACTCTTTTCAAAAGGGGTTTTCCCCCCTCCCCCGCAAAATGCCTTTTTTTAATATTTTTGAGATAGCTTATAGTATCCGATGATTATAGTAGAGTAAGTGATGACCGGGCCGCGGGAGGCGGAACCCATGAAGGTGCTGGTGCTGGGAAAGGAAGGCCGGGAGACCAAGGAGCTAGTCCACGACCTCGCATCCTGGGGTTTTGACGGAGTTCCCGCGGCGGATGCGGCCGAGGCCGGAAGAGTTCTGGCCGGGGACGCCCCGCCGCGCATCATGATGGTGTGCCCGGAAAGCGCCGCCGATGTGTCGGCATTAAGCGCCGTGCAGGATGAGCTGCCCATTCATGTTGCCATATTCCTGTGCCGGGAGAACGAGCCCGGGGATGCCTGCTTGTTTCCTCCGGGGGCGCTCTTCTTTCCGCTTTCGTCCCCCCGTGCCGCCTTGTCCGCCCTGCTGGCGCTCGCCCGCAACCTTGTCAGGACCCGCGAGGAGCTGGCCGAGACCCGGAAGGACCTGGAGCGGCTTTCCATCATGGACCTGGAAACCGGGCTGGACAGCCGCATCCATTTTCTGGCCCGGGGCCGCACCGAGATATCCCGCAGCGTGCGCTACCGGCGCACCATGTCGGTTCTGGTAGCGGATATGGACCACTTCCGCCGGATCAACGCCGAACACGGGAGGGAGAAGGCGAGGAAGGCTTTTGCGGAGTTTGCCGACGCCTGCCGGAAGAATCTCAGGGAAAACGACCTCATCGGCCGCCTGGGGGAGGACAGCCTGGCGGTGATCCTGCCCGAAGCGGACGCCAAGAGCGCATTTCTGGCCGGGGAGAAGCTACGGCACCTGACGGAGAGCCTTTCGGCCGGCCTGGACGGGATGAATCTTACGGCCAGCATCGGGATCGCCACCCTGATGCTGGGGGAGGCGAGCTTCGAAAAGCTGATCCAGAGGGCGGAAAAGGCCCTGGCCCAGGCAAAGGTCCTGGGAGGGAACCGCGTGGCCACGGGCTGAAGCGGGGTGTTTCCATCATGGCCCTGCATGGAGTATAATTACACTAAGCTGTTTCAAAACCCCGTCTGACGCTCCAGGACGGCGTTCCGGGCCTTCTCAAAATGCTCACATACAAACTGGTTGCTCCGCTTTTTCGTCGGCCCGCGCCTTGCCTTGAAACGTGATCCGGGGTTTTGAAACAGCTTCTACATACGTTTAAAGTTTTGTGATGTTACGGGTCGGCGGGGAAGACCGCGTTTTGCAAACCGGATTTCTCCGCCTGCCTCCCCAAAGCCTTTCGTGCCAGCTTCTTGCATTCGCCTGTCGTTGTTGGAGAGTGGAAAGGCCGGGGAATAGGTTTTTGTTGCCCTGCAACTCTTTCGGGAGGTGTTCATGCCTCTTCTGGGAATACTGGCCGTCATGGCCGACGTCGTCTGCTGCCTCCACGCCGTCAGGAACGGCAAGGACCGCTACTGGATTTTCATCATCCTGGCCTTTCCGGGCCTGGGGGCGCTCATCTATTTCGTCGCCGAGATGCTTTCCGATCTTCCCCATACCATGGCGGCCCACAAGGTTCGCCGGGCCGGGAGCGAGATCGCCCGGAGCATGAATCCGGACAAGCTCATCCGGCAGCTTTCCGAGGAGCTACAGGTTACCGACTCCCTGGAGAACAGGCGCAGGCTGGCCCGCGCGTATCAGGAAATCAGCCGCCACGACGAGGCGCTGGAGATCTATGAGCGCTGCATCAACGGCCCCCACGGTGCGGAGCCGGAGCTGATGCTGGAGTATGCTCGGGGGCTATTCCTGGCGGGGCGCTACGCGCCAGCCAGGGAAGTGCTGCAGGGCCTCTCCGGAGGGATGATGGAGCGCCGCCGGGCGGAGCGCGATTTTTTATTGGCGCTCATCTCCGAGAAGATCGGAAACGTCAGGGAGGCCATGGAGCAGTACGCGGTGCTGGAGCGGTCCATGCCCGGAGAAGAGGTGCGATGCCGCTATGCTATGCTCCTTCTGGAGAACGGGGAGCCGGCGCGGGCAAAGGAGCTGTTCGACAAGATCCTCTTCAATGCACGGCGCAGCCCGCGCTACTACCGGAAGGTGCAGAGGCCCTGGATCGAAACGGCCCGCAGGTACGCCCGCACCGTGCAATAAGGGTTCCCGCAAGCCGGGAGCAGCATAGCTCCCATAATTTTTCACGAGGGCCTTTTGCATGAAAGTCCATCACCTGAACTGCTGCACCCTGCGGCCCCGCGGCTTGGGGAGCCTCACTCCCACGCTCAGGCTCATGCCCTGCCACTGCCTCCTGGTGGAAACCGGAGACGGCCTCGTGCTGGTGGACAGCGGCGTGGGAGAGGCGGACATAGACAATCCCAAGCGGCTGGGACCCATGCACTATGTGCTGAACCTGGGGAAATCCAAGGAAGAGACCGCCGTCAGCCATGTGCGGCGCCTGGGTTTTGCGCCCCGGGACGTGAAGCACGTCATCTGCACCCATCTTGACCTTGACCACACGGGCGGCCTGGCCGACTTTCCGGAGGCCTCGGTCCATGTTTTGAAAAAAGAGCATGAAGCGGCCATGAATCCGAAGAACTACGTCCAGCGGGAGCGCTACCGCAGGTGCCACTTCGCCCACGGGCCCCGCTGGGCGCTTCATGAAGGTCCTGCCCGGAAGAAATGGTTCGGCATGGAAAGCGCGGGAGAGATCCAGGGCCTGGGGCCGGACATTGTCTTGGTGCCTCTTCCGGGACATACCTTCGGCCATTGCGGCGTGGCCGTAAAGACGGATCGCGGCTGGCTGCTGCATTGCGGCGACGCCTACGACGTCCGGGAGGAGATTTCGGAAAATCCGAAACCGAACATAGGGATTTACCTGTTCCAGCGGGTGGCTCACCTGGACCGCATCGGCGCCCGGAACACCATCGAGAGCCTGCGGAGGCTCGTCCGGGAGCACGGCTCCGAGGTGACCGTGTTCGCCACCCACGAGCCGTCGGAGTTCGAAAAGCTTTCGGGTGAAAAGCTCAAGGAAGCAAAGACCGCAAAATAGACATAGCCCTTCTTTTTTATTATTGTTCAAAATCCAAGCCGGGCACGGGGGAAGGGATGAAATCCGAGGATCAGGGCGTGGATCCCATCGTTGCGGAGGCGTTCCGCCTCCAGCGGGAAAGGGAGTCGAGCTACCGGGAAAGAGCGCTCAAGCTTTTCCCCTGGGTGTGCGGCAAGTGCGGCCGGGAGTTTACCGGCAAGCGGGTGAAGGAGCTTACGGTCCATCACAAGGACCACAACCACGACAACAACCCGCCCGACGGAAGCAACTGGGAGCTTTTATGCATCTACTGCCATGAGAACGAGCACGGCAGGGTGGCGGTGGCGGACGCCTATTCTCCGGAGGGGCCGGGACGGAGCAGGGCGGGGAGCGGCGGCGCGCCCCTGGGAACCCTGGGGGACCTGTTGAAGGCGAAGATGAAGAAGTAGAAGCTGTTTCATAACCTTGGATCACGTTTCAGGGCAAGGCGCGGGAAAGACGAAAAAGCGGAGCATACTACTTTGTATGTGAGCATTTTGAGAAGGCTCGGAACGCCGCCCTGAGGCGTCAGATGGGGTTATGAAACAGCTTCTAAGGCGTGCGGCATGGGGACGTGATAGGGCACTCAAGAGCGGGACGGCCGGGTCAAGGATGGTTCCGGTTGCGGGAGGGAGCATGAGGACGGTGGCGAAGGCGTTTTCGGCTTGCGTTTTCATCTTGGCCTTCTTGGGCGTCCAGGCAAGCGCCATGCGGTGCGGGAACAACCTCGCCCACGAGGGTATGAACAAGCTGGAGGTCGTCCATAACTGCGGGGAGCCGTTATCCAAGCGGGTGGTCAAGGAGATGGAACGGACCATCAAGGATAAAAATGAGAAGATAACGGAGAAAATCGTTGTGGAGGAATGGGTCTACGATGTGGGGGACGGCGTTCTGCACACCCTGACTTTTGAAAACGACGTGTTGAAAAAGATATCCTGGATTCGTAAATGAATCGGTCCGGGTCGGCAGGCAGACGGGCGCAGGGCGGGCTTTCGACCCGCCATTTGGCAGACAACATGTTCTGGCTGTATACGAGTATGGAAATCTGGATGAGCTTTGTCGGCGTTTCCATGGCGCTGGCCGGAATTCCCCAGGCCGGCAGGATTTATAAAAGAAGGTCCAGCGAAGACATCAGCCTGGTTTTCTGGCTCATCGTATTCCACGGGCAGGCGTGGTTCTTCTATTACGGGTTCACCATAAAGAGCGCGAGCCTCGTTATCACGAACGGCGTGTGCCTTGTGCTGACGACAGTGATCATCGCGCTCACGTTACGGTTCCGGAAACGGATCTTCCTGGTGAAGGAAAAGCTTTGAGAGGGGGGGCGGTCTTTAGCGCTTGTGGTCCCGGTAGTACCGGTCCAGCTTGTCTGGATAGCCTCCGCAGGCGTCCGCGTTGCCGTCAAAGGACCAGGATCGGATGACTTCGTCCGGCCCCGCGGTCAGGCGGATGAGGCAGGAAAACTGCACGGTTCCCGACTGGTTGGGGTAGTTGTCCGCGTCCAGGGGCGTTTGCTCCATCTTACCCAGGGAAGGGCCGGCCTGGGGCACGTTGTGGATTCCCGTCACGTTGCGCGCCCAGGAGTAAACCCGGTCCTGTCCGCTCTCCCGGACCTCCGAAGGATAGCCCATGACTCCGTAAGCGGCGCTGATGTTCTTGCCCACCAAAGCGTCCAGGCCCTTTTCCATGCTGCGGTAGGTTGCGCAGCCGGGGCCCAGGATCAGGGCCGCCCCGCATGCGAGCAGGCAAAGGAATCCTTTCAAGCGCCCTCCTTTGCGGCGCTGCCGCAATCATCACGGCGAAGCCTTGCCGCTGCATGCAATCCTGATGGGTTCGAAAAAAGTCCCCTGTCACCGCAGGGAGCACCTGCCTGCTGTTGCTTGGGCAGGCTCCTTGGTGATCAGGGGCTTTTTAGGAAACCATCACTCTTCGTCCTGCTCCGATTTCCCCAAATGGCGGGCGCGTTGGGCGCGAGCCTCCTCCAGTGCTTTTCCCTTTCGTCCCAGGGAGACCTCGGAGATGAGCGTCTCGTTGGGGTCCAGGCTCCATTTGTCTATGTAGGTGTCGCGCTCCAGCCCGTGAAGCCGCAAGTGCCGGGTGGAGAGAGCCTTGAAGGGGGTGCCGCATTCCAGGCAGACCACCTTGTCCTTTTTGATGGACTTCTCCGGGTGTTGTCGCAGGAAGGTGAGCGTTTCGAACTTGGCGTCCAGGTCCGCGGCAGGGGCCGGTTTGCGGGGCCGCCCGCGCCGGGGCGTAGCCGGGGGAGCGGGCCTGTCCTCCTCCGATAGGGGGGCCGCCGCGGTCCGGTCGGCAACGGACGGCTTTTCGGGCTCCGGGGCCGCCTTTGCCAGCTCATTGTAGATTCTTTGCAGGGCGCTCTTCAGCTGGGCGGGAGTCATCTCCGACTCCGCCGCCTGCTGGGCCACCAGCTCCGCGGCTTTCTGAACAAGCGTCTTCATGGGCTCTTGTTGCTCTCCTCTCACTTCAGTTGGCGATGGTTCCCGCTTTTTACGCGAGAAAGGGTGTCTTGGAATCTTTTAACATTGTTATACTATAATACATCGAAATTAAATCTCAATAGCGGAAGTCGGTCTTGCGTTTGGATGAAGATTGCGGGGCGTGCGGGCAAGCCCCATACCGAAGGGTCGAGCGAAGGGAGCGGCTTGCCCGAGCTGCAGCAACGGCAGTGGTTTCAAGGCCTTGCAGGGCCGTGGTACCGCGAGGGAAAACTGCAACCCGGCGGATATGGATAGAGTCATCCACGCCCGCAAGCAGAACCGTAGCGTATTTCATCGGATCCCGCAATCAGTGTTTGAAGCAGCGCTGCCCCGTGAAAACCATGGCGGCCCCGAAGCGGTTCACCGCTTCGATGACCAGGTGGTCGTTCATGGCCCCGCCGGGCTGGACCACCGAGCGTACCCCTTCCCGGAGCCCCACCAGGACCCCGTCGGGAAAGGGGAAGAAGGCGTCGGAAACCATCGTGGAGCCGATGAGTCCGCCCTTTTGCTCCGCCACGGCGGCTTCGATCTCGGCCCGTTTGTCCCGGTCCTCCAGGTCTGCGAAGGGGGTCTTCAGGGTTTCATAGGAGATGCGGTCGCAAAGCTTCCGGTAGGCCTTGTCCCGGGCGATCTCCGCCACTCCCACCCGGTCCTGCTCCCCGGTTCCGATCCCCACCGTACACTCGTCCTTTACATAGATGACGCTGTTGGAGGTGATGCCGGTCTCCACCAGCCAGCCGAAGAGCATGTCGGCGAGCTCGGCCCCGGTGGGTTTGCGGGCGGTCTCGTAAACCTTGCCGCCGTGCTCCGCGCGTGCGGGCAGGAAGTCCTTTGCGGACAGGGTTTCGGGCCGGAAGGACCACTGGGTGATGATTCCGCCGTCCATGAGGCTTTTTAGGTCCACCACGGCGGCGCCTACGTAAGACGAAAGGCGCTCCATGTTGCGGATGGCCATGACCCGCAGGTTCTTGCGCCTGAACAGGATGGGCAGCGCGCCCTCCTCGTAGTCCGGGGCCACCACCACCTCGGCGTACTGGGCGGCGACGGCCTCGGCTGTGGCCTTGTCCACGGGCCGGTTGAGCGCGATGCAACCGCCGAAGGCCGCCACTCGGTCGGCCATGTAGGCCTTGGCGTAGGCTGTCTCCAGGCTCGCGTCCCGGGCCACGCCGCAGGGATTGTTGTGCTTCACGATGACCGCAGTGGGCTTGTCCGGGAAGTAACGCAGGATGGAAAGCGCGCTGTCGGCGTCGGTGATGTTGGTTTTTCCGGGGTGCTTGCCCGACTGGAGGAGCTCCGCGTCCGAGGCGAGCCACTTGCCCGGAGCCAGGGAGGTGACGTCGCCCAGGGTCAGGTTGCCGTTCACCAGCCGGAAGAGCGCCGCCTCCTGGCCGGGGTTTTCCCCGTACCGGAGCCCCTTGAGCTCCCCGTCTATCTCCCAGCCCGCCTTTTCATAGCAAAGCGTCTGGCGCGTGCCGTCCTCGGCCACAAAAGAGAGCTCCATACGGGCCGGGAAATGGTCTCCGGCGATTTCGCGGTACATCTTTTTCAAGTCGGCGGGCATGGTGGTTCCTTCCTGGCTGTGGACCCTGTCAACCGGCCAAACAAAGCAAAAGTTTCTCCCGGTTGCAAATCTTTTTGCATAGGTCGCCAAAACCCCGCAACTCCCTTGCGCCGGCGCAAAAGCCCTGTATACTGCAGGCTCATTTCGAACATGCCCCATAAAGGAGAAAAGGCTCCGGCGGCCGTTTTTCGGCCCCGGCCCGAATGCGCCCATGCAGGCTTTCCTTCCCCACAGGAGATTTTCCCGGGTCGCCTGGGACGCGGCCAAGTTCATGGCGCTTTCCGCCTTTCTTTTGTATCTCCTCTACCGCGGAGGCCGGGCGCTGCCCTACCACTTCCAGTGGTACCGGGTGCCGCGCTACTTCTTTTCATTCCAGGACGGGGCGCTTGTCTGGGGACCGCTCATGCGGGGGCTCGGCATGACCCTGGCTATTTCCGCGGCCAGCTTCGTCCTGGCGTTGGTCTTCGGGGTCTCGTCCGCCATGCTGCGGCTTTCCGGCTCCGCTGCCGGAGGAGCGCTTTCGCGCCTCTACGTGGAGAGCATCCGCAACACGCCCTTGCTCACCCAGATCCTGTTTTTGTATTTCGTCATCGGGCCCTTGTTCGCGCTCTCCCGCTATGTCTGCGCGATCCTGGCCCTGGCCCTGTTCGAGGGCGCTTACGCTTCGGAGATCATCCGGGCGGGCGTCCTCTCCGTGGACCCGGGCCAATGGGAGGCCTGCCACAGCCTGGGGCTCTCCCGCTGGCAGGCCTATACCCGCGTCGTGCTTCCCCAGGCCTTCCGGAAGGTGCTGCCGCCGCTCACCGGCCAGACGGTGTCGTTGGTCAAGGACTCGGCCCTGGTTTCCGTGATCGCCGTCTACGACCTGGCCATGGCCGCCCAGGATCTGGTGGCGGACACCTTCCTGGCCTTCGAGATCTGGTTCGCCGCCGCGGGCCTGTACCTGGCGCTCACCTTGAGCCTCTCGGCCCTTTCCGGCGCGGTGGAGCGGCGCATGGCCAACCGGTACTCTTTTTGACGCGTCGGGTGAAAAAAATTATGGGCAAAGGATGGTTTTGCGCCGCGGCGCGGAAACCAAGGAGCAGATGAATTTCGCACCGGAGGGGCTTTGCGTGGAAGAGCCTTGCGTGATAAGGCTTGAAAACGTGGTCAAGATTTTTTCCGGGAACCTGCGCGCCCTGGACGGCGTGAGCCTATGCGTCCGCCCCGGCGAGGTGCTGGGCGTGGTGGGGCCGTCGGGATCGGGCAAGTCCACATTGCTCCGGTGCATCAACGGCCTGGAGATCCCCGACGGCGGCAAGGTGACGGTGAACGGCTGCGAACTCCTGCCCGGCCGCAAGAGCATAAACCGCGTGCGGCGTCAGGTGGGCATGGTGTTCCAGTCCTTCAACCTGTTTCCCCACATGACCGCGGAACAGAACGTGAGCCTTGCCCAGCGCATGGTGCAGAAGAAGACGGCGGCGGAGGCGGACCGCGTCTCCCGCGAGGTTTTGCGCAGCGTGGGCATGGAGGAAAAAGCCGGCAGCTACCCCCACGAGCTTTCCGGCGGGCAGCAGCAGCGGGTGGCCATCGCCCGGGCCCTGGCCCTGGAGCCGCGGGTCATGCTCCTGGACGAGATCACCAGCGCGCTGGATCCGGAGATGATCGGAGAGGTCCTGGACGTGGTGAAGGGCATCGCGCGCAAGGGGGCCACCATGGTGGTGGTGACCCACGAGATGGGCTTCGCACGCGAGGTCTGCCGGAACGTCGTTTTCATGGAAAACGGCCGCGTGGTGGAGGAGTCGCCGGCACAACGGTTTTTTTCCGCCCCCGCCACGGAGCGCGCCCGCGACTTTCTGGCCAAGGTTCTGTAAAACGGGACCGCCGGAACCCGTCCGGCGAAGCGCATCAAAAAGTTTTGTCTATAGGCTATCTCAATAATAAAGAAAGGCATTTTGCGGGGGAGGGGGGAAAACCCCTTTTGAAAAAGCTGGATTTTCCCCCCTCCCCCGCACCCCTTCCCCCTTTTCCTCAACACTTTTTGAAGCAAACCCAAAGGCTGCTATTCGAGGCTTGCAGCCCATGATAGCTGGGACAATCGTTTTCTATGGGCAAGCAAATAGTATTTAAAAAGTAAATATTCTCCATAGTAATTATTTTAAGATGGGTTCGAATAAGAGGGGGGGGCGGGACGAGCGGGAAAACCGGGCGTTTTTGCAGAAGGTTGTCCCGTTCCCTTTTTCGAAAACCTCTTCTTCCTCTCTACTTTTTTTAAGGGAAAGGAGCAGAACATGGCGAAGAAGCTCATCATCCTCGGGGTGATTTTTTGGGCCGCGTCGCTGGGGCTATGCGGCTGCGGGGACAAGGGCGCAGCGCCCGACGCCGAAGCCCAGCTGGACCTGCGGGCGAAGCTGGCCACGGAGAGCACGGTGGAGCAGGTAGTGAAGCGCGGCATGCTGCGCGTGGGCTTCTCCACCTTCGAGCCCTGGGCCATGCAGGACAAGACCGGCAAGTACGTGGGCTTCGAGATAGACGTGGCCACCAGGCTCGCCAAGGACATGGGCGTGGACGTGGAGTTCGTTCCCACCCAGTGGTCGGGCATCATCCCGGCGCTCTTGACGGGCAAGTTCGACGTCATCATCGGAGGGATGAGCATCCGTCCCGACCGCAATCTGAAGGTGAACTTCACGGTGCCCTACGACTACTCGGGCATGAGCCTCTGCGCCAGCAAGGAGCTGTGCGCCGGGTTCACCGGCCTGGCGGACTTCGACAACGCCCAGGTGGTCCTAGCCGCGCGCCTGGGGACCACCGCAGCGACGGCGGCCAAGAAGTACTTCCCCAACGCACAGGTGCGGCTCTTTGACCAGGAGGCCCAGGTGATCCAGGAGGTCCTTAACAAGAACGCCCACGCCTTCGTGGCTTCCGCGCCGCTTCCGGCTTTCACGGCCCTGGCCCATCCGGAGCAGCTCTTCCTGCCTTTGGCGGGTACCTTCACCAAGGAGCCCATCGGCTTTGCGGTGCAGAAGTCCGACGTGGACACGCTCAACTACTTCAACAACTGGATCACCACGGTGAGCGCCGAGGGCTGGCTGGCCGAGCGCAAGCACTACTGGTTCGAGACCCGCGAGTGGGAGTCCCTGCTCCAGTAACTATCCCTGCCGGAACGCGGCCGGGGGGATCCGGCGCATTCCCCGCGGGGGCGTCCCGAAGCTTTTTGGTGTTTTCCCGTTTGACGGGCATGGCTTTTTTTGCCTAAATGGGGGGCTGTCCGGATTCCGGGCGGAATGCGACCGACAAGGAGGCCGATATGGCCCCTGATGGAAAAAACCTGGTGGTGGGAATCGGCTCGGCCCTGGTTGACATCCTGGCCCAGACCGACGGCGAGTTCGTGGGCCGCGCCGGCGCGGTCATGGGGGGCATGTCCCTGGTGCCCCACCACGTGATCGAAGGACTGATGGGCAGCCTCCCGGCCGGGCACCGGGTGGTCCCGGGCGGGTCCGCCTGCAACACCACCATCGGCGTGGGCAAGCTGGGCGGAGCGGCCCGCTTCGTGGGCAAATGCGGCAACGACGAGTACGGAAAGCTCTTCCGCGAGTCTCTGGTGAACCACTCGGTGGAGCCGGCCCTTTTCTCGAGCGAGCTTCCCACGGGCCGGGTGCTCTCCATGATCACTCCCGACGCCCAGCGCTCCATGCTCACCTTTCTGGGGGCCTCGGCGGAAACCATGCCCGAGGAGATCACCCTGGAGTACTTCTCCCACGCCGCCATCGTGCACGTGGAAGGCTACCTGGTCTTCAACCGGGAACTCATCGAACGGGCGCTTTCGCTGGCCAAGATGGCAGGGGCCCAGGTGTCGCTGGACCTGGCCAGCCACAACGTGGTGAACCAGTGCAAGGACCTCATCAAGGGCCTGGTGGCCGATTACGTGGACATCCTCCTGGCCAACGAGGATGAGGCCGAAGCCTACACGGGGGTGCGGGACGAGGCCGAGGCCCTGGCCCGGCTGTGCGAAAAGGTGGACGTGGGAGTCCTGAAGCTGGGGCCCCGGGGGAGCGTCATCGGAGCCTCCGGCCAGGTCATCCGCGTGGCTCCCCGCGGAAACGGAGACGCCGTGGATACCACCGGAGCCGGCGACCTCTATGCGGCCGGTTTCCTGTACGGGCTTGCCCGGGGCCTGGACCTGGCCCGCTGCGGCGAGCTGGGATCGGCCTGCGGCCACGAGGTGTGCCAGGTGGTGGGCGCCACCATCCCCGACGAGGGCTGGGAGCGCATTCGGAAGCTCCTGGTGGCCTGGTAGAGCTTTTTTCAAAATCGTTTTGAAGTCATACTTCGACGTTACGCATAGTTGTTTTTCCGATTGAAGACGCTATTTCCCATTTTTGTTTTTTCCAGGAGCACGGCAGAAGGGAAACCGACAAACCATGGCAGCGACGACAGATAAACCCAGCCGCAAGGAGCTTTTGAAAGGGCCGGACGAGTTCGTGACCTTCACGGCCAAGATGGTGACCTATGCCCGCGACAACCAGAACAAGATTTTTGCCGCGGTGATTTCCATCCTGGTGGTGATCCTCCTGGTGCTGGGGGCGCGCTACTATCTCAACCGGCAGGAAAACCAGGCGCAGAGGCTCCTGGAGGACGCCCAGACGGACTTCGTTGCGGCCCGGGACAGCTCCGCCTCCTCCGACAAGCTGGCCCAGGTGGAGGAGAAGTTCACAGCCGTCCGCACCCAGTACCCTCGCACGGACGCCGCCCGACTGGCGCTCATCAACCGGGCCAATGTCCGGCTGGCCCGCGGCCAGGCCGCGGCCGCCGCCGAGGACTTCGCCGAGGCCCAGAAGGCCTTTGCCAGGGATCCTCTCATGCAGAGCGTGATCCAGAGCGGGCTCGCCTACGCCTACGAGGAGCAGAAGGACTACGCCAAAGCCCTGGAGCTCTTTTCCGGCATCGCCTCGGGGCAGGAGAGCGTGTACGCCGAGGATGCGGCCCTGGCCCTGCCCCGTCTCTACGAAGCCATGGGGAAAACGGACGAAGCCAAAAAGGCTTATGAAGACTTCGCCAAGAAGTATCCGGACTCCCCCTTTACGGCTTTCGCGCGGGAAAAGGCCGCCCGGCTGGGATGACCAAAAGCTTCGGGACGAGTGGAAGGGAGAGAGGTTTTTCCGGGAGAGGGAGGAATCCCTCTTGAGATGAGAGGCTTTTCGGCCTTCCCCCGCGATTTGCATTGGAAAGATATTTTCAAGCAACGTTTTCCCATGCCCCCTTGCCTGACAGGGGAGGCGAAAATTCTTCTGAGAGGCCAAAGCTCATGGAAAAAAATGGAGTTCCCAGCATCAACGTGGATTACTTCGAAGGCTTGACCGGCGAGCTTCCCCAAAACGAAGCGGGCGCACCGGGCCCCGAAGTGGGGAAACGGATCGCCGAAATCCGCAAGCAAAAAGGCCTCTCGCTTGCCGACCTCTCCAAGATGACGGGATTTTCCGAAGATCTCTTGGCCGGCATCGAGGACGCCAGCGTGCAGCCCCAGCTGGGAACCATCATGCGGCTTTCCAAAGCCCTGGACCAGGCGCTTTCCGGCATGATCTCCGGCACCGGCAACAAGCCCTACGAGGTGACCCGCAAGGGCGAGCGCAAGACCGTGGCCCGGTCCACCTCGGCCAAGGGCGGCAAGAAGGTCTACACGTATCAGGCTTTGGCCCACGAGGTGGAAGGCCGGAGCATGGAGCCGCTCATCGTGGAGCTCGAGGAGGTTGCGGATCCGGAGAAGAGCACTCACGAGGGCGAGGAGTTCATCTTCGTGCTCTCCGGTACCGCCCGGGTGGCCATCGGTCCGGACAGCTTCGATCTTTCGCCCGGCGACTGCGTCTACTACCTTTCCTCGCATCCCCACAGCATCACCGGCAAGGGCGGCAAGGCCGTCATCCTGGCCGTCCTGTACGAGTAACAAAGAGATTCGGGTGATTTAACGGGCAGGCTCCGTGGGTGGAGAAGGAAATACACCCTGGAGCCTGTTTTTTTTCGAAGAAATCCTGCGAAAAATAGGGTATGATCCCCTCAAATCCGCTAGTTCCGGAATCTGCAAGACAGGCGGGTCGGGTCCTGACCGACGAAGCTCCCGGCCCTGATTCCTCCAACCAGCATCGGCGCGGTGCTCCCCATGCCTGAAAGCGATTCCCGCAAGGCCGGGCCGCTCTTCCGACTTGCGGAGAACTTTTCCTCCTGGCTCGATGCCTTATCCCGGCAGGACCTGGCCGGAATGCGGCAGGCGATCCTTTCCGTGACCCTCCAGGCGGCGGTGATCCTGGGGGCGGCCGTCCTCCTGCCCGGCAGCACGCTTCTTTACATCGAAGGCAACCACTTCCTCATCGCCTTCATCTGGTGCGCCTACGCCTGGACCGTATTCACCTGGCGGGCGAAAGGCATGACCTACAATATCCGCGCCTTCAGCACTCTCTTCGTCCTCTATGTCCTGGGCATCGTCATGATGCTCTCCTTAGGGCCTTTGCGGGCCGGCTTCGCCTACTTTTTCGCCTTCCAGGTCATGGCGGCGGTGCTCCTGGGAAACCGGGGCGCCGTGGCGTCGCTATTCATGAACGTTGCGGCCCTCATGATGCTGGGGGTCCTGGTGTATGTGGGGGCCATGAGCATCACCGGCCCGGCGGACCACCCCCTGCTGCGTTGGGCCAACCTGTCGCTCAACTACCTGTTCATGATGTCGGTGTGCACGGTGTTCCTGGTGGTGGTGACCAGCGGCCTGGAGCGCCACGGCCAGCGCCAGCAGGAGATTTTGAGCAAGCTGGCAGAGAGCAACCGGGACCTTTCCCAGACCAACCAGGCCCTTTCCCGCGAGATCGAGCAACGGGCCCAGGTGGAAAAGCGCCTTCTGGACCAGTCGGAGAACCTGGAGCGGCTGGTGGAGCAGCGGCACAAGGCCCTGGCCGAGAGCGAGCGGTCCTTCCGGCTTCTCGTGGAAAACGCCCAGGACGTCATCTTCACCCTGGACGGAACCGGCGCGTTCACCTGGATCAACGAGTACGCCCTCGGGATCTCGGGCTACAAGCGAGAGGAGTTCATCGGCCGCGTCTTTACGGATCTCACGCACCCCGAGGACCTGCCCGTGATCCAGGCCGCGTTCCGCAAGGAGTTTCACGAAAAAACAGGCAAGATCCGCGACCTGGTCTACCGCGCCGTGGCAAAGGACGGCTCACCGCTTCACCTGCACCTGAACGCCTCCCTTTTTTACGACAAGGAGGGGCGCCTGTATCGGATGCACGGGGTGGCCCGCGACATCACCGAGCTCAAACGTCTGGAAACCAGGCTTCTGCAGGCCGAGAAGATGCAGGCCATCGGCACGCTGGCCGGGGGCATCGCCCACGACTTCAACAACCTTCTCATGACCATCTCGGGCAGGGCCTCGCTGCTCACGCTGGCCCTGCCCCGCGAGCAGCCCTTCACCGAGCACCTGCGGGCCGTGACCGACGCCGTGAAGAGCGCGTCGGACCTCACCAATCAGCTCCTGGGCCTGGCCAAGGGCGGGCGCTACGAGCCCCGGCCCCTGGACATGAACGAGCTGCTTTCCCGGACGGCCCGCATGTTCGGCCGCACCCGCAAGGAGGTGGTCATCAAGATGCGGATGGCCGAAGGCCTGTGCAGGGTGGAGGCCGACCGGAGCCAGATGGAGCAAGTCTTTCTGAACATCCTGGTGAACGCCTGGCAGGCCATGCCGGGCGGGGGCGAGATAGCCATCGCAACGGAGCAGGTGGCGCTTTCCGGTGTGGCGGCCCAGGCCTTGCTCCTGTCCGAAGGCCGGTACGTTAAAGTTTCCGTGGCCGACACCGGCGTCGGCATGGACGCCGAAACCCGCAAGCGCATCTTCGATCCCTTTTACACCACCAAGGCCATGGGCCGCGGCACGGGGCTGGGCCTTGCCTCGGCCTGGGGCATCGTGAAAAACCACGGCGGCGCCGTCACCGTGATGAGCGAAAAGGGCAAGGGCTCCCTGTTCGTGGTCTATCTGCCCGCAACGGACAAGGAGCCGCTGGAAGAGGAGTCGCTCCCGGACAAGGTGCATTCGGGACGGGGCATCATCCTCCTGGTGGAGGACGAGCCCGAGGTGGCCGCGGTGGAGAAGGAGCTTCTGGAAACGCTGGGCTACCACGTTCTGGTGGCCCGCAGCGGCGACGAGGCGGTGGGCATCTACAAGAGGCGCTGGGCGGACATCGTCTGCATCGTCCTGGACATGATCATGCCGGGAAAGAGCGGCGCCAAGACTTTCGAGGAGCTCTGCGCGCTCAACCCCGGCGTCAAGGTGCTCCTGTCCTCGGGCTACAGCATGGAGGACCAGGCCCGCGAGATCTGCAAGAGCGGCCGCGCCCGCTTCATCCAGAAACCCTTCGACCTTTTCCAGCTCTCCGAGAAGCTGGAGCAGACCCTGGCGAAGTAGCACCCTCAATTTTACCGATCCGGTTTCCTATCCCCCCGTTTCGATTGCCCCAAAAACGCGTCCAACTCGTGCGGGGGGATCTCCCTCCTTGACAGGGGCCTGCTTTTTCCCCACTGTGCCTGCGTTTGAGACGGATTTCAGCGCCACAGACCAACCCACGGAAAGAGCATGCCATGCAAAACGATGAAAGCGAGCCCAGCGTCTACGCCCTGGGGCCCGACGACGCCTTCCCCTTCACCTGCGGGCCCGAGAACGTCTGCTTCAATGCTTGCTGCCGGAGTCTATCCCAGGCTCTGTCGCCCTATGATGCGTTGCGGCTTTCCCGCAGGCTCGGCATCTCCACCGGAGAGTTCCTGGCGAGCCGCGTCCTCATCGTGATCGGCCCGGAAACCGGTCTCCCGGTGGTGACGCTTGCCCCGGGGCCCGGGGACGATCAACCCTGCCCCTTTGTGACGGCGGAGGGCTGCGGGGTCTACCAGGACCGGCCCGGCTCCTGCCGCACCTATCCCCTGGCCCGGGCCGCGGGCCGGGACAAGACCACGGGGCAGGTCCGCGAGAAGTACTACCTGGTGCGGGAGGCGCACTGCCAGGGGCATGGTGCGGGAAGGCGCTGGACGGCCCGGGAGTGGGTGGAGAGCCAGGGCCTTTCGGTCTACAACGAGATGAACGATCTTTTCCTGCCCGTCCTGGGGGCGAAAAAAAAGACGGGCAACGCCCGGCTTTCCCAGGAGAAAGCCCGCCTTTTTCTCATGTCCTGCTACGATCCGGACGCGTTCTACGGAGTGCTGGCCCGGGGCAAGGCGCCCGCCGGGGGGAAGCTCCCGGACCGGCCCCCGGCCACGGACGAGGATGCCCTGCGCTTCGGGCTCGCCTGGGCTGCCGAGGTCCTGTTCACGCTGCCCTAGCGGGCCGAAGCTTGTCGCCCGCCGCAAGGAGCGACAGGATGTAGAGCCCGGCCGCCAGCAGGTAGAGGGAGTTCAAGCCCCAGAGGTTGCAGGCGTACTCCAGCGATCCCCCCAGCACCACGCCCATGAGGTTGGAGCCGAAGGCCGAGTTCACGCGCGTCTCGGTTTTGAAGGAGTTGGAGAAGATGAATCCGGCCCACACGATGGGCAGCCCCACGATGAAGGCGCTCACCAAAAGCCGGGCCCCGAAGCCGAGCTTGAGCAGGTCGTGGAAGGGGAAGAAAAAGCCCAGAATCAGGGTGGCGAAGAGCAAGGGATAGGAAAGCCGGCTGGAAATGCCCCTTCCCTGGATCACGGCCAGGTTCACGCAGAAGATGGCCAGGAGCACCGCGGAAACCACCAGGGCCGTCACCTGCCAGGTGAGCCCGAAGAGGAGATAGAGCTGGGTGATGCTGCGGGTTTCCAGCAGCATGAAGCCCGCGCCCAGGAAGAAGTAATGGAGGTTGGGCCTGCGGGCACCGGGGGCCGCCAGGGCCACGATGGCGATGCAGGCGAAGAACAGCAGGGCCACCACGGCGAGGTTTAAAGGCGGCACGCTCTTCTTCTCCAGGTACAGGAAAGGCCAGTTGTCGGTGCAGAGCACCAGGTCCTCGGGCCGGGGGAAGGGCGGAACCCTTTCGATCCCGCCGCCGGCCGGGAGCTCCGGCGGCTCTCCGTTCCTCAGGACATAGGCGATGGAGCCCAGGGGGCCCGCGTTGGAGTGCACCGCCAGCGGCTCGTGGCCGAAGGCTGCGGCCAGGCTCCAGTAGGTCCGGTACGCGATCCATCGCCTCCCCGAGCTTAAATTCAGGCAGAAAATCCCGCCCGGATTCAGCAGCCGTTTGATTTCCTGGAAGGCTTCCTTCGTGTAGATGTACGACTCCAGCCGCAGGCTGGAAAGCCCGCTGACGAGCTTGTGGCTGTCCAGCGCCGACATGACCACGAGGTCGTACTTGTCCTTGCAGGAGGAGAGATAGGCGCGGGCGTCGTTCACCACCAGCGTAACCCGCGGGTTCAGATAGGGCCGGTTGGGGTGCAGAGTTTTGCCCATGTCCGCGATCACCGGGTCAATCTCCACCGCGGTGATCTCGGGCACGCCGGCAATGGTTGCGGCCACGGCTTCGTTGCCGCTCCCCGCCCCCAGGTACAGCCCGGACTCGGGCCGTATGAACGCGTAGGGCAGGAGGTAGTAGGGAATCCAGGGCGCAAGATCCGTTCGCTCGATCCCCGGCGCAAAGGCAAGGGCGTCCTGGATCCGCAGCCCGTCCACGCTGATCACGTAACCGAATTCGCGGTTCCGGGCGTCCTGGTAGGGATGGGCCGTGACCTTGTAGTAGGGCGACCAGCGGGCTTGGCCGCAGGTCTGGTGGACCGCCGCCAGGCTGGCGGCCAGCAGGGCCACGGAGACGATTGCCTTCCAAGGTTTGCGGGGGAGAAAAACGCAAAGAAGAAGGAAGCCCAGCCCAAACCATAGGGTGGGCGGGGTGCCCGTCCAGGCCAGCCCCGTGTAGGCCAGCGTCCCCAGGAGGCTTCCCAGGATGTCCAATGAGTAGGCCCGGAGCGGGCTGTTCATGGCCGAGAGCTGGCGCCCCAGTTCCTGGCCCAGGACCACGAAAAACACCATGTTGGTGAAGAAACCGGCAAAGGCCGAAAGCGGTACCTGGATGACGTTGGGGTCGGCGCGGGGGTGCGGCGCGAAGAGAAAGTCCCCCTGGTTGGAGATCTCGAAGCTGTGGCTCCCCAGCACCATCACGGCGGCCACGAAAAAGGCGAAGACCAGGGGAAACCAGGAGACCAGACGCGCCTTGCGGCCCGCCAAAAGGCAGCCCACGCCCAGGCCGAAGAAGCAGGAGATGAGGATCAGGTTGTTGAAGTAGGAGAGTACGGGCACGGTGGAGTTGAGCCAGCGGATGCACGCCATCTCGAAGAACAGGCAGCAGAAGCTGATGAGAAAAAGGCGGAGCGGATCGGGCTTGGGCGTCGACAGCGCAGGGTCGTCCATGGACATCCTATGCAAAAGATTGCGGTTGCAGTCAAAAGGTGGTCTGCCCCGGTCCAACCGGCCGGCGGTTCCCGGAAGCCTTGCGCCCGCGAAGCGGGTGGGTGCTGTCCTCTTGAGCTATTGCGAAGATTCGGGGAAGGAATTTCGATAAATTATAACATATTCAATTAGAAAAAATATATCGTCAAGTACATCCCCTCGCGATTCCGCCGAATCAAAGCCGGCGCGGGCCACGGCGGGGAGCGCCGCCGGGCCGTCCGGGAGCGGGTGGAGAGCCAGGGGATTGCCGTAAATGACCAGGTAGCCCGGAGCTGCCCGCCCGCCGAGGTGCTCTTTACCCTGCCCTGACCGGCCGCATCTTGTCCCCGGCCGCGAACAGGGAGAGCAGGTACAGCCCCGCCGCCAGCAGGTAGAGGCTGTTCAGCCCCCAGATGTTGCAGGCGTACTCCATCGATCCCCCCAGCACCACCCCCATGAGGTTGGAGCCGAAGGCGGAGTTTATCCGCGTCTCGGTCTTGAACGAGTTGGAGAAGATGAACCCGGCCCACACGATGGGCAGCCCCACGATGAACGCCGACACCGCCAGCCGCGGCCAGAACGAAAGCGCCAGCAGGCTGGGGAAGGGGAAGAAGAAGCCCAAGAGCAGGGTGGCGAAGAGCAGAGGGTAGGAGAGCTTGCTGGAGATGCCCCGCTCCTTCATCACGGCCAGGTTCACGCAGAAGATGGCCAGGAGCACCGACGCCACCACCAGGGCCGTCACGTGCCAGGTGAGCCCGAAGAGCAGGAAGAGCTGGGTGATGCTCCGGGTTTCCAGCAGCATGAAGCCCGCGCCCAGGAAGAAGTAGTGCAGGTTGGGCTTCCGGGCCGTGCGATCCACCAGGCACACGATGCCGATGCAGGCGAAGAAGAGGACGGCCACCACCATGAGGTTGAAGGGCGGCACGCTTTTCTTCTCCAGATATAAAAAGGGCCAGTTGTCGGTGCAGAGCGTAAGGTTTTCGGGCTTGGGAAAGGGCATGAGCTGGGAGATTCCCGGGATGGGGGGGACCGCACCCGGCGCGTTGTGCAGCACGTAGGCGATGGAGCCGATGGGCCCCGCGTCGGAGCGCACCACCAGGGGCTCGTGGCCGAAGGCCTCCGCCAGGCTCCAGTAGGTCCGGTAGGCGATCCAGGGCCGGCCGGAACTCAGGTTCAGAACAAAGTAACCGCCCTCGCTCAACAGCTTCTTGATCTCCCGGAACGCCTCCACGGTGTAAATGAAGGACTCCAGCCGCAGGCTGGAAAGCCCGCCAATCTGCCGGTGGCTGTCCAGCGCCGACATCACCACCAGGTCGTAATGCTCCTTGCAGGAGGAGAGGTAGGCCCGGGCATCGTTTACGACCACCCGGACCTTGGGGTCCAGGTAGGGGCGGTTGGGGTGGAGCTTCCTGCCCATGTCGGCGATGATGGGGTCTATCTCCACGGCCGTGATATCGGGCACCCCCGCCAGGAGGGCCATTGCGGCCTCGTTTCCGCTGCCGGCCCCTAAATAGAGGGCGGTGGCGGGCCGGATGAAGAGGTAGGGGAGCTGGTAGTAGGGGACCCAGGGGGCCAGGTCCGTGTTCTCGATACCTTGGGAGAAGTTCAGGGCGTCCTGGATGCGCAGGCCGTCCACGCTGATGGTGTAGCCGAAGTTGCGGTTCCGCTCCTCTTGGAAGCTGTGGGCCGTGACCTTGTAGTAGGGCGACCAGAAGGAGTACTGGCAGGTCCAGTGGACGGCCAACAGGGCCCCCAGGAGCAAAAGGACTGAGGCGACGGCTTTCCAGGGCTTCTTGGGGAAAAAGGCCGCCAGCAGCAGGAAGCCCAGGCCGAACCAGATGGTGGGCGAGGTGCCGAGCCAGGCCAGGCCCGTGAAGGCCAGGGTGCCCAGCAGGCTCCCCAGGATGTCCGTTGAGTAGGCGGCCAGCGGGCTTTTTATGGCCGAAAGCTGGCGGCCCAGCTCCTGGCCCAGCACTACGAAGAGCATCATGTTTACGAAAAAGCCCCCGAAGGCGGACAAGGGGACCTGGATGACGCCGGGGTCCGAGCGGGGGTGGGAGGCGAAGAGGAAGTCGCCCTGGTTGGATATCTCGATGCTGTGGCTCCCCAGCAGCATGACCGCAGCGACGAAGAGGAAGAAGAACACGGGAAACCAGGACACCAGGCGCACCGTGCGGCCGGACAGGAGGCAGCCAACCCCCAGGCCGAAGAAGCAGGAGATGAGGATCAAGTTGTTGAAGTAGGAGAGCACGGGCACGGTGGAGTTGAGCCAGCGGATGCACGCCATCTCGAAGAACAGGCAGCAGAAGGATATCAAGAACAGCTGAATCGGGCGCCCTGCGGGCTTGCTCTGCTCCGTCTGGTCCATGAAGCTTCTTTTCACTCCGGCTGGCTGCGCCCGGCCCCGAACGGGGAAGGGCATACGGCTTATCCGGGGAGCGGTGATTTCCAAAGCTAAAAAAAGCGAAGTTCGTTTCGTGTATCCGAATCCGTGCCTTCTTTGCAAGAGGGCCGGGGAAGGGAAAAGGGTCGAGAGAGGGGAGGCGCCGCCCGGGCGGATATGGTTTTGCCTGGCGCCGGTCCTTCTTTACCCATCCGCTGCGATGGTGTATGGTTCGAATCTCCCATTTCCCGTCCATTGGCCCGGCGGGCACTTGCCCGGGCGACATATTTAAGCCGTCCTCTTTCGGGCGGCAGAGTGCGGCTTTGCCCGCGAGCTGCCCGGGCCCCAGAAACAAAGGAAGGTCCCATGCTTCTTCCGCATTTGTACTGGAAGATCACCGCTTCATTCTCCGGCTCCTTCCAAGCGGTGGAAGGGGACGGCCCGCGGCCGGCAACCCTTTGCCTTTCCGCCCGGGGCGGCCTGTTCTCCCGTCGCATGGAGGCCTTCGGAACCATCAACATGGAAGGCCTGGCCACGGAGCGTCCGTGCTCGGGCAGCCTTGCGCTCTCCCGCAAGGGAGCTGCCCTGCACCTGGAGTTTGCCGACGACGACTTCGAGCAGCGCAGCCTTACGGGCTCCGTTCCCTTGGGAAGGAACGCGGCCCTGACGGCTTCCGTCTCCGCTCCGGAAGGCGCCTCCCCCGGCGTCCTCTCGGCCCGGGCGTCCGGCCCGGGGCTCTTTTGGGCCCTGCGGCCCTGTTTG
>JBFMHL010000067.1:0-15254 GCA_040753055.1 Thermodesulfobacteriota bacterium | reverse complement strand
CCCCCCCCCCCCCCCCCCCCCCCCCCCCCCCCCCCCCCCCCCCCCCCCCCCCCCCCCCCCCCCCCCCCCCCCCCCCCCCCCCCCCCCCCCCAAATCGTTTTTGACTTGAGTCCGTTATGCCTTTTTGTAGATGTCCGCGTACTGTTGCCGGACTACCTTCTTGTCGAACTTGCCCACCGAGGTTTTGGGGATGACGTCCACGAAGACCACGGCTTCGGGGAGCTGCCATTTGGCGAACTTCTTGGACAAGTGCTCCCGGATGTCTTCGGGCGTGGTTTTGTCTTTATGCTCGGGCCGCAGGACCACCAGGGCGATGGGGCGTTCCTCCCACTTGGGGTGGGCGACGCCGGTGACGGTGGCTTCCAGGACGGAGGCGTGGCCCATGATCTCGTTCTCCATGTCCACGGAGGAGATCCATTCGCCGCCGCTCTTGATGAGGTCCTTCACGCGGTCGGTGATCTTGATGTAGCCTTCGGCGTCCATGGTGCCGGCGTCGCCGGAGCGCCAGTATCCGTTTTCCGTGAACTGTGCCTCGGAGCCGGGGGCGTTGTAATAGGAGCCCGTGATCCAGGGGCCGCGGATGCAGATCTCGCCCGGGGTTTTGCCGTCCAGGGGCGCGCGTTTCCCGTCCTGGCCCATGATCTTGATGTCCAGTCCCACGATGGGGTAGCCCTGTTTCTTCTTGAGCTCCCAGCGTTCCTCTTCGGTAAGCTTCTTCTCCAGCCAGGGTTTCACGCGGTTGATGGTGGCCAGCGGCGAGGTCTCGGTGGCGCCGTAGGCGTGGATGATGTCCGCGCCGGTCAGGCTGTAGAAGCCCTTCATGAGGGTGAGCGAAGGCTCCGTGGCTCCGGAGAGGAAGCGCGCGGAGGAGAGGTTCGGCGGCTTTTCCAGCTTCTTCAGGTACTCCAGCATGGGCATGAAGAGGGCAGGCGCGCCCGCGGCCACGGTGACTCCCTCGGAGATCAAGGGTTCGGCCAGGCTGCCCAGGTCCATGATGTTGTACATGCCGGGGAGAACGTACTTGGCGCCCACCAGGACGGCGGCGTGGGGAGTGCCCCAGCCCATGGCGTGGAACATGGGCACCAGCTGGTAGAAGCAGTCCTTGGCGGAGATCTCGCCGTTGGCGGCCAGGGCCAGGGCATGAAGGTAGATGTCCCGGTGGGAGTAATAGACGCCCTTGGGCTTGCCGGTGGTGCCGGTGGTGTAGCAGGCGCCGTAGGCGGACTTTTCGTCCAGGACGGGCCACTTGATGTCCGGGGAGGCCTCGGCCAGGATCTTCTCGTAGCTGTAGACCGGGGAGAGGGGCGTCTGGATTTCGGAAAGGTCCTTGTCGGTCATGAGGATGAAGCCCTTGACGTTGGGGCAGTTGGGGGCGATGGCGGCCACCAGCGGCATCAGGGTTTCGTCCACGATGATGAAGCTTGCGCCCGAGTGGTTGACCACAAAGGAGAGGTCCACCGGGGAAAGGCGGATGTTGAGAAGCAGGATTACCGCGCCCACGCCGGGCACGCCGTAGTAGCATTCGAAGTGGCGGTGGGTGTTCCAGTCCATGACCCCGATGCGGTCGCCGGGCTTCACGCCCAGCTTCTTGAGGGCGTTGCCCAGGCGCTTCACGCGGTCGTAAGACTCGCGGTAGGTGAAGCGCATGCGCCCGGTGGACCGGATGGAGACCACCTCCTGGCCGCCGTAAACCAGGCTGGCCTGGCGAAAGATGTTGATGGCGTTCAGCTGGTAATCGTTCTGGGACGTGGAGGGAAAGCCCTGGATGATCTCTGCCATGCGGTTCGCTCCTTTTGGTGAGGGGGTGCCTATCAAAACAAAGAATGGAGGCCGTCGGATGGATCCGGGAGCGGGGGCCCGCCCCGGGCCTGATTGCCAAACGCCCTTAGAGAATACTAAGCCCCGGAGCTAATGGCAACTGCTTTGAAGAGGAAAAGCGGTCGTTTGACTAGCGTGTGAGGCCGACCGGAGAATAGATAGTACAGCGGATGTCTAGCTTTTACTATCTCGGGAAAACAAGGGGAAGGGGGAGCGGCCGGGGGCTTGTCGCTGCGGGCAAGCCCCCGGAGTAGCAAGAAAGCTGCGGTCAGGCCTTGGCGGTTTGCTCGATCCAGTTTTTGATCACGGAGAGGGCGAGAGGGATGTTCCCTACCTGGCAGTGGTTCTCGGCCTCCTCCGCGCGGGTGAATATGCGGCCGGTGAAGGAGCGGACGTTGGTCATCTCTTGGGCCTGCCGGAAGAAGAGCGGCAGAGGCACGAAGTGGTCGTCGGTGCCGGCCAGGAGCAGGACATCCTGGGTCAGCAGGTGGGAGATCCCCTTCATGGTGTAAGCCTGGGCTTTCTTGAAGAACTCGAAGGGGGTGTTGGCGCCCAGGACGTGCATGCCGTGGTTGATGCCCCACTCGGAGAAGGAGTCCATGCGCATGCGGGCAGCCACGGCCCGGTTCACCAGGCCCGCGGCTCCGGAGGAGATGAGGGCCCGGAGGGGCTTGGAGAGGTTTTTCCCGGCCGAGGCCATGAGCACGTCGAAGAAGTCGTAGAGCACGTCCCAGGCCACCACGCGGCGGATGCGGGGCTCGTAGGCCGCGGCCCGGAGCCCCAGGTAGCCGCCCAGGGACACGCCCACCAGCGTGACGTCCTTGAGGCCGAAGTGGTCCAGCACGGCGGCGGTGGGCTTTTCCCACTGGGGAGTCATGGGAAGTTCCTGGCGTCGGAGCACGCTTCCCTGGCCCGGGCCCTCGAACAGGATCAGGTCGTAGGGGCTGTCGGAGGCAAGAAACTGCACGGCCGGGAACATCTCCTCCATGGTGCTGTCGAACCCGCCGTGGATGACCACCGTGCCCTTGCCCTGGCCGGCGAAGCGCCAGGCGTACAAAACCTTGCCTTCATAGGGAACCTCGTGGGCCGAGATCCGCCCCACGGCGAAGTCCTCTTGGCGTGCCTTGCGGAAAAGCTCCACGGAGCGGTCGAAGGCCGGGCGCTTGCGGGGATCTCCCCGCCGGATGAAGAACTCCGCGCTGCGGAAATAGGCGGATGCGTCCTCCAGCCGCCCCTGGGTTTCGGCTGCTTCGGCAAGGCCCAGGAAAACCGAGTTCCATTGCTCCAGGTTCTTGATCCGAACCGAGGCGGCGCGGACCTCGGGGAAGGGGGCTCCCCCCAGGTTCACCAGGCGGTTCAGCTGAAAGTTCATGTTGGGTTCGGGCAGAAACTTGTGGACTCCCACGGAAAAGGGCATGGCATCCTCGCAGGGTTTGTGGGGTTCAGGCGATTGTCATAACTCCCGTCGGAATGCGCCTTCTCGAAACCATCCGCTCGGCAAGCGCCCGTTAAGACTAAACCGGGCGGCAGTCATGACAAATGGGAAAACGAAACGGAGGGTCAGGTTGTAGCACAAAAAACCCGCCTGCGGAAAAGAGAAAACCGAAAAAAACCAGGAGAAAAGGTGAGGGGGGAAGCCTAAGGAGCGAGTTCCCGCCGAGAGGCCTTCCGGCTGCGGGAGGCGGACACCAGGGCCTGCGCCCACTGGGGCGTGCCGGTGGCGTGGATGTGGGTGTAGGTGGCCAGGGTGTTGCCCAGCACGAGGCCGTCCCGGCCACTCTCGACGCCTTTTCCCCGCTCCATGGAAAAGGCCATGCTGGCCGGCGGGCCGTGCCATGAAACGATGCGGGAGTAATGGAACTCGTGGCCCAGCAAAAGGGTTCCGGGGGCATAGAAGGGGTTTTCCGCATCCACCCGGGCCCGGGTGTAGCCGTGGCCCACGGGACGCTTGTCCACGCTTACGGTGGCCGGAAACACGCCGGCCATGGGGAAGGTCCGGTCCCGGTAGAGGAGATCGCGGCAGAGGTACATGAGGCCGCCGCACTCGGCATAGACGGGAAGCCCGGAAAGGGCCAGTTCCCGGATCTTTTCGCGCGCCGCCAGGTTGGCTGAAAGGGCCTCGGCGTTGGTTTCGGGAAAACCGCCGCCCAAGTAAAGTCCGTCCATCTCGGGGATCGGGCCGGAAAGCAGGCTGAAGAAGAGGACCCGCGCGCCCGCCTCGACCAATGCCTCGAGGTTTTCCGGGTAGTAGAACTGGAAAGCCGCGTCCCGGGCCACCCCGATCACCGGTGCCGCGCCGTCCTGAAAAGGAACGGAGTCCGGCTGCAGGGGCGGGGGGATCTCCTGGAGAGGGCTTCGCGCCACAGAGAGGATGGCGGTGAGATCCAGGTATTTTTCGGCCATTTCCGCGGCCCGGTTGAGCGAGCTTTCCGCCTCCCGGTGCTCGTGGGTGGGCAAGAGGCCCAGGTGGCGTTCGGGAAAATCCTCGCCGGGGAGCTTGGGAACGGCTCCCAGGACCGGAATCCCCGCGTGGCGCTCGATGTTTTGTCGGATGTTTTTCTCGTGCCGGCTACCGGACACGCGGTTCAGGATTACGCCGCGGATGTCCACCTCCGGATCGAAGTGGGAGCAGCCCAGGACCAGAGCGGCTAATGTTCGCGTGGTTTTGGTGCAGTCCAGAATGAGAAGTACGGGGCAGCAGAGGAGCTTGGCCAGCTCCGCCGAGGATGTGGCGCCGCTCACGTCTATGCCGTCGAAAAGCCCGCGGTTGGCTTCGATCACGGCCAGGTCGCCGGGGCCGGTGCGGGAGAAAAAGGAAGCGCGGACCTGGTCGGGAGTCGAAAGGTAGAGGTCCAGGTTGCGGCAGGGGATTCCCGAGGCTAGGGTGAGCCAGCCCGCGTCAATGTAATCCGGGCCTTTCTTGAAGGCGGTGACGCGAAGCCCGCGGCGGGCCAGGGCGGCGGAGATGCCCGTGCTGATGACGGTTTTGCCCGCCCCTCCCCGGAGCGCTGCGATCATGATTCGGGGGGCTGGCATGGTTCGGACGCGCCTTCGAAAGGTTGCGGGGGAATATTCTCCAGGATTGGCGCCCGGAGTGCTTTTGCCGAACTGCTACCGACCCGTATTCGAACGATCAGCGGCGTTGGCTCGCCATCGGATCCTCGACGTATAAGTGCATACGCCTGCGTCGCCTCTTCCTCGCCTCCTGGTTACCCGTCCGAATGCAACTGGGTAGGAAGAGGCGGTTGCCGTCGCGGCAAGGGTCCGGGAAAAACATGGGAGGCGCCTTGGTTTTTACCGGGCGCCTCCCATTAGTATAGCAAAATCAAGTAGATATACACTTCCGTGCGGGTCGCGGTCTGACTTCCCGGGCCGAGGCCCGAAGCGTTCCGCTGGCCGCGGAAGGGGGGACTAATCCTCGTGCTCGGCCGCGGCCTGCTTGCCGACGCCCTTGAGCCCGATGAGCGTGGTGGAGCCGGAGGACCAGTACTCCAGGATGCCCTTGCCCACCATGTCGTTGACGATCTTCTTCACGTCCCGGGGTTTCTCCTCCGGGAACATGGCGTAGAAGTCCTTGAGGTAGAACTTGGACTTGCCCTTTTTGCCTTCCAGGGTCTCCACGATGATTTTCTGTGCAGCTTCGACGTCCATGTACGTCCTCGCTTTGGTTTGCCGGGGAACGGCAGGCAGCCGTTCCCCGGCGGTTCGCTGCTAGAACTTGAACTGCGTGGTCTGGCGCCAGGTGTAGTAGGCGGGATCACGGAAGTCGTCAATCAGGTGGTGCGTGAACGGGAGCTCGCAAACCTCGAAGAAGCGCTCCCAGCCGATGCGCTCGGCCCACTCGCCCAGGCGCTCATACTTCTTGGCGCCCTTGGCGTAGGCTTCCACCATCCTCTTGATGACCGAAGTGGTCTCGGGCCAGCGGGGCGCGTTGTTGGGCAGGAACGCCACGACGACCTTGGAGAACTTGGGCGCGGAGATGCGGTTGGACACCTTGCCGCCCGCCATGATGACGATGCCGTCGCCTTCCTTGTCGGCCAGCGGCATAGCGGGGCACATGGTGTAGCAGTTGCCGCAGAACATGCAGCGCTCATTGTTCACCGCCACGGTGTTCAGCTTGGCTCCGCCGACTTCCACCTTGGAGGGCTTGATGGCCGCGGTGGGGCAGGCGGCGATGGCCAGCGGGATCTCGCACATCTTGTCCAGGTACTCATGGTCCAGCATGGGCGGCTTGCGGTGGATGCCCAGGATGGCGATGTCGGAGCAGTGCACGGCGCCGCACATGTTGAGGCAGCAAGCCAGGGACACGCGCAGGTGGGCCGGGAGGCGCATGCTCTTGAAGTCTTCGAACAGCACGTCCATGGTGGCCTTCACCGGGCCGGAGGCGTCGGTGGCGGGCGTGTGGCAGTGCATCCAGCCCTGGGTGTGCACGATGTTGGTGATGCCGGCGCCGGTGCCGCCCACGGGGAACTTGTGGGAGCCGGCGGCGAACTTACGGCCTTCCAGGTCCTTCTTCAGGGCCGCGGCCTTCTCTTTGGAGTCCACCAGGAACTCGATGTTGTTCCGGGTGGTGAAGCGCAGGTGCCCGTCACAGTACTTGTCCGCGATGTCGCAAATCTCGCGGATCAGGCTGATGCTCATGAGGCGGGCGCCGCCGCAACGAACCGTGTAGAGCTCGTCGCCGGACTCGGCAACGTGCACCAGAACGCCGGGCTCCAGGATCTCGTGATAGAGCCACTTGCCTTTGTTCTTCTTCACGATCTCGGGATAGAACTCATCGAACTTGCGGGGGCCGATGTCGGTGATCCTGTTCTTCATTGGATCTTTGGGATCGTACCCAGAGGAAATGAATGCCATGGTTGTCACCCCCTTGCTAACGCTGATGGTGCTTGCGGAATTCGTTGACATCGCGGTTCCAGCCGCCCTCGACCTCTTCCTCTTTCCAGAAGATGTAGGGGTTGGACCGGGGCTCTTTCACGTGCTGCGGCATGGGCGCGATTTCAGTGGCCTCGAGGAGCTTCTGGAAACCGGCGCGCTTGATGAGCTCGCCCAGGCGCTCCCGGTTCTTGCCTTCCTCCATCCACCAGTCCCACACCTTCTCGATGACTTCCTTGATCTCGTCGTAGGGCTCTTCCACCTTGATGAAGGGGACCAGCAGGGAGCCCATCTGGGCACCGTCCAGGATGGGGGCCTTGGCACCCACCAGGATGGACAGACCGCGGTCGTCGCCGATGCGCAGCGCGCGGGGCATGACGTTGATGCAGTGCATGCAGCGGGTGCACTCGCGGTTGTTGATGGCCAGCTTGTTGCCGTCCATTTTCATGCAGCCGGAGGGGCACAGGTCAATGACTTCCTTGGCGATGTCAAACTTGCCCCAATTGCGGCCCGCGTGGGCGCCGGCGTTGGGCTTGAGCTCTCCGCCGATGTAGGCGGCGACGGCTTCCTGGTTGATCTTGATGTCGTCTTTCCAGGTGCCGATGAAGCTCATGTCCGAACGGGCAATGGATGCCACGCAGCAGTTGGGGCAGCCGTCGAACTTGAACTTGAATTTGTAGGGGAAGGCCGGGCGGTGCAGCTCGTCCTGATACTCCATGGTGAGCGCATAGCACAGGGCCTGGGTGTCGTAGCAGGCGTACTCGCAGCGGGCCTGGCCGATGCAGTCGGACGGGGTGCGCAGGTTGGAGCCCGAGCCGCCCAAGTCCTGGTTCATCTTGTGGGTCAGGTCGAAGAAAAACTCTTCCAGCTGCGGAGTGTGCGTGCCCAGGAGCACGATGTCGCCCGTGGAGCCGTGCATGTTGGTGATGCCGGATCCGCGGAGCTCCCACAGGTCGCACAGGGCCCGCAGGTACTCGGTGGTGTAGAACTTGCCGCCGGGCTGATTCACGCGGATGGTATGGAAGTGGGCCACGCCCGGGAACTTCTCGGGCTGGTCGCAGTAACGGCCGATGACGCCGCCGCCGTAACCGAAGACGCCCACGATGCCGCCGTGCTTCCAGTGGGTGCGGCCGTGCTTGTAGGAAAGCTCCAGGACGCCCAGGATGTCATCGGGGCAGTCCACGGGAACCTGGAAGTCCACTTTCCCGACTTTCGCCTTCCTGCTGGCGGCCTCCTGCTTAATGTCGGACACGAAGCTCGGCCAGGGGCCGGATTCAAGCTGGTCCAACATTGGGGTTTCGTGTTTGGCCATGTTCTCCTCCACTTGCATGGTATGTAAAGGTTGTTTCCATACCGCGGTTTAGCGCGGCCGTGTACTTCCGTCGAAGACGGTGGGGCTCACCTCCTCTCTTTACCTTCAACTCTTTCCAATGGTTAGAGAATCCGTTCTAATTTCTCCGGGCAGCCGGCCCGGTGTGGATTTGCAAACAAATGGGCTGGATGTAATGAAACCTGCCACGATTGTCAACCCCAAAAAGCCCCTGCGGCGGACGTCGAGAGGGCTGCGGCAAGGCTTTGAGCATGCTCCGGGGCGAGGTCGGAAAGCACCGGAGCATCGGGGGAGTCCGGGCGGACGGAACCGGCCACCGCCTCGCATATTCCCCGGAGCCCGTTTTCCCCGATTCCGATGCAGAGCTTGCCGAAGGCCCGGGCCAGCGCATCCGTGTCCTGCTCCGCGCAGGCCTGGGCAAGACCGGTGAAGAAACCGCGGACCGTGGGCGGAACGCTGGCAGGTCCCGCAGCCATGAGCTCTCCTGTGCCGTTGTCCCGGTCCAGCCGGGCGCGAAGGCTGGTGGACGTGAGCAGGAAGAGAAGCCCCAGGAGGGGGCCGGACGGCCCCGCATCCTCCGGCGGCGTGAAGACCGGCGAGAAGCCTCGCACGGTGATCAGGCGCAGGCGCGGCTGCTCGGGGCCGGGAGAGAATATGAAGTCGCCCGCCGCGTGGTGCCAGGGGTGGATCTCCCGGCAGGTGGCCGGGTCGTAGTAGTAGGCGAGGATGCGCGCACTCTCGAAGTAGACCGCTTCCTCCTCCCCGGGGGAAAGCGACCGGGGTCCGCTGTCCGTGTCCCACAGACACATCCTCGGGGGGGCTGCGCCGTCCTTTCTGAGATGAAACTCGTAAAATCCCGGAAAGTATTGGCACAAAAGGACGGCGGCATCCTCATCGCGGAAAGGCTCGCGAAGGACTCCGAAGCTGTCCGGAATCAGCGCCTGGCTGCGGGTTCGGGCGAGTTCTCCGAGCACTTCGTGCTCGCGCAGGGCCTGGAGCGAAGCTTCCCTGCCGAGCGCCGCGTTGGCGCACAGGACCGCGCATCCCTGGCCTGTGTGGACCCGTACCTGGGCAGGATGGTACCAGGCCCCGTGCTTTTCCGCCACCAGGTCCAAGGCACCGATCTCTCCGGCCCGCACAGGGCTGCCCAGGGCGCGACCCGCCGCCGAGGCCAGGCGCGGAAGGTTTCCTCCCGTCAGGCAACGGCCCAGCCAGGAGAGATACTGGCCATAGGTGGGCGGGCGATCGCCGGCATCGGCTCCGGGAAGGGGCTCGTCGGCAAAGCCGTCTTCCAGCGCACGCTCGCCCTGGTCCGTGGCTACGCTGAAGCGGAGACTGGGCTCCATCAGCCGCCTCCTCTATTTCGTGCCGCTTCCCCGGATTTGGGCCACCAGGCCCTCCGGGACCTGGTATCCCAGAGCAAGGGCCTTGTCGCAGTGCTCCCGCGCCTTGTCCAGGTTTTCCTGCTCCAGGTAAGCGAGCGCCAGGTTGCTGTGGGCAATGGCAAAGCCCGGGTCCAGCTCCAGGGCCTTTTCACCGGCGGCGATGCTCTCGTCCACGAGGCCCATCATGTAGTAAGCCGAAGCGAGCGAGGTATAGGCCTGGATGAAGTTGGGGTTGTAGTGGATGGCCTTGCGGAGGGCCTCCACGGCGGCTTCGGGATCACCCTTCTGCAGCAGGCAGAAGCCCACGTTGCCCCAGCCCACGGCAAAGCCCGGCCGGGTGCGCGCGGCGGTCCGGTTGTAGTGCAGGCATCCGTCCAGGTCGCCGCGGGCCAGGCAGATGCCCCCCATCTGCACGTAGGCCTCGGCCATGCTGGGGCTGCAGGACACTGCCCTTTGCAGGTGATCCAGGGCCTCGTCGTAAAGCTTCTTGCCGATGAGCCCCACGGCCAGGTTGTAATGGGATGTGCCGCACTCGGGGTTGGCCGCCACCGCGGCCCGGTACTTCTCCAGGTACTCCTCTATGTTCTGGGGTTTGGACATGGGAACCTCCGGATCGGATCATTATAAATAGGCAGAAAAAGCTACTGCTCAAATGAGTTCTATCTAAGGGTTTGAATTATCAACCAAAGAATCGCTGCCGCCAAGCCGCTGCCCCCTCCGGCCCCGGCGGTTTGGCTTTTTCCCGGAAACCCCTCTTCAAGGGTCAGGCCGCCTCCCTGGAAAAGGTCTCCATGGCCCAGCGTCTCCCTGTCCCTCCGAAAAGAGGGGCGAGCCTCCGGGCCCGGGCTTCTTTCTTCAGGGCAGGGGCTTCCTCTTCCGTGAAGCCGGAACAGACGATGGCGCCTCCGGGCCGGAGGCTTTCGGCGAAACCCGCCATGAGGCCCAGGAGCGTCGGGAGCCTCAGGTTTGCCAGGATCAGGCCGAAGGGACCGTGGTCCCGCGCGGCCCGCGCCGCGTCGGCGTCCACCACCGTTATGGCCGAGGCTACATTGTTGCGTTCCGCATTGATGCGGGTGGCGAAAGGGGCCCAAGGGTCAATGTCGGCCGCCACGACGAGGGAAACGCCCAGCAGTGCGGCGACAACGGAAAGAACGCCCGTGCCGCAGCCGGCGTCCAGGGCCTTTTCCCGCAGCTCCTGGGCGAGACCTCCCTCCGGGGCCAGCAGCCTCGAAAGCGCCGACAGGCACAGCCGGGTGGTGGGGTGCTCCCCTCCGCCGAAGGCCGGGCCGTCGGCAAGCTTCACCACCACCCCGGAAAAGTTCGCAATATCGTCGTGCTCCGAGCAGAGGGCGATGCCCTCCGCCACCACGGAGCGGGTCCGCGCGAACCGGCTCGCCACCGTCTGTCCGTTCCGGGACGTAAATCCCACCAGGCCTTCGCTCACGAGCCCGCGCAGGGCCTGTTTCAGGTCGCTCAGGTCCCGGCCGGATTCCCGGCCTGCCCGCCGCAGAAGCTCGCAGACCGCGAGGTCGCCCTGCAGGTCGAGAAGCGATAGAATGAACTCGCGCGTTTCATGCATGTTGTTAGGGCTCTCCGCCGCCCCTTTTTTTCAGCTCCTCGATGTACCAGACACAGAAGTCGTACATTCCCAGGAAGCGCTCCTCGGAGTTGACGATGCCCAGGGCCATCTCCAGGACCCCACGGCCATAGGCGTTGGAGTAGGTGGCCGAGTCCCGGGTCTGTAAAAAGTCCCGGACCAGCTGCTGGGTGGTCCTGCTGGTCCTGTCCTTCCGGATGTCAATGGGGTCCTTGGGCGCCAGGAAGGGATCCCATTTTTCATAACCTTTCTTGAGGATGTGCTTCTGCCGGCGGGGGTTCATCCGGTCGAAAACGGCCTTCTTCAGCCTTTCCTCTTCTTGCTTGTCGCTCATGGTCATTTCCCGATCCCGGCTTTAACCGGCCGTTTCCCCTTCTCTGCTCCGGATACCCAGGAACTCGTCGTTGAATACGGTCATGAGCGCCATGGAGACCGGCATGAGAACCTCGGAGAGCTTGCCGTACTTGCTGTCCAAATGCTGGCAGAACTCCAGGGAAAGCCCGAACAGCTTCTGGTGCATGACATCCATGCTCACGGTGGGGTAGGCTTCCCCTTCGGCGAATCCGGAAAATCCGCAAGTATGCCCCTTGCCCTCGATCGCGGTGGGGATTCCGTATAGCCGGCAGGTGATGGGCCGGCGGTCGTAGAGCATGCAACGGTTTTCCTCGTCGAGAAGGGGACAGCGCACTCGCTCGAAGGCAATGCGGGAGAAGACCTTGTCCTGCTCCTGCCCTTTTTCGGCCAGCTGAAAGGCTTCGCGCTTGACCTGGTAGGCCTTGCGATCCGCCCGGTCGGCAGCGGCCAGGATCTTTTCACGGACCTCCGGGGCGAGGTCCCGGTTGAACCAGTGGTTCAGGTACACGGCTTCCACCAGGGAGAGGTCGAACAGCGCGTGGCAGCAGTCGGCGCAGCTGGGCTTGCAGGCCACGAGATCCGGGTAGGACCGTGCCACGGCGGCGAAGGCGGAGTCTGCCTGGCGCGCAAGGGTTTCGTATTTTTGAAAGATTCCTTCGAGCTTTTGGTCCATCGGCTCCCGATCCTTCCAAAGTCCCGGCCGGCATAGGCCGGGGAAAGGGGCTTTCCGGGCCCGGCCCCCGGAGCGGCGGGCCGGACAGGCAAACTATTTATTATTTCACGGTCGGATGCCTGCGTCAAGAATCGTCCCGGAAAAGGTGAGGCACCCGGTAACAGCAGGGCAAGCTTTTCCTGGTCGAATTTTATTTATTATTTAATATCAAATAGTTGAGAGCTAAACGTTTCCCGGGCAGGCAACATGTGCTGTCAGAAAATTTGACATTTTGAATTAGCATTTGACAGGCCGCTCGGGGTTCTGTTAATAGTGCGCCGGCTTGAAAAGGCGGCGTGTTTATAAGGAAAACAACCAATGCCGCCAAGCCCGGAGCCGCGTTTAGCCGATATGGTCGGCAAAGGCCGGTGGCTCGGGGCCCGACTCAAACCCAATCCGGCCTGGCGCCCCAGCCTGGACGCCGTGCCTCCCGGACCGTTCTTTTGTAAGGGGAGGGCGCAAGGCGGGAAAGCACCCACCGCGCGTGAAACCCATCCGCTACAATAAGAACCGGCCCTGGGCCGAAGATTTCACCCTGGTCATGCAGCTGGGCCTGACTATGGCCGGGTGCATCGCGTTCTGCTTCTGGGTGGGGTGGGAGCTGGACAAGCTTTTGGGCATCAAGGGCTTGTTCACCATAATTTTCACCCTGCTGGGAGTCGCGGGGGGCGCGTCGGTCTGCTACCGGCAGATCCAAGAGTTCTTGAACCGCCCCAAGCCGGGCGGGAACGGCGAAAGCCAGGATGAAGGAACCGGAAACCCTTAGAGGCCTCCAGCGGCGCTACGCTTCCACCGCCCTCCTGGTATCGGTGGTTGCAGCAGCGGCGTGCATCGGCGTAGGGTATCCGGCGATCGGCAAGGGCCTCATTGTGGGGACCCTGATTTCCATAGTGAACTTCGTCCTCATCGGGCGCAGCCTGCCCAAGAGGCTGGAAGGCACCAAGAGGGTGTTGATGGCAAAGAGCTTTTCGTCCCTTTGCCTTCGATACGGCATCATGGCTGCGGGGCTGTATGCCGGAATTGCTTTAGAATCGCTCAACTTCTTCGCCGTCGCCGCGGGCCTCTTCTCGGTCCAGGCGGTCATCTTGGCGGACCACGTGGCGGCGGCCAGAAGAAACAGGTCGTGAGGCGGTATGGACGAACTTGGAATGATAAGCCAGCTGATGATTCCCGTCGGGGGGTACACCTTCGTGTTCAACCTCGGCGTGATGACCATGACCTGGATCGTCATCGGGATGCTTCTCACCCTGGGCTTTTTCGCCGCCCGGGGCAGGGCCGTGGTCCCGCATCCGGTGCAGGCCCTGGTGGAGCTTCTCATCACCCAGTTCCACGGGCTGGTGGACGACGCTCTGGGCCCGGAGCTGGGCAAGAAGTACGGGCCGATGATCACGGCGATGTTCATGTTCCTGCTCATCAGCAACTGGCTGGGCGTGATCCCGCACCTGGAGGAGCCCACCAAGGACCTGAACACCACCCTGGGCCTGGGGGTGATGGGCTTCTTCATCGCCCATGCGGCGGGCATCAAGAAAAAGGGGATCGGGGCCTACCTCAAGCAATACATAGAGCCTTTCTTCTTCATGCTGCCCCTAAACCTCATCGGCGAGATCGCCAAGGTGGTCTCCATCTCCTTCCGTCTCTTCGGAAACATCATGGGCGGCTCCATCATCATCCTGGTGGTGTCCCACCTGTGCTTCTCCCTGGTGCTGCCGCCCTTTCTGAATGCTTTCTTCGGGCTTTTCGTGGGCACGGTCCAGGCCTTCGTCTTCACGATGCTCACGGTCGTTTACATCTCGGTGCAGGTTAATTAGCCATGAATATTGACTTGGTGAGTTGGACAAAAGCAGCGGCCTTCTTGTCGAGCGGCGTGTGCATGGGCTTCGGGGCCATCGGCGCTGCCGTGGGCGAGGGTTATGCCGCCTCCGAGGCGAACCTGGCCGTATCGCGGAAACCCGAGCTGTCGGGCGAGATCTTCAAGACCATGCTGGTGGGCCAGGCCGTGGCGGAGTCGGCCTCCATCTTTGCCTTGGTCGTGTCCATGCTGCTCCTTTTCTCCGGGGTCACCAACAACTCCTGGATCGAGGTGTCGGTGGTTCTGGGTGCGGGCATCTGCATGGGTTTCGGCGCGCTTGGCTCGGGCATCGGCTCCGGCTACCCCGCCGCAGCGGCCTGTACCGGAATGGCTCGCCAGCCGGCCGCCTCCAGCAGGCTCACCACCAATATGCTCATCGGCTCTGCCGTGTGCCAGACGCCCTCCATCTTCTCTCTGGTGGTGTCCTTCATCCTTTTGTTCACCAACTTTTCGACCCGGGCCGTCAACCCCACCTGGGCGGCTCTTCTGGGCGCCGGCATTGCCACGGGACTTGCGGCCATCGGCCCCGGCCTGGGCGGCGGGCTCGTGGCCAAGGCATCCTGCGACGGCGTTGCCCGCAACCCGGAGAAGGCGGGCCCCATCACCAACGTGATGCTCCTGGGCCAGGCGGTCACCCAGACCACGGCCATCTACGGCATGCTGGTGAGCTTCATCCTCATGTTCAAGGTCATGGAGCCTACCACCACCTGGGCCGCCCCTGCTGCGATGCTCTCCGCGGGAATCTGCATGGGCTTCGGCGCCTTCGGCCCCGGCGTGGGCGAGGGCATGGCCGGCATGAGCGCGGTGGACTGGATTTCACGCAACCCCTCCGCCACGGCCGACATCACGCGGATCATGCTGGTGGGCCAGGCGGTGGCCGAGTCCACGGGCATCTACTCGCTGGTTATCAGTTTGGTTCTTATATTCGTGGTTTAGCTTCTTTTTTCCGCGGCCGGAAGGCTGCGGGCGGGCCGGCTTCGGACCGGCCGTTCAACACACAGGAGGACAAGGAAAATGGCAATCGAAGGCGCGGACGTTATGAAGGCTGCGGCGTATGTCGGTGCTGGCATCTGCATGGGTTTCGGAGCCATCGGGCCCGGCGTGGGCGAAGGAATCACGGCATCCAAGGCATGCGAGGCCATCGGCCGGAACCCCAAAGAGGCCGGTCTGCTCACCCGTACCATGCTGGTGGGCCAGGCGGTTGCGGAGTCCACGGGTATTTACTCCCTGGTCATCGCGCTGCTCCTTCTTTTCGTGGTCTAACGAAAAAAAAAGACCGCAGCAGAGCAGGAGTGCCCCATGCATGTTGAACACAACATGGCCTTGATCTCCAT
>JBFMHL010000066.1:0-5093 GCA_040753055.1 Thermodesulfobacteriota bacterium | reverse complement strand
AGTAGCTTTATAAACACTGTCTCATGAGCTTTTTTATCAGGGGCCGCTTGCATACTCGATCACCAGCCTGGGCCATTCCGGCGGCTCTCCGCTTTCCTTGGATCCGAAGCGGTTGATGGTATAGTAGGCATCATCCGGCTGGGTTAAAAGCAGACCCAGGCTTTGGTCCCCCTCGGCCGCGCGCTCCGAAACCAGGCCCGTCAGATCCCAGAACACCTCGCCCGAGAAGGGCGCTGCCTCGGCTGCGATCCCGTTTGCGCCGAAACCGTAGTCGGAGGTCGTGTCCGCGGTCCCGCCCGCGCTGCTCCAGGCCGCACTGCCGTCCCGCAGGGTCCAGGTGACCCCGTCGCGGGTGTTCCCGTAAGTTCCGGTCCCTTCGGTAAAGGGCTCCGTCAGGCGATAGACTCGTACGGGCGTGGCCTTGTCCGATTCCCGGCAAAAGAGCGCAAGGAGCGCCCTTTCGATACGGGCCCCTTGCGGGAGCTTTGACCCTAGGGAAAAGGCGAGGACCGACCGGTAATCCGGATACAGGCCGTTGTATGTAACGAGCTCGTCCGCCGCGCCGAAGTTTCCCTCCGGGTAGGTGCGCATCATGTAGGCGTCGGCAAGCGGGAAAAGGGAGATCCGGAAACGGCTGGTTCCGTCCGAAACGCATGCGGTAATATCGTCGAACAAAGCGCCGGAGCGCGGGCCGCCGCCCGGAATCGCTTCCGTTTTCAGGCGCACGCGCACCTCCCGGGAAAAGGGGGAAAGCTCCGCCATGATGCTGCGTGTTTCCCACTCCCCGTTGCCGGCAGGCTCGGACAAGAGATTTTCCGTTACTTTCTTCGGGGCGTTTTCCGCCCCCACCACCTGGACCCAGAGCTGGGGATGGCCGTTTGCTAAGCTCGGGTCTTTTGCCTTCATGCGGCAGGAAACCATCAGCTTGAGGGCCCCGCCGGAAATTCCGTCCAGGCTCTGCACGTCCACGGCCTGGAGCAGGCTCCCCCAGCTTATATAGAGGGCTGGGTCACCGTCCACCTCGACAACCGACGCCGATGTGCCCTTGGCGTCCCACCCGGAAGTCCCCAGGGAAGCGTCGCCGTTTGCCAGCAGGTTTTGCGCGCACGAGAGTTCCAGGGGCACCGGGCCTTCGGCGGGTGAAGCTCCTTCTTCGCCGGAATCATCATGACCGCCCGGATCGGCCTCTACACCGGAGATGCAGGCGGAAACATCGTCGAAGTAAGCTCCCGAGCGCCTGCCACCCGACAGGTTCGCCTCGGTTTGCAGGGAAATCCTTACTTGTCTAGTGAAGGAAGGAAGCGTGACGGTCAGGCGGACTTCCTGCCATTCCTCCCGGCCCGCCGGCTCGGAGCACAGAGTTTGCGTCACCTGGGACGGGGCGTTTTCCGCTCCGATCAGCTGGATGCACACGACCGGATGGCCGTTTGCCAAAGCCGCGTCCCCGGCCCGGACCCATGCGGAAACGGCGAGAGTCGCCCCTCCAACGGAAAGGTCCCAGGCAGGGTAGAGGTCAATGTTTTGCGTGATCCGTCCCCACAGGAGATAGAAGGCCGGGTCGCCGTCTACGTAAGGAGTGTCGGCCGTATTTCCTTTCACGCTCCAGGAAGAAAGCCCCCCGGAGGCGTCGCCGTTTTCCACCAGGTTGATTCCACAAGGCGCGTCGGGCGGGTTTTCTCCTCCCTCTTCACCTTCCTCCCCTCCACCGGGCTCTTCCGGCGCTCCCTGGCTCCAGGCATCCGCCGGGACCTCGGCAAGGGCCACCTGCCCGAATGCCGCATGGTTCACCGCTTCCTTCACCGTGGAGTAAATGAGGGGAGAGGACTCGAAGAAGGGGTTGCGGGCTCCGGTTTCGAAAAAGTCGCGGGCGGCGTCCCTGTGCCGGTTTTCCCTTGAGAAACGAAAGGCCCAGGCGCAGGAATCCGCCATGAGCAGCATCCAGTTGTTGATGAGCCCTTCGCTTTGGGGGTTTTGGCCGTTTGCATACCAGTAGTAAGGTACGGTGAGCCAGCCGTTTTGCTTGAATGCCACATGATCCAGGAAGAAGTTAACGTAGGCCACCGCCCGTGCCCTGGCCAGGGCGGCATCATCAGCGTACCCGAGCTCATCGGCCGCTTCCGCAAAGCGCGCCATGGCGGTCATGTAGAGCCCCAGCATCCAGGGGCTGAGGCGCTGGGGCAGGCCTTCCTGCGGGCCGTTAATATAGGGCTGCTTCTCGGGAGCGTAAGCGTTCATGACGGAAACCGCAAGGTCCCGGCAGGCCTTGTCTCCTGTTAAGAGCCACGCTTCCGTCAGGATGGACAGAAGGTTTCCGTAGGTGCGTTCCGCCCCGTCGGACATGAACTCCTGCTCGAAGCGGCCGGAAAAAAACGCCAGGGCGTGGGCGGAAAGCTTTTCCACAAAGCGGCGGCTCACGGGCGCGCCCGTAAGATAGCAGTCCAAAGCCGCGCCGCGCGCCCCGAAGCCTGTTTCCATCACCGGCCCGCAGTAGTTGCGCTGGCCGTTCCGATTTCCGGTCTCGTTGTGGTAGCAGTGGCCGAAGACCCCGTTGTTCCAGCGGTCCGTATCGTACATAGTCCGGATGTCGTGGAGCATGAGCTGCTCCACGTAGCGGGAAAAAGCTTCGGCCGCTTCTTTCCAGCGGGAGTCGCCGGTACGCAGGAACTGCATCCAGGCTCCCCAGTTGAGGTCGTACTTGGTGTCGAAGTAACCGGCCTTGCCGTCTCCGTACATCTCGAAGTCCAAGGGCTGGTTGCCGTAGGCCGCCCAACCGTAGACGTTGAAATAGCGGATGGCGGATGGAGCGGCCGGCGACGACTCCCAAAGGCTGTGGAAGGAGTAGTAGTAGAGCCCGGTATAGGAGGTATCGGCCGAGATCGTGCGAAGATTGTAATACTCGTAAAGGTTCGGCGCAGGGAAGATTGCCGCGCGGGCCGGATACTCCTCGGGCGCTGATCCTTGCGTCACCGCGGGGCCCAGGGCTCCGGACGAAACATACCACTCGGGGGGCGCCCAGGCGGTGAGAGGCGCAACCATCTCCCGCCCGGTTTTTTCCGCCTCTTCCCGGCTCCACTGTCCCGGATGGAAATTTAACATCACCTCCGTCGTCTTTTCCTCGCCGATGCGGAAGTTGTAACCGCCCGCGTACAGTTCGGGGAAAAGGTCCACACGGATTAAACCCCGAGGATCGGCGTAAAAGCCCTTGGGATAATTTTGCCAAAAGTCGGTCACCGCCGTTGCCACGCCTTTTTCCCCGTCGGAAGCATCCATCCAGCCTTCGTACTGATCTCCGGAGGAGAGCTCCTCGGCGCCGTCGGCCACGAAAAAACCGCGGAAGGAGGAGTAGGAGTTGGGCCGGGGATGGTCGGACGCGTCATAGCGCGCCCAGAACTCCGTGCCCGAGGAGTCCTGGTATACGGTGAGGGACTTTTCCACCGCCCGAGTAACCTCTCCACCCGGAAAGATGCAGCCCATCCGTCCGCTGGGGGAGTAAATATGAAGGGCCAGCCAGAGCCCCGAGAAGCTCAGGCTGTTGCGGCCGTAATAATCATAGACGTCATAGGCGCAGCATCCGTCGAACTCGGCGGTGCCGTGCCGGCCCAGGGTGACCAGCACCCGGACCGCGGGCTCGCCTGCGAAAAAGGTCAGTACTGCGCTTATGTCCGTGGAAAGATTTGAGCTTCCCTGGAGCCGGGCCTTGATTTGCAGGGAGGACCGCAGGGGCCCCGACTCCAGCCAAGAGATTTGCGTAACCTCTGCCGCGGACGAGGAGAAGAGTTCGCCCGTCGAGCTTTTCAGCACAATGCCGTTCTCCTCCGAATCCGTGACGACCGTGCCGTCCACCACTGCTCTCCGGATCAGGGAAAGCGCTTTCTTGCTCACGGAAAATTGCGCGCGGCCTGTGTCTATGGTGATTTCCTCAGCGCCTTCCTCCACGGTGATGCGCGAGGGAGGAGAAGCCGAAGGGAGGCCGGTTCCCAATGTATAGGCAGCGCTTCCCCCGGCGGGGACGCTGGCCGAAAAATCCGCCAGCAGCCACTTGATGGGCGCCGAAGCCTCCGAGATCGGAGCGCCCCAGCGAGCCGTAACGGTGATCTGGCAGGGAACGGCATTTCCGCCGGCGTCGCGCATGCGGATCTGCGATGCGTCGGCAACGCCGGCCGACCGGGGGAGAGGCACCCCGGCTCGTGCGGGCTCGTTTTCCCTTGCCTGGTCCAGAGTGTTTTCCACCCGTAACGAAACGGAAAACCCGGAAGCCCATGCAAGAGAGGACCCGCCGAATATGCATAGGAGAAAAGCCAGGGCAAGGCAGGGCAATACAACAGCGCGGCGGGTTTTCATGGCAGCCTCCTTGGGAATGGTTTCCAGGATTTGTCTTCCCTGTCGCCGGACATCACGCCAAGGTTTCAGGTTTGTGAAATTGATTTCGTTTTTAGTTTTGTCACCGACTCGTAACCGGAGATGTGTGAAATGCGACAAAGGGGGCAAGGGACGGGTTGCAACCTTTCGTAAAACCACAAATTTGAACGAGTACGGAGGTTACCATGAAAAAGAAGGCTCTCATTGCGCTCGGCTCCCTCTGCGTTTTGGTCCTATTGGCAACCCAGGCCCTCACGGTTCCCCGAGAGATTTTCCATGGCCAGGACATCCGGGGGAACATCGTTGCGGCCTTGATCGCGCTTGAACTGAGCGACAGCCAGAAGCACGACCTGGCCGTCATCTTGAAAAGGGAAAGGGCGGGGCAGGAGAAAGCCGTGGCCGATCTTCGGGCCGCCGTCCGCCAATGCGCGGCCGAGGCATTCGATAAAAACATGGACCCGGAGAAGCTCCGGGAGGCCTATCGCCGGGCAGCGGCAGCAGGGGAGGAGGTGCTGGTGGAAAAAGCCAGAATGACCGCCGAGCTTCGCGGGGTTTTGACACAAGAGCAGGAGGAGGTCCTGAAATCCTACCGGGTGCGCATCATTGCGGCCATCATCAAGCGCTACGAGGACCGCCAGGGCCTCATCGACTCCTGGGTGGACCTGCATGCCGGAGGCCCCTTCGGGGAGTAGAGATGATCAGTGCCGCGGGGAACGGGCCTTGTGCCTCTTCCC
>JBFMHL010000065.1:0-15494 GCA_040753055.1 Thermodesulfobacteriota bacterium | reverse complement strand
TCCGGAAAGGCGATGATCGAGGTCCGTGGCCAGCAGAAGATGGCCTGACCGGGCCAGGGACGGATCCAGCAGACCGTGCGCCACTTGAAGGACCCGGTCGTGGGAGAACGCGTAGAATGCGGACCCTCCTCCTGTGGCGCGCACGTCCCTTCGCAAAAGGCCCTTCTCCACTGCGGGCTCCAGATCCTTTTCCACTTGCGCCTTGCTCACCGACAAGAGGCGGGCTGCCGTGGACAGCGGGAAATTCGGCCCGGCGCAAGAGCAGGAAAGAAGGGCGGCCCTGGAACGCTCCGGCAGCTTCAGGATCTTTTCCTCAAGGTAAGCCGCCAGGCTCGGCTCGCGCTCCGGGTCCGTGAGGCTTGCGAGCGCCCATGCGCCGGTCCTGGGATTGCGGGAGAGCGTTTCCTTTTCCTCTCCGGCCAGGAGGTACTGGTGGATGAACAAGGGGTTTCCGCCCGTATGGGTATAAACCGACTCGGCCAGCGGAAGGACCTGGCTTTCGGGCACCGAGCTTATGTCCGACACGAGCTTCAGGGTCTCCGGGAAGGACAGGCGGGGGAGTATGATCTGGGTGATGCGCGCGCCCTTCTCCAGCATTCGGGCCCTGGCTTCCAGCAGGGGGTGGTCTTCGGCAAGCTCCTGGCTGCGAAAGGCACCCAGGACCAAAAGGTGGGGGATGTCCCGGTCCGAGGCAAGATCGGCCAGGCAGAACAAGGTGGACCGGTCCGCCCACTGCAGGTCGTCCAGAAACAGGACCAGGGGATGCTCGGGCCGGGCCAGCCTGAGAACGGCCGACTTCACCGCCAATTGGAGCTTTCCGGTGGCCATGTCCGGCGAGTCTTCCCCGGAGGGCCCAGGGCCGCCCGATGGGTTCTCCGGGAAAAAGTCGCCATGTTTTGGGCCGGGATCGCTTTGGAAAGATAATGGCGCGGATGCGCCATCCCCGCCGCCGGCCGCCTCGCGCAGAGACCCGAACAGGGCTGCGAAGGGCTTGTTATGGGAGTAAGGCCAGAACTTGCCCGCCCCGTAGGTGCACCCCATCTGTCTGGCCATTTCGGAAATATGCTGTACCAGGAAAGTCTTTCCCACGCCGGGATCGCCACTGATGAAGACGATCCCGGGAACGCCGCCTTTAAGCCGGGCAAGAGCCTCCATGAGCAGAGCCCTCTCCGTCTGCCTCCCCACCGGAGCCGTTGCCGGTCGAATCCGCGGGATGCCGTCTGCAGGGCCCTTCATGGTTGGCGACCTCCGTAATTTTGCCGGCCGTATGGGCCGAAGGCATTTTCCGTGGCCTGGAGCGTCCTGTTGCATGCAATGAACTCGAGGCGGGACTCCGATGGCCGAAAAGGCCGCTATGCTTTAGGGTTGAAGGCCGCAATCGTTCGGAAATGCCGGGGCGTCAATTTTTCCGGAAGAGGAGTCAAAGGTGGCGTATCAGGTACCCGAGGCAAGGCGCGGGCCGAGGAAAAGGCGAATTACGTGCATCATACAAGAGCATGTTGAGGAAGCCCGCAAGTCGGGCATGAAGCCCGAGATAGCTTTTACACCACACTCTTGCTGCGATGGGCTGCTGACGAAATTTTACCAATGCTGTCCTTGAATTGCTGCCAGACCGACGCAGGGAAATCAATAAAAATTATCGGCTTCCCTTAAAACGCCAGCTCCAGCCGGAGCATCCACACCCACAGGTCGCCCGCGTTCGGGTCCTGGCCCGGATTGAGGATGTACTGGACGTCCGGCGACAGGGAGATGTGCTGGTTGAAAATCACCCGGTAGTAAGTTTCCAGGTGGGTTTCCGCGTCCCGGTCCGGAAGGCTGCCGTTGTGGGAAAGCCATGCCGCGCCCAGGGCCCAGATGTCGTTTTCCCTTCCGGGAAACAACCCGGTAAAGGAGAGGCCGCCGCTCACGAACCAAGGACAGGCGTATACTTCCTCGTTCTGGTAGCCTGCGCGGACAAAGGCCCCGCCGTTGCGGAAAATTTCCTGGTCCAGGGAGATCCCCAGGCCCCAGCCCGGAGAGAAGCCGGGTTTGGCCGGGTCCAGGTTGGCGTGGTCGTAGGAAGCGCTCCAGGCATACAGGCGGTAGTTGCCCGCAAGGTCCCCTTGCTTCGGGGAGAAGGTGACCTGCGCTCCCACAAAGGGGCCGGAGAGAACGTCCTCCCACTCGCTTTTGGTACTCCGCGCGCCGGGCCACGGATGGGACGTGGAGACCCCCACCACGGCCAGGCTCCACTCATCGGCGAGCCGGACGCCGGCCGCCAGCGCCGGGCCGTTCTCGTCCTCCAGGTCGAAAACGGGGTTGTCCACCAGAGCCTGTCCGATGAACTGGACATACTGGTCCCCGGCATAGGCGTTCCCGTCCATCCAGGTCTCGGGATCGGCCTTTCCGGCGGCCAGAAAGAAGCGGCCGGAAAAGAACTCCTGCGTGTAGTAGGCTTTTTTCACCAGGACCTGGTTCCGGTTGTCCGGCCCGGCGTTTATTTCATTGGCGCTGGCAAGGAGTTCGGAGTCCGGCTCCAGGGTTCCGTTGTCCATGTACTTGAGCTGGACCTTGGCGCAGCCTTGCTCTGCCACCTCCACCGAGAGATTCAACGCAGCGGAGATGCCGCCGATGTTGTCCGCGCCGAAACGCCGCCCATTGATATTCGCAGACGATGAGCCCTGTATGTAAAAGGCCGACTCGCCGCCCACGCTGATGCGGTCCAGAACCTTGGAGAGCACTTCGTCGGCACTGGCCGGGTTTCCGGTGAGAAGAAAAAGGACGAAGACGGATGCCGTGAGCTTGCGCATGGTACCTCCCCGGAAGAGGAAAATTTGCATTTTTAATTTTTGTGGAGGAGCTGGAACATGCAGGTAAGCCCTTTTTGAGTGCTAAAAGGGGCTGATTGCAAGAAAAAAGTTGCCGGGCAAACCCACGGGGCATTAGATAAGGACGGGGAAGGATCGCGGTGGAGGTGCGGCTGCGGTGCCGGAGGCGGGCGCGAGAGATGAACTTGCCGGAAGATTATTTTTTATGAATTGTTTTGAAGTGCTACGTATTCAGCCGTTCGTGAGGATGCGCAGTAAACAGTTTTGAGGAAAACGGGGTGGGGGTGCGGAGGAGGGGGAAAAAGCCCTCTTTTTCAAAAGGGGTTTGTCCCTCTCCCCCGCAATAGCCTTTTCATTTTTCAGGTTTGAGATAACCAAATGGCCGAGATTGAAAGGAAAGCGGTTGTCCTGCTGAGCGGCGGTCTGGACTCGGCCACCACCATGGCCCTTGCACGGGAAATGGGCTTTTCCTTGCATGCCCTTTCGTTCTCCTACGGCCAGAGGCACGCCCGCGAGCTGGACTTCGCGAAAAAAGTGGCCGCAGCCCTGGGTGCGGTACAGCATCTGGTTCTCCGGCTGGACCTGGATAAAATCGGCGGCTCCGCCCTGACGGGTTCCTGCGAAGTACCCAAGGGCAGGGACACCGGGGAGATGGCGGCGGGCATTCCCGTTACGTATGTCCCGGCCCGCAATACCGTGTTCCTGGCCCACGCCCTGGCCTGGGCCGAGGTCCTGGGCGCGCGGGATATCTTCATCGGCGCCAACGCCGTGGACTACAGCGGCTATCCCGACTGCCGGCCCGAGTTCATCGCCGCTTTCGAGAAGCTGGCCAACCTGGCTACCCGCGCCGGCGTGGACGCGGACGGCCGGGCCTTCCGCGTCCATGCCCCCCTCATCTCGCTGAGCAAGGCGCAGATCATCTTGCAGGGTACGCGCCTGGGGCTGGACTTCGGCCTTACCCACAGCTGCTACGACCCCGCACCGGACGGGAAGGCCTGCGGCGCATGCGACAGCTGCCTGCTGCGGAAAAAGGGCTTTGCCGAAGCGGGGGTTGCCGATCCCACGGCCTATGCCTGACGGCCCGGGAGTGCTTAACAGATGGCGAGGAATGCGTGGCGTCGCCTCTTTTCCTTGCGCCTACCGTGAATTTCCTGGTAATCTGAGGCCGTTTCCGGAGCTTTGACCGAAACTGCTTCACGCTTCCCGACGGAAGGCTTGTGCCGCCCTTTTGTCTTCGGCGCGAGAAGCCTTTCGGAACGTCCCGTCTTTTTCCGGACCTCTATTCCGGCCGGCGCCCAGAGCAACACCCGGCTCCCGCCCGGGTGCCCGCCGGTTCGAGCATTGCCATGCGACGCACATCGGATGACGGCGAAAACGAGATCGGCTCGCTCATCGGTCCCTACCGCCGGAGGCTCAATCTCGCGGCCTTTCTGGAAAAGGCCCTGCCTGCGGCCTCCGTGGTGCTGGCGGGCTATGCCACGGCCCTGATCCTGTGCAAGATGTTCCTGCCGGGCCTGACGCGGAACACCGCCTGGGTGTTGGCGTTCCTGCCCGCAGTTTTTATCTGGGCCTATATCCGCGCGCGCAAGCAGGGGGCCTTCTTCACCCGCTACGAGGCCGCCGAGGTCCTGGACCGCGTGCACCAAAACGACGGTTCGGTTACGGCCTTTTATGAGGCCCCGGACCTCTGCCGGCATCCGATCCTTCTTTCCTCCATGAAGAACTCCGCGCGTTCGGCTTTTCCCCGCATCCGCTGGGGCTCCCAGGCGCTCCGCCTTGTCCCCGCGGCCCTTTACGTGGCCCTTGCCCTGGGGCTTCCCCGCGCCGTTGCGCCCGAGGCCGCGGCGGGCCAGGAGATGATGACGCTTTTGACCCGGCCCCTGGTGGAGAAGATGGAGAGCTTAGGGGAGGTTCTTCCGCCCGAGAGGAGCGAGGAGCTGAAACAGGCCCTGAAGGAGCTCTCCGGCTCTGATCAGGGAGTTTCCCGGGAAACCTGGGAGGCCCTGGAGAGCCTGCAAGAAAGCATGGACCGGGAGGCGGCCCGGAGCGCGGACGCCATGGCCCGGCTGTCGGACTCCATGGACTCCCTGAGCCGGGCCCTGGAGAAGTCCGGAGAGGGAGCTTCGCAGGAATCGGGAAAAAGCCTGGACCAGGCCCTTTCTGAGCTTTCCAAGACCGCCCGGGCCCAGGGCAAGGACCTCCCCCCCGAGCTTGCCGGTGAGATCGAAAAGCTCTGCAAGAACGCCTCACCGGGAAACGCGAAGGATAAGGAAAGGCTTAAAAAGGAGCTTTCCCGGCTTGCCGGGAAGATGGAAAAACTCGCCAAGGAAGCGGGCGTGGAAAAGACCTACCAGTACGAAAAGAAGAAGGGGATGTGCAAGGGAGACGACTGCCCGGGACGGGGCGGAATCAGCCGGGGCCGCGCGGACGCGCCCATGCTCTACGGAAGGGAAAAGCCCGTGCCCGAAGCCTCCTATGAGGACCAGGCGTTGAAGAACCGTGTCCTGGACGCTTCGGACCTGGCCGACCTGGGGATCACCGCCGTGGCCCCCGAGCCGGACCCGGGGAAGTTCTCCCAGGGCGCCTCCCGGTCCTTTTCCGCCCGGAGCGGGCCCGAGTCCACGGGCTCCCGGATTTCGCCGGTCCAGAAGGAAGTGGTCTCCCGCTACTTTGCGCCTTAGGAACCATGCGATCGCCATACTTTTTCCCCGGCGCGCCGGCTTGGAAAACAGGAGATCCGGGCGCCTTGGGAAATGCGGCCCGACAATAGCAGCCCCAATGGCGGAGCTGACTGTGAAACAAAGGAATTCCATGACCGAAAAAAACGGCACCGCGGACGGAATCGAACAGGCGGCAAAAACGGTTTCCGCGCTTTGCGAGGCGCTGGACCATGTGCTTCTGGGGCAGAAGGCCCTGGTGCGCGACCTGGTCACGGGCGTGCTGGCCGGAGGCCACGTTCTTCTGGAGGGGCTTCCGGGCCTGGGCAAGACGGAGCTGGCCAAGGGCCTGTCCCGGCTTTGCCGGGTGGCCTACAACCGGGTGCAGTTCACACCGGACCTCTTGCCCGGAGACATCACGGGGAGCTTTCTCCTGGTGCAGAAGGAGTCGGGCCGCGACTTCGAGTTCAAGGAAGGCCCCGTGTTCACCAACATTCTGCTGGCGGACGAGATCAATCGCGCCGGCCCCAAGACCCAGTCGGCGCTCCTCCAGGCCATGGCGGAGCGGGCCGTCACGGTAATGGGGGCGACCCGGCCGCTTCCCGATCCCTTTTTCGTGGTGGCCACCCAGAACCCCATCGAGCTGGAAGGGACCTACCCCCTGCCCGAGGCGCAGTTGGACCGCTTTTTGTTCAAACTCCACCTGGGCCGTCCGGCAAAGGAGGTGATGGCCGAGATCGCCCGTGACCGGGTCCAGGGAAAACCGCCGGAGCTATCCCCGGTGCTGTCGCTGGAGAGTCTCCGGGATCTCATCGCCCTGGGGGGCCGGGTTCATCTTTCCGCGGCCGTTGCCGCCTATATCGCGCGGCTGGTGGCGGCCAGCCATCCCGACGAGCCCGATGCACCGGATGCGGTGAAGAAGTACGTCCGCTACGGGGCCAGCCCCAGGGCGGCCATCGCCCTGGCTTCGGCGGCCCGTGCGCGTTCCGTGATGCTGGGCCGGCCCCAGGCGGGCTTCGACTCGGTGGAGGAGCTCTTCTTTCCCGTCATGAACCACCGCCTGGTGCTGGCCTACGCGGCCCGCACCGACGGCGTGACGGCCGCCGACGTGATCGCCGAGATCCGCAAGCATACCGAGCCCCTTTCCAAACCCCTGCCCAAGGGGGTTTCCGCATGATCCGGAAAACGGCTCTTCTTCTTTGCGCGATGGTTTTTCTGGCTGTCGGGCAGGCATGGGCCAAGATGAGGATCGTGGATGCCCAGCACTTCATGGGCCATGAAAATGGAGGGGTCCACTACCTGAGGGTGGTGGTGGAAAACCTCGACTTCCAGCCGCTGGATTACACGCTGGACTTCACCGCATACGACGGCTTCCTCTTTACGGTCTCAGGCTATTCTTTGCCCCCCGGAGAGAAGAGGCTGCTGCACATTCCCGTGGTGGCCGATCAGCGCTACCTCAAATGCAGGCTCCGGGACTCCTCCGGGTTTGTGAGCGAAGAGGAGTCCCTCCGCGGCGAAACGCGCCCCATTCTTCACATGGCTTCCTTGAACAGGCACCTGGACGCTGCCGACGCGGACTTTTTGAAGAAGTCCTATTACTGCGCCGTTAAAAAGGAATGCAACCCCAAGGATTTCGAGGACGAACCGCCCGCGCTCCTGCAAAGGGGGCCGGAAACCTGTCCGGACAACTGGCTTTGCCTGCTTGTCTTCCAGTCGGTGGTGACGCCCGAGGACGAGTACCTGCGCCTTGCGGAGGACGCCAAAACCGTGCTGTCCCGGTATGTGGAGGCGGGGGGATGGCTTTTCCTTTATGGAGCCCTGCAGGAAGGCGGCGAAGATAGGCTTCTGGGCAAGGTGGTCCGCACACGGGACAATCCCCTCACGGCCTCGCAGCTGCAAAGCGGCCTGACGGCCCGGGATCGTTACAACCGGCCCAAGGCGAGGGTGGGGGGGGGCAGGAAGGACTTCCCCTATCTCCCCGAGAGGTTGGCGGGTACGACCGGGGGCCTTGCGCTGGCGACCCTGTTCTTCATTCTGGCCGGCCCGGTCAACTACATTTACTTCCGCAGGAAGAAGATGCCCCGTGCGCTCCTGGTGAGCCTGCCGGCCATCTCGCTGGTCTTCTGCCTGCTCATCACGGTGCTCTTCTTCGCGTCCAAGGGCTTTTCCCGCCAGGGCGGGACCGTTTCCCTGACGCTTTTGGATGAAGAGCAAAAGTCCGCCCTGTGCGTGGCCCATCACGTTTTCCTGTCGGGCCTCTATCCGCGGGGCGGGCTCAGCTTTGACGGGCGCACGGGCTTTTTTTCGGAAGAGGAAGAGCATTCCTCTCCGCCCGTTATGGAGCTTTCCGGAAAGCTGCACCTGCTCTCCGGGCTCATCCTGCCTTCGGTTCCCTTTGTCTACGCCACCGAGGCGCCCTTCATGACCCGGGAGAAAATCCTGGTGGCGGACGGCAGGGTGCAAAACGGGCTTTCCTTCCCCATAGCCGCGCTGGTCCTTCGGAGAGAGGGGAAATGGTACAAGGCCGGACCCGTGGCTCCGGGTGCGGGCGCCGCTCTCGTTTCCGCCGATGAAGGCTCCTATCGGGGCGGCCGGCCCCAGGGTGTCGCAGGCCTGATGGTGCGGATTCTGCGCACCTTCCCCGAAATCCCGGCCGGGGAGCTTTCCTACTGGGAGAAGAACATGCTGTCTTCCTTCAGCCCCGAGTTCCTGGTGGACCCGGAAGAGGACGCATACATGGCGGTCCTCAAGGGCGGTCCCTCCCAGGCCTGGCCCGGCCTTTCCATGGGCTCCGACAAGCAGGCCCACCTGATCGTCGGGAAAATGGCCCGAAGCAGGAATGGGGAAACGGCGTCCGGACAGGAGGTTCGGCCATGACCGCAGGAGAGATGCTGATCGTGGAAGGGCTTTCCAAGAGGTTCGACGGCGTGCTGGCGGTGGACCGGCTGTCCTTTGCTCTCCCCCGCGGCAGCGTGTGCGGCTTCGTGGGCCCCAACGGCGCCGGCAAGACCACCACCATGCGTATTGCGGCCACGCTGGAGGAGCCGGACGCGGGCCAGGTGCTGGTGGACGGGATGAACATCCTGGAAGAGCCTTACAAGGTAAGGCGCAGCATAGGGTTCATGCCGGACCATTTCGGCGTGTACCCGGACCTCACCTGCCAGGACTACCTGGAGTTCTATGCCCGGGCCTACGAGGTCAACCCCCGGGTCCGGCCCGGAAGGATCTCCGCCATCATGGAGTTCACGGGCCTGGACCGGATCGCCGAGAAGAAGGTGGAGACGCTTTCCAAGGGCATGAAGCAGCGCCTGAACCTATCCCGCGCCCTGGTCAACGACCCGGTGCTGCTCATCCTGGACGAGCCCGCAGCGGGCCTGGACCCCCATGCCCGCATCGAGTTCCGCTACATGGTGAAAAGCCTGGCGGAGCAGGGGAAGACCATTTTCATCAGCTCCCATATCCTGGCGGACCTGGGGGAGATCTGCGATCTCATCCTGATCATAGACAACGGCGCCCGCGTGAGCTTCGGGAGCTTTGCCCAGATGCAGGAGAGCCTGAGCCCCGAAGCCCGCTTCACGGTCCGCCTGGTTTCGGGCGACGGCCTGGAGGGCCTGGAGCGTTTCCTGCTGGAGCGCCCCGGCGTGCAAAAAGTGGCTCCGGGCCTCAACGGCAGCATCTCCTTCACCTACACGGGCGAACTCTCCGAAATCCCCGCGCTTCTTTCGGAAATGCTGGGACAGGGCTTTGCGGTGGTGGAGTTCCGTCAGGAAGCCATGACCATGGAGTCGGTGTTTTTAAAAATCACCAAGCCCAACGGATAGGGGAAACCCCTACGATCCGGGCATAGCCGGCGGATCAAGCTTTTCATGGAGACCTTCCGATGGCCGTACTTTCCAACGCCATCCTGTATAAGGACACCACCCAGTGGCTCCGGGGGCGCTTTTTCGCCGCTCTTTTTTTCGGGCTGCTCGGCGTCTCGGAGTTCTTGTGCCTATCCATCGTACTCGGCGCCGAAGGCCAGGAAGGCCTGGGGCGCTATGTGTTCGACGCCTTGAACTACTGCCTGGGCTTTTACCTCCTCTGCGTGGCGGTAATGGGCCACAACATGGCGGTCAAGGAGTTCGAGAACCGGACCTTCGAGCTTTACGAGCTTTCCGGCATGAGCCTGGAAAAGATGGTCGGGGGCAAGCTTGCATCCCTTTTCTACCAGTTCGTGTTCGGATTCTTCTGCGTAGTGCCTTTCCTGTTCTTTTGCTTCTACCTGGGAGGCACCTCGTTTTCCTCCATCGCACGGACGGCGGCGGTCTTCCTGCTGGCGGCCCCTTACTTCCTGCTGTCCTCCCTGTTTTCGGCGCTCATCAGCCGCACGCGCGCCGTTTCCTCCTTCGGCCGGGCCGCCGTGTTCGCCCTGATGGTCATTGTGGTGCCCCTCTTTGCCGAAGGCCTGCTTATCCTGCCCCGGGGCTTCCTTGGGTTCATGCCCTGGTGGACCTGGATCTCGGGCCTCGCGGGATATCTCCTGGTCTGCCTTCTCCTTTTCTACCTGTGCTGCTCCTTGGTGAGCCCCTCCACGGACAGCCGAGAGCTCCCCATCAAGTTCATCCTGACCCTCCTCTACGCGCTCATGCTCCTTTTGGGAGTTCCGGCGGGATCGAGCCTCTTCGGCACCAGCTCCCTGCTGGGCCCCGCCTCGGTTCCCGTGTTTTTCCTGGTCCTGATCCTGGGGTTTTTCTCCGTGTACCGCCCGGCCGGAGTGCCCCTCATGGCACGAGTCCGGAAAAGGAAGCGGAGGTCCCGAATCCTCCGGGCGGTTTTTTGGTTCTTCGAGCCCGGACCCGCGGGAGCCGTGCGCACCCTGTTTCTGATCTGCGCCATCACCGCTCTTCACGATCTTTGGGCAGGCCGGCTACTGGGGCCCGTAGGCATCGCCGTGAAGGCGAGGGGCGGCACTCCCTTCCTTGGGGTTTCCTATGCCATCTTTCACCTGGCCTTTCCCGGAGGGCTCCTGATGGCGGTTCCTCTCCTGGAAAGGCGCAACAACCTGGTCCGGGCCGTTTGCATGGTATTCTGGGTGATGGGGGCGGTTCTGGCCGGCATGCTCCTTTCCCTGCATGTGATTTCGGGCTCCGAAAAGGGGCTGGTGGCGTTTCTCTCCCCCTTCATGAGCATGTACGCCCTTCTGGATTTCACCCAGCGGCAGTTCGCGGGCGGGCCCTGGCCGGGCATGGCGGCCCTGGTCTTTTTGTGGCTCATGGCCCGGATGCGGGAGCGCAGGCATGGCCGTATGGCCAAGGCCGGGGAGCCCTCATGAACCCGGGGGAGCTTTTCCAGAATGCAGTCCTGTTCAAGGATCTGACCCAGTGGTTCCGGAGCCGGGGCTTTCTGGGGCTCTTCTTCGGGCTCCTGGCCTTTTCCTACGGTCTCTATGCCCTGGCCTTCTTCCTGTGGACGGGCGTTGCGGGCGCCAAGATCGTGGTCATCCTCTCCATTCTTCTTCTGTTGTACGGTCTGAGCCTCATGGTTTCCTCCTACTCCTCCACCATGGCGGACCGGCAGAACGGTTCCTTCGAGCTTTACGAGCTCACCGGCATCCTGCCTCCGGGCCTTGTATGGGGAAAGCTCTCATCCCTCGTGATCCGGTTTGTTTTCGGTTATTTTTGCATCGCGCCCTTCATCATGCTGGGCTATTTTTTCGGGGGAGTGGATTTTTCGGAAATCGCGCAATGGTTTGCCTTCCTTCTTTTGGCGGCCGTTTTCATTTTTCTGGCCAGCCTGGCGGTAAGCTTCACCCTGTCGCGGAGGAACTGGGGCCTCCTGAGCCTGGGGGCCCTTGCCGGGCTTTTCGCAATGATCTTCCAGATCAACAGCTTTTCTCCGGCCTATCACCGCCCCGCAGTCTACTACGTCATCTATTACCTGAGCGCCCTGTTGATCTACGCGCTTGCCTGCTTTCTGCTCTTCTGCTTTTGCTGCCACCGTGTGGGCCGGAGGCAGGGGGTGTATAGCTCCTGGGTGCGCTTCTCGGTCTTTTGCCTCTCGCTTGTCATCCTTCTCACGCCCGTCTACATGAAGTTCCTTTTTCACGGGGTCGGGTACAGGGACACTTGTGAGCTCGGGAACGTCCTCCTGTGGTTCATGACCTGGCCTCTTTTCCTCTGGGTGGCGCTCGCGCAGAGCATCTGTTTCGGCTCCGTTTCCGTGCCCGCCATGGCGGAGAAGGCGGCGAGGAGCTCCCGCTCTCGGATCGCTCGCCTTTATTACCTCTTTTTCGGCCCCGGCCCCGAGGCCGGGTTCCGCACCGTGCTGAGCCTTTGGGTCTTTTCCTCGATGCTCTTCCTCCTTACCTTTTCCCTCCACGACTATCATGGGTTGGAGCAGACGGTGTGTGTGGCCCCGTACTTCGCGGCCATGCCCGGAACGCTCCTGTTTCTGCTGCCCGGGCTTCGAAGGAGAAGGTGGGCTTTCTATCTTTGCATCGCAGCCTTCTGGGGGCTCTTTTTGGTCATGGGATCCGCCTCCGGGCCCCTCTCGGACCTGGAGCGCTTCTGGGAAAGGCCCGATTGGAACCATTCGGAGGTGATCGTCCGGTGGGGCATCATGGGCCTCCCCTTCATGGGTTCCTACGGAAGCCGTCTCCAGGATTGGGCCGCTCCTTTTGCTGGGCTTGCGGCAGGGGCCCTGGGAATGCTGGGCCTGAGCCTGACCCTGTATTTCCGTACCCGGGCAAACAACAAGGAGTCCGCGTGAATGCCGAAGCCCGACAAACCGCGCTCTTGCTTTCCGAGCGCCTGCGGCTTTGCCTGCCCGAGCGCCAGCGCTCCCTCCGGGCGGGCGACCTTCTGGGGGCACGGGCGGGGGGCTCCGTGGAGTTTTCCGAGCACCGGGACTACGTTTTCGGTGATGACCCGAGAAACGTGGACTGGCGGGCGTTCGCCCGCACGGACCGTCTCATGGTGAAGCTCTTCCGGGAGGAGATCACCCCCCAAGTGGACATCATCCTGGACCGCAGCCTGTCCATGGCCTCGGATGCAGCCAAGGAGGACATGGGTTGCTTCGCGGCGCAGCTTCTTTTTTCCTGCGGGCGAAGGAGGCGGCTTTTGACCCGCCTGTTCGCCCTCTCCGAGTCCGTGGTGGCCGTTTCCGATTTCGAGGAGCTGGAGAAAATTTCTCCGCTGCCCCAGGAGGACCCGGTTCCTGCGCTCCGCCGGGCCCCGTTTTGGGGCAGGCCGGGGGTTCGGATCGTCATTTCGGATTTCCTTTTTCCCGTGGAGGCTGGAGAGCTTTTCACCGTCCTGGCCGGCGCGGATTACACGGTCCTGGTGCAGGTGCTGTCCGATTTCGAAAGCGATCCGCCGGCAATGGGCGACATGCGGCTCAGGGAGGCGGAAACCGACGAGATCCTGGACCTGGTGCTCACGCCGAAGGCAGTGGCTACCTACCGCCAAAAGCTTTCGGCGCTCCAGTCCGAACTTGCCGCCCGAGCGCGGAGCGCGGGCGGCGTTGTTGCCGTTCTCAGGGGCGGGGAGGGCATCTCTTCGGCGGCAAGCAGGTTGATCGCGGGAGGCGTGCTGGAGCCCGTGGAGTAGCGGGAAACGGTTTCTCCGGCGGGAGCCCCATTGTCTCTCCCGCTCTTTTTCGCAATGCAAACCGGCAGGATTTTTTCATGGTCTTCACCAACCCCTGGGGGCTTGCGGCGCTCTTGTCGGTGCCGGCCATCGTCTTTCTGCACTTTTTCCGGCGCAGCAAGAAGGCGGTCGTCATCGGCGGGCTGCACCTGTGGCGGCACGCTCCGGCGCGCAAGCCCGCGGGAGAGCACTTCACCCGGCTCTTTAAGAACCTCTCGCTCCTTTTCTCCGTGCTGGCTGCGGTTTTGCTCTCCCTGCTCCTTTCCGGAATGGACATTCCCCGGCACGTGTCGGGACGGCACCTGGTTTTCGTGCTGGACGACTCCTTTTCCATGGGCGCGAGGAAGGAAACCTCCGCTGCGGAGCGGGCCCGGCAGGCGGTGCGGGAACAGGCGCAGCCCGGCGATTTCTTCACGCTCATTGCCGCGGGGCAGAAGCCCCGGCTTCTGGCCGGGCCCATGGCGGCCCGCGAGGAGCTGGAGGCGGCGCTGGCCTCCTGGTCACCCGAGGCGCTTTCCTGCGATGCGCCCGGGGCGGCCGAGCTTGCTGGAAAGTTTCTGCCCCCGGGAAACCGTGCGGTTTTCATTACGGACGATCCGCGCCAGTCCCGCGGATTGGAGGACGTCTTTTCCGCCCTGGGGGTGGGCGTTGTGTCCGACAATACCGCCATCGTCTTTACCGACCGCTTCCGGGCCGCCGGAGGCAAGGACCGGGTCCTGGCCGTGGTGCAGAGCTTCGGGAAAGAACCGCGCAGCGTGCTCTTTTCCGTGGCCACGGAGGAAACAAAGCCCGAGCCCCGGAAGCTCGATCTTGCGCCGGACCGCCCGGTGAGCGTCACCCTGGACCTGGACGCTGCGGACCAGGTGGTATCTCTTTTTCTGGAGCAAGACTCCCTGGCGGCCGACAACCGGGTGAACCTTGCGCCCCTTTCCCGGCAGCCGGTTCGGGTGGCGGGCTTCAACATGGGAAAGGCGCGGGAGAGCCTGGTGCGCGCGGTTATGGCCGTGCCCGGCGCGGTGATGACCGAGGACGTGGCCGAGGCATCGCTGGTGTTCGTGTTCGCCCCGGATTTCAGCAACGCGCTGTTCCGGCCCGCCTGGGACGACGGCGGAAACAAGGCCAACATTCCTTCCTGGGACCTTTCCCGCTACCCGAAGGCCCTGGTCCTCTGCTTCCTGCCCGGAGAGGGCACGGCCCGGGACGGCAACCTTGCCCTGGCCCAGGGCCGCGACGTATGGATGAACGAGCAGGACCCCGTGGCCGGGCACCTGGACACCTCGGGGCTCCTCTGGCCCTACATTCCCCTGGACCGAAGGCCTGCGGACGCCACGGTGCTGGCGGAAACCCGCGGGCGCGGGATCTTTTTCCTGCGGGAGGACGCCACGGGCCCCGCCCAGTACTACCTGGACCTGGTATGGGAGGCGGGCAATCTTTTCCGCACCAATGCCTGGCCGCTTTTCGTGAACGAGCTCGCGGCCCGGACCCGGGAGCGGGCCTACGGGGTGGACGGGACGAACTTCCGGGCTGGGCGCACCGTCCGGGTGAACCCTCCGCCCGCCTCGGGCGAACGCTTCACGATGCTGCTGGAAAAGGACGGCGCAAGGACGCGGGAGATCGAGTTTTCAGGTGGCGCTCCTTTGTATCTCTCCGACCTTTCCCCGGGCCGCTACCGGCTCCTTTCGCCGGACGGGAAAACGGTGTCCCGGTTTTGCGTAAACGCGTTCGCGCCGGCCGAGTCGGACTTGCGGCAAAACTCCTCCCTGCAGGGGGAAGGCTCGGCCGGAGAGCACTCGGCCGTGACCCGGAAGCAAGAGAACCGTTTGCTTTACTACATCATGCTGGGGCTCGGCCTGGCCTTCCTGGGCCTTGCACTGGTGTTCCACGACCTGTCGCGCTGAAGGTCCGCATGCTCGGGGAATGCACGAAAAGCAAGCCGGCGGGTGAACAAAAAGGCGCGCGGCCGGAAGGGAGGCGTCCGTGAGGATCTTCCTGGAAAGCCCGCAGGCGCTGGCCCTGGCCCTTCCGCTTTTGTGGTTCTACTTCCGCAGGATGCCGTCCCGCTCGGCCCTGCGTTTCCTGATGCTGCTCCTTGCGGTGCTGCTGCTGGCGCGGCCCGCCATACGGAAGAGCGGCGACTTTTTGAACCTCTCCGTCGTGGTGGACCGCTCCCGCTCCATTCCCGCTGCAGAGCGGCGAAAGGAGGCCGAGATCCTGGATCTCATCAAGGGCCGCCTGCGGGCCGACGACCGGGTCTCGGTGGTGAGCTTCAACTCGCAACCCTACGTGGAGAGCCCTCCGGGCTCTTCCTTTTCATCCTTTTCCAACCCCTTTTCCGAGCAAGCCTCGGATCTTTCCTCCGCCCTCTCCACCGCGCTGGCCCTGGTTTCCGGGGAAGGGCCCGGCCG
>JBFMHL010000064.1:0-3325 GCA_040753055.1 Thermodesulfobacteriota bacterium | reverse complement strand
GCACGGCCCCCCCAAAGAGTCGCTTTTTATTTAATATGCCTTTGCAAACACCACGCGGCCGGGGCTCTTGGCGCCGCAGCACACGCAGGGGCAGTCTTCGGGAGGCCGGTCCATGGGGATCACGCGGATGGTCACCATGAGGTCCTCTTTGATCTTGGCCTCGCACTCCGGGCTGCCGCACCAGCCCGAAAGCGAGAAGCCGCCGTGGATCTCGGGCTTCTCGGGGTTGTCCGGGGTGAAGAACTCGTAAAACTCCTGTTTCTCGTCAATCTTCACCGTGTTGGTGCCGCGGAACTCCAGGGCCCGGCTGTAGAGGCCGGACTGAATCTCCCGCAGGATGTCCGGCAGGGTCTGCACGAACTCGTTGCGGTCCATGCTTTGGCGCTCTTTGGGGCTTTTATCCCTGCGGCCCAGGAACACGGCGTTCTGAGCGATGTCCCGCGGCCCCACCTCCACGCGCAGGGGGATGCCCTTTTTGATCCAGTCCCAGGCCCGGCCGCCCACGTCGCGGCAGTCCAGCTCCACCGATATCTTCCGCTCGCGGAAGTACTTGTCCGAGATCTCGGCCGTGAGCCGGTTCACGAACTCCATCACCTTGGCGTTCTCGTCGGGGTTCTTCAAAACCGGCATGATGACCACGTGGGAAGGCGCCACCGCCGGAGGAAGCACCAGCCCGTCGTCGTCGGCGTGGGTCATGATGACCCCGCCCAGCAGGCGCGTGGAAACGCCCCAGGAGGTGGTCCAGGCATACTCCTCCCGGCCCTGGTCGCTTTGGAACTTGATCTCGGAGCTGCGGGCGAAGTTCTGGCCCAGAAAGTGGGAGGTGCCCGACTGCAGCGCCTTGCGGTCCTGCATCATGGCCTCGATGCAGTAAGTGGTCACCGCGCCGGGGAAGCGCTCCGCCGGGCTCTTTTCTCCGGCGATCACCGGCATGGCCAGGTAGTTCTCCGCAAAGTCGCGGTAGACGTCCAGCATCATCAGGGTGCGCTCCCGGGCCTCGGCCTCGGTCGCATGGGCCGTGTGGCCCTCCTGCCAGAGGAACTCGGTGGTGCGCAAAAAGATCCGCGTCCTCATCTCCCAGCGCACCACGTTGGCCCACTGGTTGATGAGCACCGGCAGGTCACGGTAGCTGCCCACCCAGCGGGAAAACGCCTCGCCGATGATGGTTTCGGAGGTGGGCCGCACCACGTAGGGCTCGGTAAGGGGACCGGCAGGCACCAGCCCGCCGTTCGGCCCCTTCTCCAGCCTGTGGTGGGTCACCACCGCGCACTCCTTGGCGAAGCCCTCCACGTGCTCCGCCTCCTTCTCCAGGAAGCGCAGGGGAATGAACAACGGAAAGTAGGCGTTCTTCACCCCGCTCTTCTTGAACATGCCGTCCAGCACCGACACCACGTTCTCCCACAGGGCATAGCCCCAGGGCCGGATGATCATGCACCCGCGCACGGGCGACTGCTCGGCCAGGTCCGATACACGGACGACCTCCTGGTACCAGGTTGCGTAATCCTCCTGCCGCGTGGGCGAAATCGCGTTCTTCTCCTGCTTAGCCATAGTGGTGGTCCCTTGTCTTATGAAGAAAAGCTATCTCAAAATTAAAAAGGAAAAGGAATTCGCGGGGCAGCGGTGAAAACCCCTTTTGAAAAAGCTGGATTTCCCCCCCTCCCTCGCACCCCCTCCCCCTTTTCCTCAAAACTTTTTGAACTAGGTGAAAAGGCAGCCATTCGAGGTTTAGTGCCCATAATAACATTAAAAATCTCTTGCGCTCCGAACGAAAATAGCATCTGACAATCCAATAGGTCTCACAGAGAAATTATTTTGAGCTGAGTTCTATAAGCTGTTTCATAACCCCGGATCACGTTTCAAGGCAAGGCGAGGGCCGACGAAAACGCGGAGCATACTGCTTTGTATGTGAGCATTTTAAGTAGGCCCGGAACGCCGCCCGGGGACGTCAGATGGGATCATCAAACAGCTTCTACGGATTCTATTTGTTTGCTCCCCACAACAACGGCAACCCCCGTCTTCCTTCGGGAAAAAAGATAGTTAACGCTTATCTATTACTTATAAAGAGAATTTTTCTGGTGCCTTCCGGCGTCTTTTCCCGGCCGGCCGCGCCGCCCGCTACAGGGAACCCTTCCCGCCCGGCTCCGCCAGGTGCTTCCGGATGTGCGAAAGCAACGCGTCCAAAAGCTGGTCCTCGGGCACCTTCTCCATCACCTTGCCGCGCGCGAACACGATGCCCTGACCGCGGCCCCCGGCAATGCCGAAGTCCGCCTCCCGGGCCTCTCCGGGGCCGTTCACAACGCAGCCCATCACCGCCACGGTCAGCGGCTCGACCACGTGGGAAAGGGCCTGCTCCACGCTCTCCGCCAGCTTCTCCACGCCGATCTCCGTCCGGCCGCAAGTGGGGCAGGAGATCACCTCCACTCCCCTTTGCCGGAGCCGGAGCGACCGCAGGATCTGCCAGGCCACCCGGAGCTCGTTCACCGGGTCGCCGGTGAGGGACACCCGTATGGTGTCGCCGATGCCGGAAAAGAGCAGGACGCCGATGCCCACCGCAGACTTGGCCGCCCCTGAAAGCCCCCCCCCCGCCTCGGTGATCCCTACGTGAAGCGGCGTATCGGACTTCTCGGAGAAAAGGCGGTAGGCCTCGATGGTCCGCAGAACGTCCGAGGCCTTGAGCGATACCTTCACGTCGGAAAAGCCCAAGGACCGGATGAACTCCAGGTGGGAAAGCGCGCTCGTCACCATGGCCTCCGCCGTGGGGCCGCCATAGGTTTTCAAAAGCCCCTTCTCCAGCGACCCCGCGTTCACCCCCACCCGCAGGCTGATTCCCGCGTCGGCAGCGGCCTTCACCACTTCGGCGACCTTCTTCTCGCCGCCGATGTTGCCGGGGTTGATGCGCAGGCAGTCGGCCCCGTTCTTTGCAGCGGCAACGGCCAGCCGCCAGTCGAAGTGGATGTCCGCAATCAGCGGCAGGGGGCTCTCCGCCTTGATCCGGGCAAACGACTGCACCGCATCCTCATCGGGAACCGCCACGCGCACGATCTCGCAGCCGGCCGCGCAGAGCCGCCGGATCTGGTCCAGTGTGGCCTCCGTGTCCCGCGTGTCGGTATTGGTCATGGACTGCACCGAAACCGGCGCTCCGCCCCCCACCAGGACGCTGCCCACCCGGATCTGCCTGGTTTTCCGTCTTTCCACGTTCAGCATGAAGTAGTATTTGAGGGGTTTTCCCCCTCCCCCGCAATAAGCCTTCTCGTTTTCACCCCACCCCCAGGTTGCCGCGGGCGCGGCTCCGGTGGGTTGTGGAGGAGACGCTTAGCAGACCGGG
>JBFMHL010000063.1:0-3476 GCA_040753055.1 Thermodesulfobacteriota bacterium | reverse complement strand
CCTTTATGCCTTTGCCTTTGTTATTGCCCTTATGCCTTTGCCTTTGTCCTTTAAGCATTCACCTTGGCCATGATGCCGCCGCAGCCTTTGACCTCGCGGCCGGGGCTTCGTTCCACGCGGAGTATGGTTTCGCCGCTTCTGCCGCAGGGGCAGGGCTCGGCGGATCGGATGACGGAGTCGCCGGTGATGAGGAACCCGGGATAGGAGCCGGCAAAGGGGTCCATGACGGCGAAGATTCCGGTGGCGCCGGCTTCGGGAACCGGGCGCAGCTCCGGGTCCAGGATGAGCGTTCTAAGATAGGGCGGTACATGGTAGCGGCCGTGCACGCACTTCACCATGAGGGCCTGGATCTCGGTCATGGAGTAGCCTTCGGAAACGGCTTCGGGGGGGACCCCGAAGGTTTCGCGGATGAGGGCTATGAGCTCGTCCTCGGGGATGCGGGAGCCGTCGAAGGACTTCCAGCCGCCGCCGAAGATCACGCCCGAGCCCTTTTTGAGCGGAATGGCCCCGCAGGCTTTCTTCACCTTCCGGCAAAGCTCCAGGAGAAGGTAGGGCGTGCCGAAGACGATGGCCTTGCGGCGGTTTTGGACGGTGCGGCGCAGGGCGGAGATGATGCGCGCATAGTTCTCTTCCTTGCGGAGAACGGTGGTGGAGAGGAACTCGTCGGCAAGGGCCTGCTCGGAGGTGGTTTTCGCGCCGCGGACGATGGAGCGCACAGCGGTTGCCGACATGGTGCGGGGATAGAGGAAGTGGGCGCTTTTTACGTACTTGCCCATCTCCTGTCCCACCAGCTGGATGCCCTGGTTCCCGCCGGAGAAGTTTAGAAAAATGCCGTCGGTGTCCTTCAAGCCCATGCCCATGACCAAGGAGAGGAATCGGTCCGGGGAGACGCGTTTGCCCAGGACGCGCATGGCCATCGCCTTCCAGAGCGGCAGCACGCCGCGGTCCGCCAGCAGAAAGGGGAGGTAGACAAAGGGCATGCGCACGAAGGAGTGCCAGGTGGAGGCGTCGCGGGGCACGAAGGAGACGTTTCCCGATGTGCCGGAGGAAAAGACCAGGGTGAGGCCGTTTCGGGAAAGGGTCTCGATCCACTCGTCCAGGTTGCCGGCTGCGCAGGCGGCTTCCGGGACGGGGGCCGCGCAGATTCGGGAGAGCCACCGGTTCATGCCCGCGAAGTCGCCTTCATCCAACAATCGTTGGGGGTAGGACTTGAACAGGTCGTCGGGAAGAAGGCAGGCTTCGGCGATCCGGGCAAGGTCGGAGCACTCCGGGCCCACGCCGGCGCGCTCGCACACGGTGCGGTAGTGCGGGATGCGGTCGTGGTAGTGCCGGTGGTTGGAGAGCAGGGCCTGGTCCACCAGGGCGTTCATGGCGCGGGCGTCGGTTGCGCCGTCGGCGGCCCATTGGATGGTGAGCCGGATGATCTCCTGAGCGAGTGCTGCCGGGGGATGGGTTTCCACGCTGGCCTCCGGGGTTCGAGTGGATGATATATGTTCAATATAATGAACGTTGTTCATTGTCAAGAAAATTTTCCCTTCCCCCCGGCGTCGGAAGCTGCACGAGCCCTTGCCGGGGCCCCCTTCGCATCCTTACTCCCCCGCTCCGCCGAGGCAATCTTTTCTTGCAAGGAACCCGCGTCTTGGGTTTAATGATCAGATTTAAACAAAGGAGAACACCCTTCCATGCACCCCGATCATGAAGATGGAAAAACCGCCGGCCCGGACAAGACCGGAGACCGCAACGACTTTGTACGCGCCATCGTGGCCGACGACGTGGCCGCCGGCAAGAACGGCGGCCGGGTCCAGACCCGCTTCCCGCCCGAGCCCAACGGCTACCTCCACATCGGCCACGCCAAGAGCATCTGCCTGAACTTCGGCATCGCGGCCGATTACCCCCAGGGCAAGTGCAACCTGCGCTTCGACGACACCAACCCCCTGAAGGAGTCCGTCGAGTACGTGGACTCCATCAAGGAGGACGTGCGCTGGCTGGGCTTTGCCTGGAACGGCCCCGAGCACTATGCCTCCGACTACTTCGAAAAGCTCTACGGCTTCGCCGTCAATCTCATCAACAAAGGCCTGGCCTACGTGGACAGCCAGTCCGCAGACCAGATCCGCGAAAACCGCGGCACCCTCACCCAGCCCGGAGCGGACAGCCCCTTCCGCAACCGCAGCATCGAGGAAAACCTCGACCTCTTCACCCGCATGCGCTCGGGCGAGTTCCCGGACGGCACCCACGTTCTGCGCGCGAAAATTGACATGGCGCACCCCAACATCGTCATGCGCGACCCCACACTGTTCCGCATCCGCCACGCATCCCACCACCGCACCGGCGACGCGTGGTGCATCTACCCCATGTACGACTTCACCCACTGCCTGTCCGACGCCCTGGAGGGCATCACCCACAGCGTCTGCACCCTGGAGTTCGAAAACAACCGCGTGCTCTACGACTGGGTGCTGGACCACGCCGACGCGCCCTGCCACCCCCAGCAGATCGAGTTCGCGCGACTCAACCTCACCTACACCGTGCTCTCCAAGCGCAAGCTCATCAAGCTGGTGAACGACAAGCTGGTGGCCGGCTGGGACGACCCGCGCATGCCCACCATCTCCGGCATGCGCCGCCGCGGCTACCCGCCCGAAGCCATCCGCGCCTTCTGCGACAAGATCGGCGTGGCCCGCCGCGACTCCACCGTGGACCTGGCCCTGCTGGAGTACTGCGTCCGCGAAGACCTGAACCGCACTGCGCCGCGCTACATGGCCGTCACCCGGCCCGTCAAGGTGGTCATCGAAAACTACCCGGAGGGAAAAACCGAACTCCTGGACTGCCCCCTAAACCCCGAGGACCCGGCTGCGGGCGCCCGTCAGGTCCCCTTCTCCCGCGAGCTGGCCATCGAGGAGGAGGACTTCATGGAAGACCCGCCCAAGAAGTTCTTCCGCCTCTCGCCGGGCCGCGAGGTGCGCCTGCGCTACGCCTACTTCATCACCTGCACCGGCGTGGTCAAGGACCCCTCCACCGGACGCATCACCGAGATCCGCGCCACCTACGACCCCGCCACCCGCGGCGGCGACGCGCCCGACGGACGCAAGGTGAAAGCCACTTTGCACTGGGTCTCCGTGCCCCACGCCAAACGCGCACGCGTCAACCTCTACGACACCTTGTTCTCCGTCCCCGACCCCGGCGACGAAACCCTCCACCCGGACTTCACCTCCGCCATCAACGCCGGCTCCCTCACCACCCTCGCCGACTGCCTGCTGGAACCGGCCCTGGCCGCGCTCCCACCCGGCACCAACGTCCAGTTCGAACGCATGGGATACTTCGTGGCCGACCAGAAGGACCACCGGCCCGATTCCCCGGCGTTCAACCGCACCGTGACCCTGAAAGACTCCTGGGCCAAGCTGCAAAAGCAGGGAAAACAAAACGGATAAGGGCAAAGGGGAAACAAGGAAAAAAAGGGAAAAAAGGAAAAGAAAAGAAAAAAA
>JBFMHL010000062.1:0-6442 GCA_040753055.1 Thermodesulfobacteriota bacterium | reverse complement strand
CAAGTTTCCTCTTTATCTCAAGGAAATGGAGTTCAGATATAACCACCGAAACGAAGATCTTTTCTCTTTACTAGCCAATCTTTTAGTCTCTTTTGTGGCAGTTCCTTTATAATCACCAAACTTTTTGGTGCGCCTCCCGGGACGGTTACTTTGCGATTGCTGCATATATTGACGTAGACGCTTTCGGGTTGGGAACACTGCATTATTTTATAACAGCCATGCAGGAGAGATCCCGATGGTGTAAACGGCAGGGAACCAAGGTTTGCAGCCCATCCACTGGATTTGATCCAAGAGATTGATTCATGAATCTTTTCCGCAAGCTCTTCGGTGGTCCGAGCAGCCCGGACAGCGTGGAAACCCTCAAGGACAGGGTGGAGCGCTTCCGCGACCTGGTGGACAAGAACAACCAGGTGCTGGAGCTCATCGCCGATGCGGGGGAGAAGCTGGGCGGGGAGTATATCTTCGACGTCCAGTACTTAAAGACCCTCATCCGGGACCTCGGCACCGCGGTCCGTGAAATCGTCATTGACCTGAACATCATCACTGGCAACCGCTACTTGGGCTTGGTGAAAAACCTGGAGGAGATCGAGGCGAGCCTGGACTCGGTGCTGGAGTCTCGCATCCACGTTTCCCAGGCACCGTTGGTGATCCCCATGGACGAGGTGGACGAGGACCTCTCCACGGTCATCGGGGAAAAGATGGCGCGCCTGGGAGCCATCAAGAAAAGGCTCCACGTGCGGGTGCCCGAGGGTTTCGTGGTCTCGGCCTTCGCCTGCAAGCAGTTCTTCGAGGAAGCCGGCATCTCCCGGCAGGTGGACGATTTCCTCACCCAGCCCGAAGACGCGGAAAAGCAGGTACTCTCCGCAGCCGCGGCGGACCTGGAGGAGCGGATCCGCAGGGCGGCGCTTCCCCGGAAGCTGGAAAAGGCCCTGGTCAAATCGGCGGCCCGGCTGAAGAAAAGCTCCCGCTGCCAGACCATCTCCGTGCGCTCCAGCGCCCTGGGGGAGGACGGGGCCCAGAGCTTCGCGGGCCAGTACCACACCGTGCTGGGTGTCCTGCCCGAGAACGTGGTCTCCGCCTACAAGGAGGTGGTGGCCAGCTTATACTCCTACCAGGTCATGCGCTATCGGCAGCGCAAGGGCTTCCACCCCGCACACGGGCTCATGGCCGTGGGCTGCCTCTGCATGGTCCCGGCTCGGGCCGGGGGGGTGGTCTACACCCTGGACCCGAACCAGCCCGGCAAGGACGTCCTCTACGTCGTGGCCGCGCGAGGCCTGGGAAGCTCGGTGGTGGACGGCTCCGGAGAGGCGGACATCTACGTCATGGGCCGGCAACCGCCCCACCCCGTGATCTCCCGCACCATCGGCCTGAAGAAGGAGATGCACCAGGTGATTCCGGGTCACGGCCTGGTCAAGGTGCCGGTGCCGGAACGGGAGAAGAACAGCCCCAGCCTGCCCGACGAGAAGCTTTCCGAGATCGCGGCCGAGGCCCTGCGCATCGAGCGTTACCGCAAACGCGCCCAGGACATCGAGTGGGCCGTGGACGACGAGGGGCGCATCTTCATCTTGCAAGCGCGCCCGCTGCTCCTGGTCATGCCCCAGGGCCACACGGTGCTGGACGTGGCCCAGACCCGCATCGAGCACCCCGTGCTCATGAAGGACCAGGGGGTGGTGGCCTGCCGGGGCATCGGCTACGGGCCGGTGCACTTCGTATCCGGAGACCGGGACGCGGAGGATATCCCCCAGGGCGCGGTGCTGGTGGCCCGGATCTCCAGCCCGCGGCTGGCCACGGCCATGACCCACGCCAGCGCCGTGCTCACGGACATAGGCACGCCCACGGGCCACCTGGCCGCCATCGCCCGGGAGTTCCGGGTGCCCTGCATCATAGACATGCAGACGGCCACGAAGGCCCTGGCCGGGGAGAAGTCAGTGACGGTGGACGCGGAGGAGAACGTCATCTACCGGGGAAAGGTGGACGGGCTTCTGCAGCACCAGCTCCTCCGGAGCCTGTCCTTCGAGGAGGCACGGGAGTACCGGCTCCTGCGGGGCATCCTGAAACGGGTGGCTCCCCTCAACCTCAAGGACCCCCAGTCGCCGGACTTCACCGTCGCCAACTGCCTAACTTACCACGACATCATCCGCTTCGCCCACGAAAAGGCCGTGGGGCACCTGAGCGAGGGCCATTGGGTGAAGCCTTTCGGCCACAGCCATTACGTCTTCAAGCTGGCGCTCGACATCCCCATTGACCTGGTGCTCATAGACCTGGGCGGCGGGGTGGCGGACGAGGAGGGCTCGACAACGGTCTCCAAGGAGCTGGTGAAGTCCGCACCGCTCAAGGCCGTGCTCACCGGGCTCACGGCCGAAGGCGTATGGGCCACCGAGCCCGCGGACATGGACCTGGACGGCTTCATGGCCAGCGCCACGCGCTCCGTTGCACTCACCGGGCCCTTGTCCATGCGACCGGAGCAGAACCTGGCCATCCTTTCGTCCCAGTACATGAACCTGTCCCTCAAGCTGGGGTACCACTTCAACATCGTGGACTGCTTTCTGACCGAGCGGAGGAACGACAACTACATCTACTTCCGGTTCGCAGGCGGCGTGACCGAGCTGGCGCGCCGATCCCGGCGCGTGACGCTGCTCAAAAAAATCCTGGAGAACCACGACTTCGTGGTGGAGGGCAAGGGCGACCTGGTCATCGCCCGGATCAAGAAGATCCCCTGCGAGCTCATGGTGCGCCGCCTGGAGATGATCGGCAGGCTCATCGGCTTCACGCGGCAGCTGGACATCTATCTCAAAAACGACGGCCTGATGGAGCAGTGCCTGCAGAACTTCATGAAGGGAGAGGAACGGCTCTGCGCCGGGCTATGAGGAGTACGCGGCCCGTACGGTGTCCCGCGGGCGGAAACATTTTCCCGTTATGGAACAGACAGAGGACCCCTGAACGATACTTACGCCAACTGGAGGACGAATGAGCGCATTGGGTGAGGTTCTGGTGCTGGACGACGAGGACATCGTATGCGAGCGGCTAGGCGACTACCTGGGCAAGCAGGGCTTTTCCGTGGAAACCTTCACGGAGAGCCAGAAGGCCATTGACCGCCTGGCCCAGAAGGAGTTCGACGTAGTGGTGACGGACCTCAAGATGAAGGGCCCCAACGGCCTGGAGGTCATGCACTTCGTCCGCCGCCAGGCCCCCCGCACCCAGGTCATCATCATCACGGGCTATGCATCCATGGCCGCCGCCCGCGAGGCGGAGTACTCGGGGGTGTTCGACTTCATCACCAAGCCCTTCCAGATGGAGAACCTGGGCGCCATGGTGAAAAAGGCCGTGAAAAAAGCCGGCAAGCAGAAAGAAAGGTCGGAGCAATGAGCAAGGCCAAGGTCGCCGTCTTGGACGATGAGCCCATCGTCTGCGAGCGGTTGCGGGAAGCGCTGGAAAAAATCGGCTACGAGGTGGAGACGTTCTCCGAAAGCCAGGCGGCCGTGGACCGCCTGGCGGTGGAGCGTTTCGACGTGCTGGTGACCGACCTCAAGATGCGCAAGCCCGACGGGCTGGAAGTGCTGAACTTCGTCAAAAGAAACAGCCCCTCCACCAAGGTCGTCATCATCACGGGCTTCGCTACGGTGAACACCGCCACCGAAGCCATGAAGAGCGGCGCGGTGGATTTCATCGCAAAGCCGTTCAAGATCAGCCAGCTTCGCGACCTCATTGTGAAGATCACCGAAGGCGAGGGATAGGGGCCGCCCGTCCCCCTTTTTGACCCCGCAAGCAAAAAAAATCCCGCCCCGGCCGGTACGGCCGGGGCGGGCGTCCGTTTTCCCGCTCGCAGAGCACCCTCACACCATCACCTCCAGGGCGTCCAGCTCCTCGCGATCCAGCCCGGTCACGCCGGGTACCTTCTCCGCCACCTCCATTACCGCGGAAACCAGGGAAGCGCTGCGGAGCTTCCCTTTGAGATGAACCACGCCCGCACCGGCGCGGACCGCTATATCCACCGATGCGGTGCGCCCGTCCGAGGCGAGCGCCGCACGCACGCGGCTGGCCAGCAGGAGATCGCTCATGGCCGCGCGGCTTGCGTCCGTGGGCGCGAACTCGGGCCGCGCGGCGGCCGCCGCGGCCACCTCCACGGCCCCGGCAACGTCCATGGTCTTGAGGTTGATGGTGAGATCGTACAGCCCCGGGTCCAGCCAGTCCACCCCGTAGAGGAAACGAGTCCAGTTCTGGCGCTCCCGGTCCATCTGCTCGATGAAGGGCACCGCATCGTCCTGGGAGAGGTTCAGGCGCTCTCCCGCGATCTTGATGCGAAGCGCAAGAGGGGCGATGAGGCGAATGCACAGGACGTGGGAAACACCGGCCAGGAGCAAGTGGCCCGCATTCCCGTAGTAGACGATGTTGTCGGATGCGGCGTGCTCGCACAGGGCCGCCTGGACAAAGGCCAGGTAGCGCCTGCGCTCGTGGCGGAGCCGGTCCCAGAAGCTCAGGGAGCGCACCAGGGCCTGCTTGAGCATGTCCTCGGGCACGCCGAAGCGCGCGGCTTCGCGGACGATGTCCTCGCGGCTCACCAGCTTGTAGCCGAGCCTCTTGGAAAGATCTTCGGCAAGCTTGACCCCGCCGCTCGCCCCCCCGTGGGAAACCGTGATGATGGCCATGGAAAACGCCTCCAGGCAAGAAGGTTGGGAACGCCGGCGGACGGAGAAGTTCCGATCAGGATATTCCGGGGAAAAACCGATGCCGGCGGGAAGGCGGGGCCGGTGGCCCCGATCCGTGCGGGCGCGGTAACAACGCGCCGTCTGAACTGGAATGTACGCTTTCTTCGTTGCGGAAGTCAACATGTGTTGCGTATTGATACACAACGAGACTTCCTTTCGTTCCCTGGCCGAAGAATCGCCCGCACCGGCGCCTCCCCGAAAAAAAGAAGCCGGATAGGGACCGCTTTTCACCCGACACGGTCCGTATCCGGCCCTTGCTGCACCCGGAGCCATCAGGCTGTTTCCAAAAACCTTTCCGCAGCCGCTGCCGGTCGGGGCCGTCTATGGCATGATCCGCCCGGAAAAGCCCCTCTCGAAGAATATCCTTCCCCGCAACCATGTAAACCCGGCTGCCTTTTCTTTGGCTTGCATTCTCCTTTTCGGCACGGAAATCCTCTTTGGAAACAGCCCCTAGATCCAGGCCGTAGTTTCCGACACGGCATCCGCCAGGCGCTCCGACATTCCCTTCAAGGTTCGTTTCAGCCCCCGGTAGGTTTTTTCCCTGGCAAGCTCCCCTTCCGTCCACCCTTCATGGCAGGCGGCCTTGAGCGCTTTTGTCCTTTTGTTTGTGTGCCTCAAGGCGGCCTTCCGGGCGGCGAGGCGATCGGTCTGCATGCGGGCCGCCTCGCCCATCTTGTCCAGCGCTTCCACCAGACCTTTCCGGAACGCCGTCAGCCTCTTGTTCAGGATGGCGAACTTTTCCAATGCGAACATGGCGTGCTCCTTTCCTGAGGGCCATTGGCGGCTCCCGCCAATTCATACTTGAATGATAGGAATTATTTTCCCCCTGGCAAGGGAAAACCATAGGAGAATCAGGCTCCGGACCGCGCCCCGCCTTGCGCTCCGCCTTTTTTTGTTTTCCCACTTTCTGCCTTTCATAAGTCTTGACGCAGCTATGGCTGTACTGTACCTTACGCCGGAATTCGTCCGCACCGGCGCAGGCCCCTGCGACGAATCGCCCGACCGCTTCCGTACCCGGTGCGGATCGGCCTTTACGGCAACAGTTCTTGGCGCATTGTACCGAAAGCGCGGGGGCGCCTTCGGAGATAGGCGAGGCGGTCGCGCCTAATAAAAAGGATGTGCGCGGGTTTGTAGGTAAAAGCGGCCTCGACCCCAAGTCGTCGTGCCGCTTTTACCTTACAAAAATGGTCAGGAAAGGCCCGGATGAAAGACGTTTCCGGGCTCCGGCCAGGCCCCGGCACTTTACCACAGGGCCCCGGTTGCGGGGCAGACACGCGAGAGGTATCTGATGGACAACGCACAGGAAAAGCCCGGCGTCATCGGTTCAGTGATGGTGGTGGGTGCTGGCATCGCGGGCATGCAGTCGGCGCTGGATCTGGCCAACAGCGGCTACTACGTGTACCTGGTGGAAAAGTCTTCTGCCATCGGCGGCCTCATGAGCCGACTGGACAAGACCTTTCCCACCAACGATTGCGCCATGTGAGTCATCTCGCCCAAACTGGTCGAGGTCGGCCGGCACCTGAACATCGAGCTTCTGACGAACACGGAAATTCTTGCTTTGGACGGAACCCCCGGCAACTTCCAGGCCCGGGTGCTCCAGAAACCGCGCTTCGTGGACGCGGAAAAGTGCACGAGCTGCGGGGAGTGCGCCAAGGTTTGCCCCATCGGCGTGCCCAACGCGTACAACGAAAATTTGGACCAGCGCAAGGCGGCCTATAAAAAGTATCCCCAGGCCA
>JBFMHL010000061.1:0-11351 GCA_040753055.1 Thermodesulfobacteriota bacterium | reverse complement strand
GGTGGTGGCCCGGGAGATGCCGCAGATGACGCCGCGGGCGTCGGGCCTCCAGTGGGGCGCGGAAAGGCCGGCCAGGGCCGGGACCAGGGTGACGCCGCCCGAGTCGGGGACGGACCGCGCCAGGGGCTCGATGTCCGGGGCCTTCTTGATGATTCCCAGGCCGTCGCGGAGCCATTGGACCAGGGCCCCGGCAATGAAGGCCGAGCCCTCCAGGGCGAAGGCGGCGGTGTCGCCGATCTTCCAGGCCGCGGTGGTGAGCATGCGGTTTTTGCTGGCCACGGGCGAGACGCCCGTGTTCATGAGGAGGAAGGCTCCGGTGCCGTAAGTGCACTTGGCCTCGCCCGGCGTGAAGCAGGCCTGGCCGAACAGGGCCGCCTGCTGGTCCCCGGCGATGCCGGAGATGGGGATTCCGTCGGGCAGGCCGGGCACGTTTTTGGTCTTTCCGAAGTCGGAAACGGAAGCAAGGATCTTGGGCAGCAAGGCGGCGGGCACCCGCAGGATCTGCATGAGCTCCGGGTCCCACTGCTGGGTTTTCAGGTCCATGAGCAACGTGCGGGATGCGTTGGTGACGTCGGTCACGTGGGAGGCGCCCTCGGTGAGGCGGTTCACCAGGAAGGAGTCCACGGTGCCCGCGGCCACCTTTCCGGCCTCGGCGTCGGCCCGCAGGCCGCGCACATTGTTGAGCATCCAGGCGATCTTGGTGCCGGAGAAGTAGGGGTCCAGAACCAGGCCCGTTTTCCGGACGAACAGGTCCTCGTAGCCTTCCTCCTTGAGCTTGGCGATCTCGGGGGCGGTGCGGCGGCATTGCCACACGATGGCGTTGTGGCAGGGGTTGCCGGTTTTCCGGTCCCAGATGATGGAGGTCTCCCGCTGGTTGGTGATGCCGATGGCGGCGATGTCGGCGCCCGTGACTCCGGCCTGGGAAAGGGCTTCACCGATGGAGAAGAGGACCGAGTCCCAGATGTCGGCCGCGTCGTGCTCCACCCAGCCGGGGCGGGGGTAGATCTGGCGGATCTCGCGGTATCCCCGGCCCAGGACATTGCTCTTGGTGTCAATGACAAGGACCGTGGATCCCGTGGTCCCCTGGTCAATGGCCAGCACTAGGTTCGCCATGAACGCCTCCGTGGTTGAATGAAACTTATGAGAAGCTGTTTTTAAAAGGGGAAAGGCTTTTGCAGGGGAGGGGGAAAACCCCTTGTGAACAAGATGGCTTTTCCCCCCTCCCCCGCACCCTCTCCCCTCTTTCCGCAAAACTTTTTGAAACAGGCCCCAAGGCCGCTATCCGAAGCTTACAGCCATGATGGCAGCATAAAAAAGCTTTCACAGCGAAAAGAAAGAGCATGTAATAATGGAATAGTCCCCATAGAGAAACTATTTTGAGATGAGTCATAGAAGCTGTTTTTAAAAGGGGAAGGGTTATTACGGGGGAGGGGGACAAACTCCTTTTGAAAAGAGTGGCTTTTTCCCCCTCCCCCTTTTCTGCAAAACTTCTTGATGCGATCGTCAGGTCCGCAATAATGACCCCAAGTTTGGGGCATCAAGCTAAGATTCCGAAATATGAGGCTGCTGACCCATTTGTTCCGGGCGGAAAGGCCCGGGATCAAGCATTCCCGCCAAAAGCCTTTGCCCGGACCTCGGCCCGTGTCCTCTATTTTCCAGCTTCCGGAGCGGCCGTGCGCTGCCTCTCGTTGTTGGCCCGGAGGCGCTGCGCCTCGATCTTTGCGAACTCGCGCATGAGCTTGTAGCCCAGCCGGGGCTCCTTCTCCATGAGAGCGGCAAGGGCCGCGTAGTCGAGCTCGATCATGTCGGCATCCTGGACCAGGACCACGTCCGCGCTGGCCGGCGGGGCGTCCAGGAACTCCAGCTCACCCACGAGGGACTGGCCGGGGTTCTTGACCACCAGCTTCCCGTCCACCAGCACCTCCACCTGGCCGTCCGGGATGATGTACATCCTGTCCAGGGCCGATCCCTGGGTGATGATGCGCTCACCCCCCTTGCCGTGCCGCAGCTTGGCCACGGTCTGCAGAGCGTCCTTTTCCGCGGCCGTCAAGCCCGAGAACAGGCTGGCCTGGTTTATTGCCTTTGCCAGCGCCGGGGCATCCGCCTGCCCGAAAGCCGGGGCGCCGAGAAGCGCCGCGCCGGCGAGAAACGCAAGAAGCGCCGCTGCCGCTTTCTTCATCGTGTCTCTCCTTGGAAAGGTTGTTTTTTTAAAAATTGGGACCGGCGCAAAGGGGCCCAACCGCCCGGAGGGCCGTACAAAGCCTTTCCTCTTGAAATGGCTTTTATTCCTCGTCCAGTTTTTTGGCGAACGCGCAAACGATGGCCGCGGCCTTGGCCAGGGCCCCTTCCTCCACGCACTCGACCCTGTCCAGCCGTGTGTGGTAGGTCTCGTGCAGGCCGTTCACGGGAAGGCCGATGATGGAGACGGCCGGGATCTTCTTCCGGGCGAACGGCACGGCGTCCGTGGCGCCCATGGGGATGACGGAGACCTTGGGTTCGACCCCGGCGGCGGTGAATGCTTCCTTCATGGCGCATACGATATGTTCGGGATAGCGCACCAATGGAAAGATTTCGGCCTTGATGATGCGCAGCTCGCTCTCCAGCATCACGCCGTCCAGGTTCACGCACACGGTTTTGGCCGACGGAAGGGCGGCCAGATGGGCCTTGACCCAGGCCGAGGAGCCGTTGAGGCCGGCTTCCTCGGCCCCGAAGGAGCAGATGAGCACGCGGGTGCGGGTGAGAGCCGGGCCCTCGGGCCGGGCTTTCCCGGAAAGCTCCTTGGCGCAGGCGAAGGCTACGGCGATGCCCGAGAGGTTGTCCTGGGCTCCGTCCACCACCTTCTCGGAGCGCATGAAGAAAAGCGTGGCGCAAAGGGGCGAAAGCCCAGTGAAGACGTCCAGGTACCAGCGGGTCCAGCAGGGCCCGGGGGAAAAGCAGGTGAGGGCGTAATGGACGGCCAGGAGCAGGGGAAAGGAGAGGATGAGCAGCCCCGCCAGGGCGGAGAGCACGCCGCCCAGGTTTTTGAACGCGAACCACCACTGGTATTCGGTGGTGGAGTCCATGTGGCCGGAGATGATGAGGATGCGTTCCGCCTTGCCCGAAGGCTCGATGACGCCCGTGACGTTCTCGGAGCGCTGCTTGTCGAAGGCGAAGTCCAGGATCTTCCCGAAGAAGATGAAGTGGGTGAGCATGAGAAGCGCGTTGGCCGCGGACAGGACCAGGGCCAGGCCGGGATCGCGCCGCGCTATCAGGAGGCTCAGCCAGAACAGGCCGCAGAAGATCTTGAGGGAACCGTGCATGGAGGTGAGCGCCGAGAAAAAGGGCTCCCGGATGACCCGGTCGCAGATCCCGGAAAGCCTTTCCGCGAAGAAGCCCTGGGCTGCAAACTCTTCCGGGCTTCCGGCAAAGCGGCCGCCGAATTTTTCTATGATCTCCTCGATGATTCGTTTTTCACCCGCCATGAAGCGCTCCCCCGAAATAAAATATGAAAATTAAGAATTTGTACTATGGTATTTGATTTCCACGGCGCATGCCGCCGTTATTGGCCTTCTTCCGCCGGGACGCTTTCCACCGTTGCCAGCAGGATCTCCCGGGCCATGTGCTTGTAAAGCTCGATGAGGTTCAGGTAGATGAGGGCGACCTCCTTGTGCTGGGCTCCGAACAGCCTGCGGCGCATGGCCACGGCCTCCCGGAAGCACTCCTCGGCGAGCTCGAAGTCTTTCTCCATGAGCAGCACCATGCCCATGTTGTTGTAAGTGGTTGCTCTCTCCGGCGCGTCTCGGGTGTAACGTTCCTCCACGTGGGCCACCAGCGCCTCGGCCATGTCCCGGGCCTCTTCGGCCCGGCCTTCCCGGATGGCCGCCACCAGAGCCCGGTTCCTTTCCTGCCAGTCGAGCTTCCACTCGTTCTCGCTCGGCTTTCCGCCCTTTAAAAACTTTTTGGCCAGGTTTCCCAGCATCAACCGATCCTTTCCTCTTGGGAGCCGCCCCCTACTTCTTTCCGGCGGCCTTTTTTTCCGCGTTTACTTTCTGGATGCGCTGGTACTGCTCATAATAGGAACGGGCCTGGGCCACGTGCATGTCGCTCAGGTTCTTCCACACCACCGCTACCTGCGGATCGTCCGGCCCCAGGAGCGCGATGCGCAGGTCCAGAGCCTTTTTCAGGGTCTCGTCGGCCTTCTTGTAGTCGCTCTTGAAGTAGTAGATGACCCCCAGGTTGTTGTAAGCGGTGGAGGCCTCGTAGGTGCGGTCCAGCTTGCGCTCGGCAAGGCCCGCCAGAATCTGCTCGGAAAGCTTTATGGCCTCGTCGTACTTCTTCGTGTTGATGAGGCTTAGGACCTGCTGGCCTTCCTTGGCGTAGATGTCCTGGCGCGCGGGTTTTTGCTCCTGGGCATGGAGCCCGCCCGAAAAGCAAGCCACCAGCGCCGCAATGAAAAGAAACCGGAAAACCTTCATGGCATTTTCCCGCTAGGGTCCTATCGGCTCCGGAGCCTTTCGTCCCGCGCCGCAAGATAGATCCTCGTCTCCCGGCGCACCAGATAATAGATGAGAGAACCCAGGGCCGTCATGAACAAAAACAAGGCAAGGATCCCCGCCAGCGCAGCCTGATTGTTCCGCGCCAGGAAGAAGTGCACGCCATAGGAGCTCCAATCCGACCAGGAGGCCAGCCCCACGCCGAGAACCCCCACGATCCCGGTCAAGATGAGGAACAGTGCGCGGTGCCGCCACCTGGCATGGTCCTCCAGGATGGGGTCCTCCTCCGCGCCGGGCATGGGCATGCCTTCCTCGGGCGGGAGACCCTCCTCCCCGGACACGATGGCAAAACCCGGAGAGTCCATCTCCACCGTGAGGCGGGCCCCGCATCGGGGGCACGAAGGCATTTCATGCCCCGGCTCGGGCGCGGGAAACTCGGCATCGCAAAGCGGACATTTGATTTCCACGGCTATGGTCCCGAAAGAAGAAATGAAAACGGCAAAATAACCCATGCTGCGGGAGGGGGAACCCCCCTTTTCCCCACAATTTTTTAACGCAGAAGAATACCGGGGCTGCTGGAATCACCCATCCGGGGCGATGGGATAACTATCTGTAATAATAGCTTGTTAAATGAAGTCCGGCAAACCTGATCTTGGGGTGAAGGGCAAGTTTGGAATCCGGGAAATATGCGCCGGGAATAGCACAGGAAGCGAAGGAGGGTCAAGGCGGGCGGCCCTCGGGGATCAGGAAAGCCGGCTCCGGAAATCCTCGTAGCCGAAGGTTTTCACCACCTTCACGGCCCCCGTCTCCTCGCGTATGGCGATGGACGGGAGGTTGATGCCGTTGAATGTGTTGTTCTTCACCATGGTGTAGTGGGCCATGTCGTGGAAGACCAGGCGGTCCCCGGGCCGTAGCGGCTCGGCAAAGGAGTAGTCGCCTATGACGTCGCCGGCCAGGCAGGTGGGGCCGGCCAGGCGGAAGGTGCAGGCAAGCTCTCCGGGCTTTCCCGCGCCCGTGATCTCGGGCCGGTAGGGCATCTCCAGAACGTCGGGCATGTGCGCCGCGGCGGAGGTGTCCAAGAGCGCGATATCCATGTCGTTTTTCACGATATCGAGCACCGTGGCCACCAGGACCCCCGTGTTCAGGGCAATGGCCTCGCCGGGCTCCAGGTAGACTGTGAGCCCGTATCTTTTGCGGAAGTCCGAGACCAGGCGGACCAGAAGCTCCACGTCGTAGCCGGGCCGGGTGATGTGGTGCCCGCCGCCGAAGTTGACCCAGGAAAGGCCGGGCAGGAAGCGGCCGAAACGCTTTTCGAAGACCGGCAGCGTCCGGGCCAGGGAGTCCGCGTTCTTCTCGCACAGGTTGTGGAAGTGCAGCCCCGTGATGCCGGCAAGCTCTTCCGGCTCGAAGCTCTTCTCCGTGACCCCCAGCCGCGAGCAGGGGCCGCAGGGGTCGTAGATGGCGGTCTCCACCTCCCGATGCTCGGGGTTCACGCGGATGCCGCAGACGATGTTGCGGGAGAGCGCGGCTTCGCGGAAGAGCCGCCACTGGGAGAAGGAGTTGAACACGATGTGGTCGCAGAGGCCGCAGAGCGCCTCGAACTCGTCGGGCCGGAACGCGGGCGCGCACAAGTGGACCTCGCCGCCGAACTCCTCTCTCCCTAAGCGCGCTTCATGGAGCGAGCTGGCCGAGACCCCGGAGAGATACTCCCGCAGGAGCGGAAACAGGGAGAACGTGGCAAAGCCCTTCAGGGCCAGCAGGACGCGGCAGCCGGAGAGCTCGGAAACCGAGGCCAGAAGCTCGGCGTTTTGCCGGATCAAGGCCTCGTCCACCACGTAGCAGGGGCTCGGCACGCTGTAAGGGTCGAAGGTCATGGATAAAGTTTTCATCCCGGATAGGCGCTGAAACCGCCCCCTCGAAAACTTCCATTCATTCAAAGCTTTTTAAGACGCCGTTTGGTCCGGGAACACCTCGGTGAAGGGCAGGCCCACCTGGGCCAGCTTCATCAGGAAAGGCTCCGGGTCCAGCTCTTCCACGTTCACCACGCCGCGCTTGTTCCATGCTCCCGTGGCCAGCATCATGGCGCCCACGGCCGGCGGGACGCCCGCGGTGTAGGAGACCGCCTGGGAACGCGTTTCGCGGTAACAGGCCTCGTGGTCGCAGACGTTGTAGATGAAGTAGCTTCTTTCCTTGCCGTCCTTTACCCCGTGCATCATGCAGCCGATATTGGTCTTGCCCTTGTAGTTGGCGGCCAACGACGCCGGGTCGGGCAGCAGGGCCTTCAAAAATTCCAGGGGGATGACGGGCCGCCCCTGGAACATGACGGGCTCGATGGAGGTGAGCCCCACGTTTTCCAGGACCCGCAGATGGGTGAGGTACTTCTCGGAGAAGGTCATCCAGAAGCGGATGCGGACCAGGCCAGGGATGTGGCGCACCAGGGACTCCATCTCCTCGTGATAGAGGAGGTACATCTCGCGCTCGCCGATCTCCGGAAAGTCGAAAGGCTTGTGCACGCTCATGGCCGGGATCTCCTTCCACGAGCCGTTTTCCCAGAAGCGGCCGGGCAGGGTGATCTCCCGGATGTTGAGCTCCGGGTTGAAGTTGGTGGCAAAGGGCTTGCCGTGGTCGCCCGCGTTGCAGTCCATGATGTCCACGAAACGGATCTCGTCGAAGTACTTTTTGAGCCCGTATGCGATATAGGCGTTGGTGACGCCGGGGTCGAAGCCGCAGCCCAGAAGGCCGGTGATGCCGGCGGCTGCGAAGCGCTCGTTGAACTCCCACTGCTCCTTGTAGCGGAAGGTGAGCGCCTTGGGGTCTTCGTAGTTGGCGGTGTCTATGTAGTGGACGCCGGTTTCCAGGCAGGCCTCCATGATGGTGAGGTCCTGGTAGGGGAGCGCCACGTGGATGACCACGTCCGGGCGGAAGCTACGGATGAGCTGGCAGAGTTCGGCAACGTTGTCCGCGTCCACACGGGCGGTTTGAATGGGCCGGGAAAGCTCGGCGGCGATGCCGTCGCACTTGTCGCGGTTCCGGCTGGCCAGCATGATGTCCGAAAAGATGTCCGCGGCCCGGGCGCACTTGTGGGTGGTCACCCTGCCCACGCCTCCCGCTCCGATGATCAACACTCGCGCCATGGTTTTTCTCCTTGCGTGAATCGGTGCTTCGCCTATCGCTTTCCGGCGAGCCCCTTTTCACACGGAGGCCTTTTCGTGTCAAGGCCGCAGCCGGGGCAAGTTACCATTGACTCGATCCCCGGCAAGCCGGTATACCCCAGTGACGGTGAAGAGTTTGCCCGCGCGCCGGAACGCCCGAAAAAAGGCATCGGCGGAGCGTATTTTTTTTCAAGGAGGGCTTTTCGTGCCGGTTCTCGCCATCAGGCTTGTGGCATCGCTCATCATAGCTTTTTTGATGCTGCACTTCTTCTATCCGGGAGCGCCCGTGTGGGCCGCGCCCGGCCTTGCGGCGCTGCTCCTGGGGCTTGCCTACGTGAAGGAGGCCTTCAACCGGAAAAAGGACGGCCCGGGCCCTTCGCAGAAAAAATAGGGTGGCCGCCCTCGGATCCACATCCATCGGAAAACCCATGAAACAGATCGTCCTCGGCACCGCCGGACACATAGATCACGGAAAGACCAGCCTGATCCGGGCGCTCACCGGCGTGGACACGGACCGCCTCAAGGAGGAGAAGCTCCGGGGCATCACCATCGAGCTGGGGTTCGCCAGCTTCGTTCTGCCCGGCGGCCAGCGCATCGGCATCGTGGACGTTCCGGGGCACGAGAAGTTCGTGCGCAACATGGTGGCCGGGGCCACGGGCATTGACGTGGTGGCGCTGGTCATCGCCGCGGACGAGGGCGTAATGCCCCAGACCCGCGAGCACCTGGACATCTGCTCCATCTTACGCGTGCGCCAAGGCCTGGTGGTCCTTACCAAGACCGACATGGTGGACCCCGAGTGGCTGGAGCTGGTGACCGAGGACGTGCGGGAGTTCGTGGCCGGCACCTTCCTGGCCGAAGCGCCCATCGTTCCCGTCAGCTCCGTCACCGGGGAAGGCCTGGACCGGCTCACCCGGACCCTGGAGGAGATCTGCCGCGAGGTTTCCGAGCCCGCCGCCCTGTCGCTTTTCCGCCTTCCCGTGGACCGCGTTTTCACCATGCGGGGCTTCGGCACCGTGGTCACCGGCACCCTCACCTCCGGCAAGGTGGCCGTGGGCGATTCCGTGGAGATCTATCCCACCGGCGTCAAGAGCAAGGTGCGCGGCCTCCAGGTGCACAACCAGTCGGTGAACGAGGCCCTGGCGGGACAGCGCACCGCCATCAACTTCCAGGGCCTGGAAAAGGAGGCCATCGAGCGCGGGCAGGTGGTGGCCTACCCCGGCAGCCTCAAGCCCGGTTACATGGTGGACGTGGAGCTCTCGCTCCTCACCACCACCCCCCGGCCCCTGAAGAACAACGCCCGGGTCCGCTTCCACACCGGAACCTCCGAGGTGATGGCCAAGGTGGTCCTCCTGGACCGCGACGAGCTCCTGCCCGGAGAAGGCGCCGTGGTCCAGATGCGCCTGGAAACGCCCGTGGCCCTGGTGCGGAACGACCGCTTCGTGATCCGGGCCTACTCGCCCGTTGCCACCATCGGCGGCGGCGGGGTGGTTTCGCCCATCGCCCGGAAGCACAAGCGCATGCGCAAGGATGTGAGCGAGAACCTGGCCCGGCTGGCCTCGGCCTCCCCCGAGGAGCTTGCGGCCCTGGCCGTGCTGGCCAGCGAGTACGCGGGCGCAAGCTTCGCCGAGCTCCTCATCATGACCAACCTGCCGGAAAAAAGGCTGGAGAAGATCCTTGCGGACCATTTGTCCAAAAAGACCCTCATCACGGTGGACAAGGAGACGCGGACCTATCTCCACGCCCGGACCCTGGCAGGGCTCATGGACCGGGCCGAGGCCGAGATCAAGGCATTCCACGAGGCCAACCCCATCAAGGCGGGCATGCCCAAGGAGGAGCTCAAGAGCCGCATCGCCCCCTTCCTGGCCGCCAAGGCCTTCTTCCTTCTCCTGGAGTCCCTGCAGAAAGAGAACCGGGTCCTGGTGGACCAGGACTCGGTACGCCTGGCCGGCCACAGCGTCTCTTTGGGCCGCGAGCAGGCGGACCTGACCGGGCGCGTGGAAAAGGACTACGCCGCATCCGGGCTCACTCCTCCCACCGTGAAGGAGCTCTGCGAAAAGTTCTCGGCCGAGCCCAAGGCGGTGAAGGAGGTCCTGGGGCACCTGGTGGAGAAAAAGTCCCTGGTGAAGGTGAAAGAGGACCTCTACTTCGATGCGGCCGCAATGGCGGCGCTCAAGGAGCGCCTGGTGGCCTACCTGCGGGAGCACGGAGAGATCACAACCCCCGAGTTCAAGGACATGACCGGCGCCTCGCGCAAGTTCGTGATTCCGCTTTTGGAATGGTTCGACTCCGGCCGCGTGACCCTGCGGGTGGGCGACGCCCGCAAGCTCCGCTCCGGCGTGTGACAATTCAAAAAGAGTAAGTATATTTTGGGGGGTAAGCTCCCGGCCCCCTTCCAGCCGGCTGCCCGATCGCTTCCGCAAACCCCTTTACAGGAGAAGCCCATGAACGCCCCCCACGATTTTCTGGTCACCATCTCCGTTGGAAAAACCGAGCCCGGAAGGCTCACCGTGGCGCTCACCCTGGCCCTGGCGGCCCGGACCCTGGGAAAGAAAACCGCGCTCTTGCTCATGGTGGAGGGAGTCCACAACGCATCGGAAGGTTACGTGGATAGCGTGGACGTGGGCGCACCCTTTGCCGCCTGCGAGGACCTGATGGAGTCCTACATCGCGGCCGAGGGCGAGATCTACGCCTGCGGCGCCTGCCTGGACCACAACAAGGTGGACAGGAGCAAGCTCATGCCCGAGGTGAAGGTGGTGACCGGAACCCAGGCCGTGGAGCTCCTCTGCGGGGCCAAGGCGAGTCTGCAATTCAATTAGGGGCTATTTTTAAATTCTATCGCAATGAGCTGCAAACGCCAATGACGGTGTCATCCGGCGGAAAAAGTCCTCGACGTGGCGACACCCGGGCTGCGTCCTTTTTTCCACCCGCTTCCTTGCCCTTGGCGTTTTCGCCTCATCTCATAACGATTATTTTCAGGAAACAGCCCCTAAAGGAAGAAAAGGCTTTTGCGGGAAAGGGAAGAAAATTCTTTCCCGCGTCCCCTCCCCTCATTCCCAAAAGTTTTATGCAGTAAGGGCTTTTTAAAAGGAGTTCACCGGGGCTTTTGGCCCGGACCACGAGGAACGGGAAGCGGCCGACACCGGTTGGGACGGCTTGCCGGGATCGTTGAGGGGCCTAAGGTTCGACAAGGTCGGGTTGGCCTGAAAGATCGAGAAGCCGGACGGCGGGCTTTGCAGGCGACCGGACCGCCAGGGCGGCCAGGTGGTCCGGAGTGGGCTGGAAGAGGGTGAAGGTCCAGGCGCCCGGGTCCTGGCCCAGGTCCGGGGCGAAGGAAACCGCAACCCGCCCGTCCGGGTCAACGCTGAAAAGGGTTTTGGCAAGGGACAGGGACAGGCCTTTGCCCAAGGCCTTGGCAAAGGCCTCCTTCAGGGTCCAGAGGGCCAGCAGGTTTTGCATAGCGGCCGCGTCCGATAGTCCGGCAAGGGCCAGCTTTTCCTCCGGGTGGAAGTAGCGTGAAACCGCCCGCATCTCCACCCGGCGGCCCTTCGGCTCGGCATCCAGGCCCAGGATGCTTGCCCGGCCCACGGCGGTCATGGCGAGACCGTCGGTGTTGGTGACGGAAAAAACAAGGCCGCAGGCTTCCGGCGGCCCGGCGACCTCCGGCTTTCCTTCCTTATCTTTTACAAATACGATTTTTGGGGCCGGAACGCCGGAAGCCAGGGAGAGC
>JBFMHL010000060.1:0-7672 GCA_040753055.1 Thermodesulfobacteriota bacterium | reverse complement strand
CCCCCCCCCCCCCCCCCCCCCCCCCCCCCCCCCCCCCCCCCCCCCCCCCCCCCCCCCCCCCCAAAATGCCTTTCGTTATTAATTTTAAGATCGCCTATAGTCCCCGCCTGTTCTCATGCGCCCTGGCCGGCCAGCTGCGCGGCCAGGCTTTCCAGGTCCTTGCGCCTGCGTTTCATGCCGCCCTCCTCTTCCGCGGGAAAGGGCAAAATCCTCTTGGGGATCTTGAACGGCGGAAGGATTTTCCGCAATGCGGCCTTGAGGGCGGCTTCGTCCACCGCGCCTTCGGTTTCCACAAAGGCCCAGGGCGTTTTCCCGAACTCCGGATGGGGCGCGGGCACCACCGCGGCCTCCTTCACCAGGCCGGTTTCGGCCAGGGCGCTTTCGATTTCGAAGGGGTTGATGTTCTCTCCGCCCGAGATGAACACCTGGTCGCTGCGTCCCAGCACCCGGAGGTTTCCGTCCGGGTCCAGCGCGCCCAGATCGGTGGTGGTGAATCTGCCGCCGGGCGCGCCTTCTACTTCCACACCGCCCGCGAGATAGTGCCGGAACAGGGTTTTGCCCCCCAGCACGATGAGGCCGTCCGAATTGATGCAGAGCTCGCGGTGGGCAAGCGGCTTTCCTGCGGTGTGGATCTCCCGGCGCGGGGCTCCGGGCGGAGCGGCCGTGACCATGGAGGCGGCCTCGGTGGAGCCGTAGGTGGGCGCAACGGGAATGCCCGCGTCCAGGGCCCGGTTGAGAAGGCCTGCCGGGCAGGGTCCGCCGCCCAGGAGCACGGCCTGCGCGGACGCAAGCCCGCGTACCGCTTCCGGGGAGCCCAGGAGCCGCGAGAGCTGCAAAGGCACCAAGGACAGGAACTCGGGCGCATGCGCGGAGATCGCTTCCTCCAGGCGGCCCGGATCGCCGTGGACGATGGCGGCGGCCCCAGAAAGAAAGGTCCGCACGAAGATGAGCAATCCGCCCACGTGGAAAAGGGGCAGGCTCACGAGCCAGCGATGCCCCGGCGCAAGCCCCAGGAGCTCGATGGTCCCCAGGGCGCTGTAGTAGAGGTTTCCCACCGTATGGACCACGCCCTTGGGCGCGCCGGTGCTGCCCGAGGTGAACACCACCGAGGCTTCCCGGCGCAAAGGCACGGGCGATAGCGGCGCGGCCTTCCGCGGAAAGCCCGCGCCCCAAGAAAAGAGGTCCGGGGAGAGGGTCCGGACGCCGTCCGGGCCGGGGTCTTTTTCGCGGGAGATGAGGAGGTCCGGCAGCACTCCGCACAAGGCGCGGGCCGCCGGGGCCTTGGGGTCCAGGAGCACCAGGGAGAAGCCCAGGGACCAGCCGGCCAGCAGCAAGAAAAAATGGAGCGGGGAGTTCGCCTCGTGAAGGGCCACGCGCATGCCGCGGCGCACGCCGTGATCTAGAAGCGCGGAGCGCAGGCCGGATAGCCCCTCCGCCAGGTCCGCGAAGGAGAGCATGCCGCCGGGCGTCACCAGGGCGGGGTTCCTGGCCCAGGAGGCGAACACGGCCTCCATGTCCAGGGATGCGTCGCGGAGAAAAGGCTCCTTCATGCTCCGGCCTCCCGGAGCGCGGCAAGGTCCACGGGAAGTCCGGCGGAGAAAAAGGCCGCGGGAATCGTAAGGAAACCCTTTGCAATCGGTACGGGGCAAGCCAGGACATCGCCGTCCAGATACTTCAGGGTGTCCAGCCCCTGGGCCGATTCGCATCCCGCCAGGGCCGCCAGCAGCCCCAGGGTCGCCACCCCGACGCCGGTGTTGAAGGAGGAGCTGAAAACCACCTTTGTGCCTTTTGCCTTCAAGGCGCGGGCGGCTCGCAGCAGGCCGGCGACGCCGGGAAAAGAGCCGGGTTTGAGGATCGCCGCGGCCAGGCCTTGAGGGAGCCGTGCCGGGTCCGGCTTCCGGGGATCGAGAAAGGCGCCCAGGGACTCGTCCAGGGCCGGCGGCCAGGGGACGGCCCCTGCCTCGACAAAGCCGAAGGACTCCTGCAGGGGCTCCTCCACATACTCCACGGCCATGTCCCGGAGGGCGTCGAAAAAGCGCCGGTACAGCGCGGGAGTGAGCGAGCGGTTGGCGTCCAGGCGCAGGACGATCCGGCCCCGGAAAAAGCTCCACAGCTCCCGAACTCTCCGGATCTCCAGTTCCGGGTCATGGCGCCCGATCTTCACCTTGACCGTGGTAAAGCCCGCATCCGAAAGCTCCCGCATCCGGCGGGCGGATTCTTCGTCGGATTCCGGGGGCGCAAAGAGCCCGTTCACCGGGACGGAAAGCCCCTCCGCCGCCCACCGCCCAAAGGCCGGAGCCGCGAGTTTCCCCCGAACCGCCCGAAGCCACAGCAAGGCGCTCTCCACTCCGAAGGCAGCCACGGGCGGCAGGTCCGGCGGCGCGGGATGCGCGCCGAAAAAGGGGGCGCAGAGGTCCGCGGTTTCCGGGGCCTTCCGGGAAGCCAGGTGCCGGGCGGCCCAGAGAAGGCCCTGGCGGCACTCCTCCAGGGCCTCCTTGTCCAGGCCCGGCAGAGGGGCCGCCTCTCCCCACCCCTCCTTTCCGTCCTCGTCCGCGATCCTTACCAGGAAGCCTTTCCGCTCAGCCACGCTTTTGCCGCCCGCCGACAGGGGACCGCGCAAGGCCAGGCAGAAGGCATGGAGGGAAATCTTCATTACAGGATGACCCCCGCGGAAAAAAGGACGGAGTAGACGAAAAGGTATTTCCCGGTGGCGGCGAGAGACAGGTTGAGGCGGGCATCGAGAGGCCCGCGCGCGACGCGGAGAAAGTCCCGGAAGAAAAGGAGCGCGGAAAGCGGGGCCAGGAGCACTGCCGGGCTTCCCGGATAGAAGCAAAGATAGGCCGCCGGAACGATGCAGGCCGCGCCCAGCAGCGCCAGGGAAAAAAGCCGCGCGCGGCTTTCGCCCAGCAGAACGGCAACGGTGCGCTTGCCCGTGCGCATGTCCGAGGCGATGTCCCGGAGGTTGTTCACGGACATCAGCAGCGCGGCCAGGAAGCCCGGCCCGGCGCCCGCGAAAACGGCCCGCCAGGACAACGAAAGGGTTTGAAGGTAGAAGGTGCCGGCCACGGCCACAGGCCCGAAAAAAACAAAGGCGAGAAGCTCCCCCAGCCCCATGTAGGAAAGGGGCCGAGGGCCGCCGGTGTAGAGGTAGGCCGCACAGAGGGCCGCAAGCCCCACCGCCACGATTCCCGCCCCGCCGCGCAAGGCCAGGCCCGCACCCAAAAGAAGCGCCAGGCCGAAGCAGAACAAAAACGAGGCCCGGACCTTGCCGGGGGCGACGAGGCCCGCTTGGGTCACCCGGATGGGCCCCAGCCGGTCGTCCCCGTCCACGCCGTGCCGGGAGTCGAAGTAATCGTTGGCCAGGTTGGCCCCGGCCTGGAGAAGGAGGCAGCAGACCAGGGTGCAGAGCGCCGTCGGCACATGGATTCCGGACCCGTAGGCCAAGGCGACCCCCAGAATGACCGGAGCCGCGCCGGCCGGGAGGGTCTTGGGCCTCAGCGCCATGATCCAGGTTTTGACAGGGGTGTTCGGAGGTGTCATGGGGGCACTTTCCCGACAGGCATGGTGAACGTCTTGTTCCACCCTTCGGGGCCGCATGGGGCCGCACACGGATTCAAGCTTTAGAGCTCATCTTAAAATAGTTTCTCTGGAGAATAGTAGCTTTTTGAATACTATTTGCTTTCCCAAAGAAAACGATTTTACCGCTATTATGGGCAGCAAACCTCGAATAGCAGTCATTGGGTCTGCTTCAAAAAGTTTTGCGGAAAAGGGGGAAGGGGTGCGGGGGAGGGGGGAAAAGCCGCTCTTTTCAAAAGGGGTTTTCCCCCCTCCCCCGCGAAATGCCTTTCTTTCTTATTTTTAGGATAGCTTTTAGAGAGGGCAGGAAAGCTATCTTTCCTGCGGGGCCTTTCCGGCAACGCCGTTTATGAAGGCCGGGACCCAACGGGGTACGCTCCGGCAATACTCCAGGTAGGACTCTCCGAACTTCCGGGCCAGGGCGGGCTCCTCGTAGAAGACGGTGAAGCAGTGGAAGAGGCAGAAGAGCAGGGCGGCGTAAAGGAAGAGCAGGGCGGAGTCGGCCAGGAAGGCGACACCCAGGATGATGGAAAGCACGCCCACGTACATGGGGTTTCGCAGGTGCTTGTAAAGGCGGCGCTCCACCAGGAAGCGGGGGGCATCCAGGGGGAGGGGGGTGCCCTTTCCCGAAACCGTGAAGTCCCAGGCGCACAGAGCGTAGAGCACGAGCCCCAGGCCCAGGACGGCCCATCCCGCGGCTTGCACCAGGGGATGAGCTGTTTCCCGGATTCCGCCCGCGTCCATCCAGACCAGCAGGGGGATCAGCCCGGCGGCGGTGCCGGGAACCACGACGGTGAAAATGAGGGTCTTGACGGCGGTCCTGTTCATTGGAGGCTTCCTTTCCTGCACGGCCAAGGTCATTTTTTCTGGAAATGCTGGTAGTCCTTCAGGGTGTTCCAGTCCCCGCCCCACTCCCAGCCGCGGGAGACGAAGGCCTGCCAGCAGGCGTCCCCCTTTTGTATCATACCCTCGGCGGGCCTGTCCCGATCCGTGTAGGCGGCCCCTTGGGCCGGGAGCACCGTTCCGCTTTTGACAAAGGGGTTCTCCACCGGGTTCAGGTCCACGGCACGGCCGAAGCTGTGCCGGGAAAAGCCGGTTCCCCCGGTTACGGGGCGGCAGTTGAAGGCCGAGGTGTTGTCCGCAGCCATGGAGGCATCGTCGCTTCCGTTGTAGTGCTCGATGCGCGCAATCCGGCGGATGGGGAACCTGCTTTCATAAAGCTCGCGGAAGATGTCCCGAAGCTCGGCGGCCACGTCCTTGTCCACCACCAGCTCGCCCGGATGGGTTTCCTTGTCGAAGCCGAGATAGAGCACATGGAGCAGAACAAGATTTTCGGGGCCCACGGGGCATCCGGGCCGCCAGGAGCATGCGGCCATCTCCTTGCGAACGGTCTCGGGGAGGGGCTCGATGGCCCAGGCCCGGCCGCCGTCCGGCAGCCTTTGGTGCAGCCCCGAGCAGGAGGCGAGAAGAAGGATCAGGAAAAGAACGAACAGTCTCGGCAGGGAAAAGGAAGCCCTCTTCCTTAGGCTCGCATCCGCGTACCGCTTCATGAATCCCCTCTGAATCCGTGACAGAGTATTAAGACCATCGCCCGGGCATTCTTGCCAAGAACGATGCTTTCCCCGGGGTGAAAGTTCTTTTCCACCCGCTTCCTCGCCCTTGGTGTTTTCGCCTCATCTCGTACCGAATTTTTTTGGAAACAGCCCCTCATCCCCTTACAGGGTCCTGGTTGAAATGTTCCGCACGAAAAGGTAAGTTGAAGGTCAATTCGCCGTATCAGGCAGCAGGCCCGGCACCCCGGAGTGCATCACCCCGGGAGGCACGGGGCCTTTCCCGCCAACAAGCCCGCACACAAGGGCGACGCCGATGAAAAAGGGCTGCATTCCCGTTGCTCTCGTGGCTGGGTGCCTTCTTGCCGCATTGCTCCCGCCGGGTAAGGCCGGGGCCGCGTTCATGACGCGATGGAAGATCGCCACCGTGGCGCCCAAGCAGATCGGCTGGGCGATCCAGACCAGGAACCTGGTCATTCCCTGGATTGAAAAGAGCACGGACGACAACCTCAAGCTCCAGATCTACTGGGGCGGGGTTCTGGGCAACGACCAGGAGTATCTGGAGAAAATGCGCCTCGGCCAGCTCCAGGGAGCGGGCATCTCCGGGGCCGGGGCCTATATCGCCTGCCCGGAGTTCAACGTGCTGGGGCTCCCCTTTCTGTTTAAGAGCTACGACGAGGTGGACTACGTCCGAAAGGTCATGTACTCCACCTTCGACCATTACTTCTCCCAGGACGGATACAAGCTGTTTTTATGGCTGGAGACGGGCTTCGACCCGGTGTTTTCCACCAAAAGGCCCATGACCTCTGTGGATGCTTTTCGGCGCTCCCGCATCCAGACCTGGTTCGGCCCGGTGGAGATGGCGGGGCTCGAGGCCCTGGGCGCGACTCCCGTCCCCCTGTCCACCATGGATGGCATCGCGGCCTACAAGGCCGGCATCATTGATTCCAGCATCATGCCCGTGCTGGGCTGCATCGGGGCCCAGCTGCACACTCTGGTCAAGTACGTCACCCCCTGGAAGATGCGCTACTCGCCGGCCCTGTTGCTGGTGAGCCGGGACGCATGGACCCAGCTTCCCCGGCAGTACAGGGACAACCTGGAAGTGGGCCGCGGCGCGGTCGAGAACGAGTTCATCAGCGCCACCCGCGAAGAGGTCCGCATCGGCATGAAGGCCCTGGAAGAGTACGGCGTGCACCTGGAGGAGCTCAGCCCCGAAACCCTGGCCGACTTCAAGAAAAGGACCCATCCGGTGTGGGGCCGTTTCGCCGGGGACCTGTACCCGGCCGAGCTCCTGGAGGAGATGCTGCAGCATCTGGCCGATTTCCGCAAGGGCGTCAAGTGATCAGAAGCTGTTTCATAACCCCGTCTGACGCCCCAGGGCGACGTTCCTTCGCCTTCTCAAAATGCTCACATACAAGTCGTATGCTCAGCTTTTTCGTCGGCCCGCGCCTTGCCCTGAAACGTGATCCGGGGTTATGAAACAGCTTCTATAGCCGGCCGGCATCCCGGCGGCCCCCCCAAAGCCTATGCCGTGAAACCCGCGGCCAAACAAGAAGAAAAGCACGCGCGAACCGCTCCCCGATGGAAAACAGAAAAAGGGCCGGGAAAAGGAGAAACCGCCTTCGCTAAAGGGAGCAGGCGGCCATCTCCGTGCGGACGGTGAGTGGTAGTGGCCGAGGTGAACCAGCAACCCATCGCCGGGGCCCGAAATTAATAGGTCAGAAATGAAAATGATTTAACCTATTGAGAGGACAGGCGCCCATGAGTTCAGCAAAATATACGCTTTTTGACACAGAATTAGGGACCTGCGGTATAGCGTGGAAAGAGCCCAGCCGTCCGAATGAAAGCCCTCGAGTGATTGGCTTTCAACTTCCTGAAGCCACCACTCAGCTAACGGAGGCGCGGATTGTCGGACGAACTGCGACATATAAGGCGAGCACTATCCCATCGTGGATTGGTGAAATTATCAAACGTGTAAAACTGCACTTCAAGGGACAAGCCCAGGACTTTCAGGACATTGATTTGGACGTTGAAGCGGCCGGCCAATTTGCCAAACAGGTCTATGACGCTGCGAGGGCAGTTCCTGCCGGCCAAACGGTCACTTACGGACAACTCGCTGAAATATCTGGTAATCCAGGTGCGGCCCGGGCGGTTGGGCGAGTCATGAGTAAAAACCCAATCCCTCTTATTATTCCCTGTCACCGAGTTTTGGCGTCCGGCAGCAAGCCGGGAGGTTTCTCCGCTCACGGTGGCTTAGCAACGAAAATGAAGATGCTCGATATCGAAGGGGCGACTTTTGGGCCTCCTTGCACGATCAGATCGAAGAGGGATCTAAAGCGGGCTGCCATCCAGCTTGGGAATCAAGACCCGCAACTCGTGCCTCTCCTATCCCAGCCTATCGACTTCAAAATGATTTCAGGTAAGCGTTCAGGGGGGGGTAGAGCCCAGGATTTTGTGCCCTTCGCCGGGTAAAGTTACAATATATTGATATTAAAAGAAAATCAAAACTAGACTTTTTCTCTGTCTAGTGCTATGGGTTTCTGCAT
>JBFMHL010000059.1:0-2950 GCA_040753055.1 Thermodesulfobacteriota bacterium | reverse complement strand
GGGGAAAAGCCACTCTTTTCAAAAGGGGTTTTCACCCCTCCCCCGCGAAATGCCTTTCTTTCTTATTTTTGAGATAGCTTTTTATGAGGTTTTGATGCGGCTCTTCGATTCCCATTGCCACGTGGAAGGAAAAGACTACGACTCCGACCGGGACCAGATGATGGACCGCGCCCGCGCTGCGGGCATCTGCGGTGTGATGGTGGCCGGCATCACCGAGCAAAGCTGCGGGAACGCCATCGCGCTGTCCGAGCGCTACCCGGACTGGTTCCTTTCCGTGGGGGTGCACCCCCATGATTCGCAGAGCCTGACCGAGGAAGGGCTTGCGCGGCTGGCCGTCTTGTCGCGGCACGCCAAGGTCCGGGCCTGGGGCGAGACGGGGCTTGATTTCGTGCGCATGTACTCGCCGAAGGAGGTCCAGGAACGCTGGTTCGCCCGGCAGCTTGCCACGGCGCAGAGCCTCGGTCTTCCCGTGATCCTGCACGAGCGGGGCTCGGGCGGCCGGCTGCTGGAGATACTCAAGGCGAACCTGCCGGAACGCCGGGGCGTGGTGCACTGCTTTTCCGGCACGAGGGAGGAGCTTTACGAGTACCTGGACCTGGGCTTCATGATCGGCATCACGGGCGTGGTGACCCAACAGGCGCGGGGTGAGGGCCTGCGGGAGCTTCTGCCGCTCATCCCGGAGGATCGCATCCTGGTGGAGACGGACGCGCCCTACCTCACCCCCAGCCCGGAACGGAACAAGCACCGTAGAAACGAGCCGGCCTTCGTGGCCAGCGTTTTCCGAAAGGTCTGCGAGGTCCTGGAGAAGGACCCGGAGGCCCTGGAGCCGGTGATCTTTTCCAACACTTGCGGGGTGTTCGGCATCAATGCAGGGGAGGTCCGAGGGCGGGGATAGCGCGGCTTTCTCCTTCTTGCGGGAAGAATGCGGGCGGCGGGGCATGGCTCCGGCCGCCCGCTCTGTTTCAAGCGATTGTCCTAACCCCCGCCGCAAAGCCGGGGGGAGGCGGCGGCCCTCATTCCCACGGAGTTTGTCCCTGCGGATGCAGGTGACAGTAATCCTATTATTTTCAATTTATTATAGGATGTCCGCACATTTCCGGATGCAGCCGGTCAACAAAATCCTTCCCGAAAACGACACTAGGAATGACAAGCGTTTAACGCTTCTTCGCGTTGGGCTCTTTTCCTTCATCAATATGTCGTGGTTTTACCACGCATTGTTTCGGTGTCATACCTGTGATATGCGCTTAAATACTGGTTGATTACTCGTTTTTTGGGCGTTTGTTCGGGCCGCAAGATGTGGGGGTGCGTTCCGGGATGCACCCCCTACTTATATTATGACTGACCAAAAGGAGGGTACATGAAAAGAGCATTGCTGGTCCTGTTGCTGTTTGTTGCGGTGGCGGCCCCTGCGCCGGCGGCCGAGCCCTTGACGGCGCACATCGACAACGACGCGCTTGCCGTGGGCCAGTCGGCGGTCATCACCATCGAAGGGGGCACCGGCCCCTTCAAGAGCTTCATCGGGCTTTACGGCGACGAGTTCGACCTGTCCAGCCGGGTGTCGGTGAAGATGGTGGACAAGAACACGCTGCGCATCACGGCCCGGGAGCCGCTGGACGGGACGGTGGTCATCCGGGACGCCCAGGGGAACGAGGCGCGCTTCCCCCTGCGGGTCACGCCCGCGCCTGCGCCGGAGAAGTAAGGCCGGGAGATAACCTGCAAACAAGCGGAGGGTGCATGAAAAGATCAATGATAGTTTGGTTGCTGCTTATCGCCCTGGCGGCCCCGGCATTCGCGGCCGAGCCCTTGACGGCGCACATCGACAACGACGCGCTTGCCGTGGGCCAGTCGGCGGTCATCACCATCGAAGGGGGGACGGGCCCGTTCAAGACCTACATCGGGATTTTCGGCGACGAGCTCGACATGTCCAGCCGGGTGTCGGTGAAGATGGTGGACAAGCGCACGCTGCGCATCACGGCCCGGGAGCCCCTGGACGGCGAGATCATCATCCGGGACGCCCAGGGAAACGAGGCGCGCTTCCCCCTGCGGGTCACGGCCGCGCAACCGGCCCCGGAAATCAAGGAGTGAGCATCATTCCGAGGAACAATCATACCATGGAGGAGTCATGAGAAGAGCATTTGTTACCCTGGTCCTGGTGTTGGCGCTCGTGGCCGGATCGTCCGCCCTGGCCTTCGAGGACGTGAAGAAGGAGTTCTCCGCGGACCAGGTGGTGAAGGGGCCCATGGGCATGGAGCAGCGCTCCAAGGTGTTCATGGCCAAGAAAATGGCCCGCTACGACGAGGGCCAGCGCTCCACCATCGTACGCTGGGACAAGAACGTCACCTGGATGCTGAACAACCAGGACAAGACCTATTTCGAGTCTGCAATCCAGAACGACAAGATGCCCATGACCATGCGGGACATGGAGAAGTCCGTGGAGCGCAAGAAGTTGGGCGAAGAGAAGGTGGAGGGCCGCGCCTGCGAGAAGTACCAGGTGAAGATGGACCTGCAGAAGGCCATGGCGGCCCAGATGGCAAAGGAAAAGGACGAGGAGTTCAAGAAGTTCATGTCCCAGATGAAGAAGGAGATAACCCTCCTTACCTGGATGGACAAGGAGCTGGGCGTGCCCGTCAAGACCCAGATGGAGGACGGCACGACGACGCTCCTCACCAACATCAAGGTGGCCGCCCAGCCCAAGAGCCTGTTCGAGATTCCCGCGGGCTACAAAAAGGTGAGCACGCCCCCCGCGGCCGGCCTTCCGGCCGGGGGCACCATGCCCAAGGGGATGCCCCAGCCGGGAAGCATGCCCCAGGGCCAGATGCCGCCGGACATGGAGAAGATGATGAAGCAGATGGGCGGCCAGACGCAGATTTCGCCCGAGACGCAGAAGATGATGAAGGACATGGGGATAGAGGTCGGGAAGCAAACCGACATGGAGAAGGCGATGAGGGCC
>JBFMHL010000058.1:4064-5662 GCA_040753055.1 Thermodesulfobacteriota bacterium | reverse complement strand
GGGTACGCAAAAAGCCGGAGGACCGCCGACGGTCCCCCGGCTTTTTCTTGGATCGCTTAGGCGTTTGCTTTGTTGAAAATCTTCAGGGCGAACGCGGCCGCGTCCGCGAGATCGCTTTCATCCGGGTGGCTCGACGCGCCCTGGGCCTCGACGGCCCACGGCCGGTGCTCCGGCTTCTGCATGAGGGCGTCAATGATCTCCTGGCGCACCTTCCCGCGGCATCCGAAGGTGCCCACCAGCTTCGCCTTCTTCAATATGGCTCCGCCTTGCTCAAAGGCCGTCTTGGCCAAGGGGCCTCCCCGGAGGGATCCGTGGGTGGCGAAGAGGGCCACGGAGGCGCCTTCTGGAAGCGACTTCATATAAGACTCCGCAGCGTGCGGAATGGAGTGGGCGTTGACGGGAAAGCCAACGAAGTAGAGATCGTAATTGGCGGCGGGCGGTTTTGCCGAGAGCGGCACCAGGTCCACCCCGGTCTTCTTCTGCAGCGAGTCGGCGATGGCCTCCGCAACTTTCTTGGTATTGCCGGTGTCGGAATGATAGGTAACGAGAACTCTCATGATTTGCCTCCTTCCTGGCGCGATGAAGTTTTTTCCTGTTCTCCGGCTCTCTCCGCTCCCTCCAATCTTACAGCAACTTTAAGGTAGTGATTCCCTTCCCATTGGCAAGCTTTTTTCGGCGCCCTCTCGCACGTCACTCCTCCTCGCCCTTCCACCTGCCCTTCCGCCGCTCCTCCTTCCAGGTGCGCTTCTTCCTTCCTCCGACGGGTTTCGTATCGGTCTTTTCCCGCAGCATCTCCTCCGGCTGCCAGAAGAAGCTCCCGTGCATGGGCGGCTCGGGCTTTTCCTCCTTCCTGGCCGCTGCCTTCTCGGGCCGGGGCTTGGGGAGCGCGGGACCGGAGAATGTTCCCGGCACCAGGCGCTCGGATAGGAACAGAAGCTCGCCGAGGCGCAGGAACTCCATGCCTTTCTCCATGGCCCGGGCCGTGTTCACGGCGAGGAGGATCTCCTTGCCCCGCCGTTTTCCCATGCGCCGGGCAAGCTCGGAATCCCCCGACAGCACCACCGGCCCGGCGGAGGGCCGGTATCCCTCGTCCAGGGCCAAGGGGTAGGCCCGCTCCCGGATGGCGGTGAACAAAAGCTTGGGCGGGTTCGTCTCCTTGACGGGCGGTGGCGGAGGCGCCGCCGCCCGTATCCTTTCGCCCGACAGCACGATGGGCGGTTTGGCAACCGAGTAGAGCACCTCGTTGATCTGGGCCCGGCGCACCCAACGCCACTCCGGGTCCTCGGACAGGGCCGCCAGAAGCTCCTTGACGGAAACGCTTCCGTCCGCCTCGGGCACGAGCCCGAACTCGTCGGGCCGCAGGCCCAACGCATAGGATAGAAATCTCGCCAGTTGCTCGGGCTTTTTCATGGTGAACGGATAAAAGCTATCTCGAGTTGTTCAAGACTATCTCAAAAATAATAAAGAAAGGCATTTTGCGGGGCAGCGGGGAAAACCCCTTTTGAAAAAGCTGGATTATCCTTACCCCGAGGCGGCTACGCCGCCCGGGGGCCCCGTTTACCCCCCCCCCCCCCCCCCCCCCCCCCAGACACCAAAAA
>JBFMHL010000058.1:0-4054 GCA_040753055.1 Thermodesulfobacteriota bacterium | reverse complement strand
CCCCGCACCCCCTCCCCCTTTTCCTCAAAACTTTTTACACTAGGTGAGAAGGCAGCCATTCGAGGTTTTGTGCCCATAATACCGCCAAAAATCTCTTCGCCGGGATAGGAAAAAGTTTATGCGGGGCCGCGGGATGGGGTTGAGAATACCCTCGTACGCCCCCTATTTCTTGTCCCGTTCCATTACGGAGAGCAGAAACTGGTCCGCATCCATGTGGCTGGCCAGGCGGTCCAGCGCCGTGGCCAGGGCGTTCACCGTGGCCTTGGTCATGGAGGCGGGCCCGAAGGGCTTCTGCGCCGCCTTCCGGGCCATTTCGAGAGCGGTTGATAGAGCGCTCCCGTCCGGGCACAGCCTCTGGGCAAAACCCCAGGAAAAGGCGTCTTGGGCTTTCACCGCCTCGCCGAAAACGATCAGCTCCTTGGTGCGGGCGGGCCCGATGAGGTGGAGCAGCCGGGGCAGCGTGGCCCAGCTCATGTTCATGGCCCAATCTATCTCCGGGGCGCGGATATAGGAGGACTGCGCCATGATCCGGAAATCCAGGGCGCTCACCAGCGAAACGCCGCCGCCGATGCAGAAGCCCTCGATGGCGGCGAAGGTGAGCTGGGGTATGTCCTCCAGGGCCTGGCAGAGGCGCGGGGCAATGGCCAGCACGGCCCGCTTCTCCGAAAGCGAGGCCCCGGCAAGCCCTGCCCCGGCAGGATCGGCCAGGTCCATGCCCGCCGTGAAGTAGCCCTCCGAGCCCGCAAGCACCACGGCCTTTAAGTCCGTTCGCCCGGATAATCCCCGGGCCGCGGCGGTCAGGTCTTCCATGAGGGCGAAGGAAAGGGCGTTCTTCTTCTCCGGCCGGGCCAGACGGATCACCAGAACCGGGCCTTGCTCCTCCATGACAAAATGGCGTTCTCCCACATTTCGCTCCCAGATTTGCAGTAAAAGCCATCTCAAAAATTCGAAAGAAAGGCATTTCGCGAGGGAGAGAGGAAGGGAGAAAAGCCAGCTTATTCAAAAGGCATCCCCCCCGCAAAAAATCCTCTTCGTTTTTTCGCTTCTAATCGTGCTCCAGGGCCTCCCCCGCTTCCCAGGGGGTCAGGTCGTCCAGGGACCTGCCCATGGTCTCCACCCGGAACAGGGCGGTGAGCAGGAATCCGGCCATTGCCGCCCCCGCCACCAGGAACAACACGCCCGGAATGCCCAGGCCGGGCCAGGCCGCCAGGATGGGGAGCAGCAGCGCCCCCGAGGCGGCTCCCACCTTGGCGCAGGCCGCGGCCAACCCGTGGGCCGACGCCCGCACCTTGGTGGGAAAGAGCTCCACCGGCAGGATGTAGGTGGTGGAGTTGGGCCCCATGTTCATGAGCAGATTGAAGACGATGAAGCCGGTGAACACCAGCGGCATGTGCGCGATGGCCCCGCCGGGCAGGAAGGACGTGGCGGCCAGCAGGCACAGGCCCAGGGTCATGCCCAGGAAACCCATCAGCTGCAGCCGGATGCGGCCCCACTTTTCCACCAGGTAGAGGTTCAGGAAAAAGCCCAGCACCAGGAACAGGTCCACGAAGGCCGCCCCCTCCACGGCCTTCCACTCCTCTCCGAAAAAGGACCGGCTTGCCCCCGGGCCGGCTATCTGCGTAAGGATGACCGGAGTGAAAATGCCTATGCCGTAGGTGGCGATGTCCATGAAGAACCAGGGGCCGGCCACCAGTACGGTTCGCCGGAGGTACTCGGGAGTGAACAGGGAGCCCCAGCCCAGCTCCTTTTCCCGGGCGTTTTCGATCTGCCGCATCTCCGAGGCCACGACCTCTTCCACGTGGTCCGTACGCTCCGGCACGAAGCGCTTGATGATGTCGGCGGCTTCCCGGGTCCTGCCGTGGGCCAGCAGCCACCGCGTGCTTTCCGGCACCGACAGGCGAAAGAAGAGGACCACGGCGGTGGGGGCGGCCACCAGCATGAGCATGAAGCGCCAGGCCAGGGCGATGTCGTTTCGGAAGAGATCCAGGATAATGAGGCCGGACATGGCGGCGGCGATCATGCCCAGGGCCTGGAAGGAAAAGCCCGCGATCATCATTCTGCCGCGGATGCGGGCGGGAACATACTCGGAGATGTAGGAGGCGCTGATGGGGTAATCGGCGCCCACGGCCACGCCCAGCAGGAAGCGGAAGAAAAGGAGCGACTCCCCGTTCCAGGCAAGCCCGCAAAGCATGGCCACGGCTATGGCGAAGCCCAGGTCCGCGATGTAGAAGCGCTTGCGACCGAAGCGGTCGGTGAGGTAGCCCATGACCGCCGCGCCCGCCACCGCACCCAGGAGCGCCGCAACGGAAAGCGCCCCTTCCATGGCCGGCGTCACCCGGAAGCCGGGGTCCTGCCGGATCACCGGCATGGCCACGCCGATGATGAACAGGTCAAAGCCGTCCAGAAAGACCCCCATGGCGGAGAGCAGCCACACCCTCCAGTGGGCCCGCGTCATGCGGGAGTCGTCCAGGACCTTGTTGAGCGCCTGCTCGTGGGTGTTTGCCGCCATGAAAAACCGTCGCCGGATTTTGTGAAAGCCCCGAGGGCCGTTTCCGGGGCCTATGCGTCAGACTCCCGCGTCGCGCCTGTTCACTTCCTCCATACACCCATACGGACCGATGTCGCAATCGTCCGGACGGATGAACACCCCTGTCGGCGCAAAGGAAGGCCCAAAGAAACGAACGGTCGGGGGACGGGGCGGCGGTTCGGGGGACGGCAAGCTTTTCAAAAGATCGAGGGAAACGCCTGTCCTCGGGATTGCATGCGAATTTGCGAGGGGAGAACTTTTTGCCAGGGGGCGGACGAACGGACCGTAGCCGGACTCGCCCGCCCCCTTTCCTTCTCAACAAAAACGGTGGCTTATGCGTGGGATCTTTCTTAGGTCCTGTTCCATACGTTGCCTTCCGGGGTGTACTTGTACCATCCCTTCTCCCTTTGTTGCAGGATGGTGCTTCCCGTCATGAGCTTACTCCCGTCCTTTCCGCCGCCCACCTTCACTTCCCAGTCCACGCGCTGCGCGGCCCGGCCGTCCACTTGCTCGGCGCTCACCTTTTTCACCTTGATTTTTCCTATCGAGATCTCACCTTCCCCCTGGACTGCGTACATGCACTCCCCCATCACGGCTCTTTTCAGCACGACCTCCGGTATTCCACTCTCCTTCGTGTCTCCGGTGAACGACATGTTTACCGACGAAGAGCCGAACATGGGGATCACCAGGCAGATGAGGAAAATGCCCAGCATGCCAAGTACATATTTGTTCTGAATCAGCTTCTTGACCCCGCCGTTGCTGAAATCCTTGTCAATGGATTCGTGCGCGTTTTCCCAAAGATGCTTGAACAGCTCGACGATGTTCGTCAAAATCTCTTTCAAAAAACACCTCCCGCCCCCAAGGGCCCTGCATCCGTTTTCCACTCCGAAATCCGTCTGGTTAAAAAAAAGTCGCGGTGATTCCTGGCTATGCCCATCCGATCACCGCGCCAACGAGCCCGATGCCTCTCCCTCTATGGCGAGGGTATGCCGTTGGCGCTGGATACTTGTCCGAGGGCGTTCACGCGATAGGTTTTGGTCCCGTTCGTGTGATAGGTAATGATGCTGAATACATCAAGGCCCGAATAAAAGGAAAGAATGACTTGCACTCCGTCGGAAGGCGTGTATCCATAGTTGTTCAAAACACTTAGATCGCAGCTTCCGGTGGCCGTGTTGGCGGACCTGCAGGCGGTCAGCGCCCTGAAAATGTTGGCTCCGTCGGCGTTGGCCACGATATCGTAGGCCCTCTGCCGATACCGGACGAAGTTCGGCACCGCAATGGCCGATAAAATCCCGATGATGGCGATCACGATCATGAGCTCGATCAACGTGAAGCCTTGGTCCCTCTTCCTCATCCCACCCATAAACCGCTTCATCCTCGACTCCTTTCCTTTCTCCCAAAAGCCTGTACAACAATGAAAATCCGCAGAAGCTGTTTCATAACCCCGGATCACGTTTCAGGGCAAGGCGCGGGCCGACGAAAAAGCGGAGCATACAGTTTGTATGTGAGCATTTTGAGAAGGCCCGG
>JBFMHL010000057.1:0-13953 GCA_040753055.1 Thermodesulfobacteriota bacterium | reverse complement strand
TCCCCCGCACCCCCTCCCCCTTTTCCGCAAAACTTTTTGAAACAGGCTCAAAGGCCGCCATCCTTTCCGCAAAACTTATTGATGCGAATCCAAGGACGGCCACTTGAGCTTTACAACCTGTAATTACAGAACAATAAATCTCTGTTCGAAAAAATATATAAAATGTAAATATGACCTATAAAAAATATTTCTGAGATAGGTTAAAAGCACTTTCACAGGGGAGAGGGGAATAGGGGCCTCGCCCCACAAAATCCTTTCCTCTGGTATTTAAAAGAGCGCCGCTGAAGCTTTAGAGGTGCCGCAGAGAACGGCGCGCTTGGGGCGGGCGCAGCCCCCCCCCGCCCGGCCGCGGCAAAGCAAGGACGAAGAACCGCGAAGGAGACCCCATGTCCGCGCATGAGAGCAGGGAAGGAATCTACCTGGACTACAACGCCACCACGCCCGTGTGCAGGGAGGCGCGCGCCGCCATGGAGCCCTTCTTCCTGGGCGGCTACGGGAACCCCTCCTCCGGCTACCCCCTGGGCGCCGATGCGAAAAAAGCCCTGGTCCGGGCGCGGGAGGACACGGCCCGGGCCCTGGGGGCTTCCCCGGAAGAGATCGTGTTCACCTCCTGCGGGTCCGAGTCCAACAACCTGGCCGTGAAAGGGGCGGCCTTGTCCGCGCCCCCGGGAAGGAAGCGCGTGGTGGTGTCCGAGGTGGAGCACCCCTCGGTGACCAACGCCGCGCTTTTTTTGATGGAGCTGGGGTTTGCCGTGTCCTTCGCGCCGGTGGACCGGCGCGGGGTGCTGGACCTGGACCGGCTTGCCGGAACGGTGGGGAACGATTGCGCCCTCGTTTCCGTGATGCACGCCAACAACGAGACGGGAGTGGTCCAGCCCGTCGCCGAAGCCGCCCGGATCGCCCGGAAGCACGGGGCCCTCTTCCACGTGGACGCGGCCCAGAGCACGGGCAAGGTGCCGGTGGATGCGGGCGCCCTGGGCGCGGACCTCCTCACCGTGGTGGGGCACAAGGTCTATGCTCCCAAGGGCGTGGCCGCGCTCTACGTGCGTGCGGGCACCAAGCTCACCCCGCTCCTGCATGGAGGCGGGCAGGAAGGGGGCCTGCGCTCCGGCACGGAAAACGTCGCCTTTGCCTCGGCGCTGGCCGCAGCTCTCACCGCGGCCCGGGAGAAACTCGCTTATGACGCACCGCGTCTATCGCGCCTGCGGGACCTGCTGGTGTCGGCTCTCCGAGCCGAGTTTCCGGACCTGGTCCTGCACGGAGAAGGAGCGGAGAGGCTTCCCAACACCGCTTTCGTGTCCTTTCCCGGCGTGTGGGCCGACGCGCTCCTCTCCCGAGCGGCGGGCCTGTATGCGTCCACAGGCGCCGCCTGCCACCACGGGGCCGGGAAGATCTCCCATGTGCTCTCCGCCATGGGCGTGGACAAGGAGGTGGCCCGGGGCACGGTGCGCTTATCCCTGGGGCGCTTCACCACGGAGGAGGAATGCAGGCGCGCGGCGGCGATTTTGATCGCGGCCCGCCGTTCCCTGTGATTTCCCCCGCACGGCACCCCTCGCCCTTCCTTCCCTCCCTGCCCCCTCTGCCGATCCGCAGGGGATGACACGGAGGACGGGAGGGGTGATCCGTCTCCGCGACGGGCTCCGCCACTTCAAAATGCCCTTCCTTTGCGACGGGCCCTTTCCCTCCTTGCTTTTGCGCCCCTGGGCGGCGCAGATCTTCCCCTGGATGCGCGCTGGATTTTTAATACTTTTTTCCTAGTTTTATTAATGTCTCGAATGCGTCAGCATTGCTGCGCATGGGAAAAAGGTCTGAATGACTTCCTATTTCCTCAAAAGCTATTCTTTTTTCTAAAAATACTATAAAAAAACAAATAGTTATAAAAAAAATACTGGGATGTTGCGCTGTGGGGAAAATAGTACTTGACAGGAATGACGCGGCGCGTCATATTGCTACCGTCAGATAAACGAGGGGCGTCACGGCAACCAACAACCAAGCAAGGAGGACACACCATGCCCGCAGCCGCGAAAACCGCCAAAACCAAAGCAGGGAAGGCCGCATCCGATTTCTACGTTGTGCGGACCTTCCAGAAGATCACCGACAACGCCACCGCAGCCTTCAACGACTACAACGAGAAGGTGGTGAAGAAGGCCATGGCCAATACCGTAACCATGGCCAAGGACGTGCGCAAGAACACCGTCCTGGCGTTTGACGGCGTAGTCGCAGACGGACGCAAGGTCATCTCCCTGATCCCCGTGGTGGGCGACATGGTGCCCAAGCAGGAGAAGGACGAGAAAGCCACCTACTTTGTGGTGGAAAGCATCAAGACCGCCCGCGTCTCCGCCGCCGCGGCCCTCAAGGAGTACAATGTGGCCGTGAAGAAGACCATGGAGAACCCCCGCGGACTTCTGGACACCGTCAGCAAGAAGACCATCGAGAACAGCCGCGTGTTCGTGGAGGGAGTGCGCAAGTCCACTCTGGCCGCCATCACCGAGGTTCGCAAGAACGCCATCGAGGCCATGAACGGAATCGCCGGGGACGGAAAGAAGATCGCCGAGCGCGCCACCGCGGCCGTGAAGACCGCCCGGACCAAGGCCGAGGACGCACTCCGTCAGCAGACCGCCAAGGTGCTATCCACCGTGACCAAGGCGCTGGACCTTCCCAGCAAGAAGGACATCGAGAAGCTCACCGCGGCCATGAAGGAGTTCAACAAGAAGGCCGACTCGGTCGCGAAGTAGCGATAGCTGAGAAAGAAAAGCCTCGGGTTGCTGCGGGTTGAGGAATGGGTTGCCTCGGGGCGGGGGCGGGAGGAAATCCCGAACCCCGCCCCCGTGACCAGTTTGCGTTGCCCAAAGCGCTCTCGGGGCGAAAAAACGTTGCATCCGGCTTGAAAAAAAAGAAACAGGCAAAAAGCATCCGGTTGCGTGCGGCAAGCGGTTCCCGACATAGGCATCATCCGCGCAAGCCGTATCTTCCGCGCCTCCCCGGCGCGGCCGATTCCTGCGGCGAGAAAATAGAGCGGAACCCGGGAGCCGCCCCCATTGCGTATCGGGGCGATACTGTCATCGCGAGAAAGGGGAAGCCTCCGCCAGGCTTCCCCTTTCGCTTTTGGACGTTTGCATAGAAGCAAAGATCAGCTTCCGCTTTCTACTTCTTCTTCCGGGTATCACGGAAAGGAAAGGAGGGAGGCCCCCGATGCCTTGGGGGCCTCTGTGGGGAAGAGCCGGAACGGGAACCGGAAAGCAAGGGGATACTTTCTCACGCCCGTCCCTTGAGGCTATGACCCCTCCGTGCAGGGGTCGAATATACAGTAAGCACCTGGGGATTACAGTCAAGAATCATTCTTGATAAGAAAAACGGCCCCTTGCCGGAATGCCAGGCAAGGGGCCGTTTTTTATTAAAAAATGAAGTTATTGAACGCCGGAAACAGGCTTAGATCTTCATGGGATCGCGCAGAACGATGGTTTCCTCCCGTCCTGGACCCACGGACACCATGCAGATGGGCACGGAGAGAAGCTCCTCGATGCGCTTGAGGTAGTTCCGGGCGGCCTGGGGGAGCTGGTCCATGCTCCGGGCGCTGCAGAGGTCCTCGGTCCAGCCGGGCCACTCCTCGTACACGGGCTTGCATTTGGCGAGAACGGAAAGGTCGCCGGGGAGGTCGTTCACCGTCTGGCCGTCCAGGAGGTAGGACGTGCAGATTTTGATGGGGTTCTCGCCGGTCAGGACGTCCAGCTTGGTGATGGAGAGCCCGGTGAGGCCGTTTAAGCGATGGGAGGCGCGGAGCTGCACCATGTCCAGCCATCCGCAGCGCCGGGGCCGGCCCGTGGTGGCTCCGAACTCCGCGCCGCGGGCCCGCAAGCCTTCGCCCACGGCGTCGGAAAGCTCGGTGGGGAAGGGGCCGTGGCCCACGCGGGTGGTGTAGGCCTTCACGATTCCCAGCACCTGCGTCACCGAGCCGATGCCGATCCCGGAGCCTGCGAACACGTTGCCCGCCACCGTGTTGGAGCTGGTGACGTAGGGGTAGGTGCCGTGGTCAATGTCCAGGTGGGTTCCCTGGGCGCCTTCCAACAGGATGGGCTTGCCTTCGGCCGCGGCACGGGACAGGAGCACCGAGGCGTCGGTGATGTGGGGCTTGAGCCGCTCCCGGAAGGCCCCGTAGCTCTTGATGATGGCTTCCGGGTCGCAGGGCTCGGCCTTGAGGTAGGCCGTGAGGTAGAAGTTCTTCTCCTCGCAGAGGGCGCGCACCTTTTCTTCAAAGGCGGCCACGTTTAGAAGGTCCATCATGCGGATGCCCTTCCGGGAGGCCTTGTCTTCATAGCAGGGGCCGATGCCCCGGCCGGTGGTGCCGATGACGGTGGCGCCCTTGCGGGCCTCCCGGGCCAGGTCCACGGCCTTGTGGAAGGGCATGATGAGCTGGGCCCGTTCGGAGATCTTCAGGTTGTCGGGAGTGACCGCCACTCCCGCGGCGTTCAGCTTGTCCATCTCGCCGATCAGGACCTCGGGGTCCACCACCACGCCGTTTCCGATGATGCAGAGCCTGCCCTGGAGGATTCCCGAGGGGATCAGGTGCCCGATGAACTGGCGTCCGCCCACCACCATGGTGTGGCCGGCGTTGTTGCCTCCCTGGAAACGCACCACGATGCGGGCGGTCTCCGACAGCCAGTCCACGATCTTGCCTTTGCCTTCGTCCCCCCACTGGGTTCCCACCACAACCGTGTTGGCCACTTCACACTCCTTTGTCCCAAGCTTGATGAATTCGTAAAAAGTCCGTCTGCGGCGTTGCGCTTCCTTTTTCGACCCTGCGGCATACTCATACGTACGCCTCTTTCCACAAAATTCGCACGCCTTGCGTCTTGAGCTTTTTACGAATTCATCTGATTTTGTGGTTCGTACGAAGCCGTCAAACCTGAGCATCGTTTTTCCGCAAGGCCCGTTTCGCGGAAAAAAAGCTTCGCAAAAGCTCGGCGCACCGACTTTCCATGATCCCGCTCAAAACGTCAACCCGGTGGTTGAGGCGCTCGTCCTGGTGCAGGGAGTAAAGCGACCCCGCAGCCCCCCATTTGGGGTCGGGAGCGCCGTAGACCAGCAGAGAGAGCCGGGCGTGGATGACGGCGCCCATGCACATGGGGCAGGGCTCCACGGTGACGAAGAGCGCGCCGCCGGTCAGGCGGTAGTTGCCCACGGCCCGGGCCGCGGCGCGCAGGGCCAGCATTTCCGCGTGGGAGGTGGGGTCGCAGTCGGCGATCACCCGGTTCCGGGCGGCTGCGACGACCCCCCGCTCCGGCATCACCAGGACCGCGCCCACCGGGACTTCGTCCGCCTCGGCGGCTTCCCGCGCCTTCTCCAGCGCGAGGCCCATGTATCGTTTGGTTTCCTCCGGGTCCATAGGCCGGCCTCTTTTGCCGAAGGCCCTTGTATGCTGATTTGGGGGCTTTTGGCAAGGGATGATGTGGGCGCCGGGAGCCCGGCCCTTTTCGCCTTCCCGTGCGGCACGCCCGGGAGCGCGCAGCCCGGCCCGGGCGTGCCGTTTTGAAAAATGATTGGAAGCTATCTCAAAAATACAAAGGAAAAGAAATTCGCGGGGCAGCGGTGAAAACCCCCTTTTGAAAAGAAAGGCTTTTCCCCCCTCCCCCCGCACCCCCTCCCCCTTTTGAGGCAAAACTTTTTGAAACAGGTTCAAAGGCCGCCATCCGGAGCTTACGGCCCTAGTACCAGCATAAGAAGGCTTTCACAGCACCAGGGAAGAGCATTTGAAATAAAACAGCTCCCCCAGAGAAACAATTTTGAGATGAGTTCTGGGCAAGGGCATAGAGAGGTACTTGACAAAGGCGGATGGGGAGGATAGATAGGCGGAACTTTTTGAGCGCCCGTAGCTCAGTTGGATAGAGTGCCGGACTACGAATCCGTAGGTCGCAGGTTCGAATCCTGCCGGGCGCGCCATTAAATATAAGGGCTCACGTCTTTCGGGGCGTGGCCCTTTTTTTATTGGTTGCGGACAGGCAGCCGCGGCCACTCCCTTTCTCTCCTTTTTCGTAGTTTGCCGCGTTTGTTTGTTGATAATAGATAAAGGGAATCATCCTTTCTCCGGTTTTTCTCGGGGGCAAAACCAGGCTTGGCGGAAGAGCAGCCGGGGCCGTCTCGGTTCCTTCCTTTGGGCCCGCATGCCGTGCGGAGGCGAGGAGCTCGGCGCGGGATGGTCTTCCTCCACGGCCGTTTCGTGCGAAATCCATGAAGGGAGAACCTGCAATGCTGGGACAGGCGCTGGCAGCAAACTATGGCCGCGAGGCGCGCGACCTCCGAACGGAAGCGCTGGGCAAGGGCGTCGAGGGTGCCCGTGCCGCGCTGGAAACCTTCTACTTCGCCTTCAACAACCGCTCCCTGGAGGCGCTTGCAGCGGTCTGGGCGCCCGATCCGTCGGTGTCCCTGGCGAACCCGCTGGGCGGAATCCTGACGGGTGCGGAGGAGATCTCCGCCTTGTATCGGCGCATCTTCGAGGGCACGGCCCGGGTCTGGGTCGAGTACCACGACATCGTGGAGTTCGCGTCCGGGGATGCCGTGCTCTTCGCGGGGCGGGAGAGAGGGGAGTTCCGCACCGACCGCGAAACGGTTCCCCTGGCGATTCGCACGAGCCGCTATTTTCGCCGCAGGGATTCGGCCGGATGGCGCCAGGTGCATCACCACGGCTCCATTGACGATGCGGCGCTTCTCGCACGCTACCAGAAGGCCGTGCGCGGATGACGCCGGCCCACACTTGCGGGGGGAGGGGGAGCAACGGCCCGGCTGCGTGGCGCCGGGCGGGGGGGCTCCCCGCCGCGCAACACCGGCGCTTGCCGGACGCCCGGCCGATAAGGGCCGCGGGCGCTCCGGATGCATGCCGCCTGTTTATGGCTTGCGCGCGTAAAGATGGCTGGGGCAGTGCTCGCCCGTGTCCAGAACCGAGATCATCCGCTCCCACAGCGTTATGTTGTGGCGGATAAACTCCGGGTCAACCTTTTGGGCAATCTCCTTCCCCAGATTCCCCGAGAGGCGCTCGAGCTCCTCGCGGGCCTGCCTGCGGTACCACTCGTTCCGGGACACGATGCGGATATCGGTGAACCCGGCCTTTTCCATGGCGTCGCGGTAGCGGACCGGGCCGGCCATCCGGAAATCCAGCCCCTCGGCGGCGATATAGTCCAGCATGGCCCGGGAGGGGGGCTCGGCCGCGACCAGCCAGTCCGATGCCACAAACTGCCCGCCGGGCCGGAGCACTCGGAATACCTCGGCCATGAGGACGTGCTTGTCGGGGATGTGGAGGATGGAGTCCTTGGAGAAGACCACATCGAAGGCTTTGGCCGGAAAGGGCAGGGGGCCTGGCTCCGTCTTCAGGAACTCGATGCGGTCGGCCAGGCCGTGCCGCGAAACCAGCGCCCGGGCATGGGAAAGCACGCCTTCCTCCACGTCCATGCCGGTTGCGCGGGCCACTCCGTGGGATTTGACGAGCTCGATGTCTATGCCGCCCGTGCCGCAGCCGATGTCCAGCAGCTCCCGGCCGCGTAGATCGTGGTCGCCGATGATACGGGCCACTTCTTCCGGCCCTCCCGGCGAGAGGAACCCTTCCCCCCACAAAGCCTCCAACATGCATATCATGTCGGGGGGGTAATGATCCGTATGCGCCATCTTTGCTGCTCCTTGTCATGGGGTACTAGAACTCATCTCAAAATAGTTTTTCTATGGAGAACATTGGCTTTTTGAATACAATCTGCTTTCCCAGAGAAAACGATTTTACAGTAATTATGGGCTGCAAGCCTCAAATAGCAGCCTTTGGGCCTGGTTCAAAAAGTTTTGAGGAAAAGGGGGAGGGGGTGCGGGGGAGGGGGAAAAAGCCAGCTTTTTCAAAAGGGGTTTTCCCTCCTCCCCCGCAAAATGCCTTTCTTTAGTATTTTTGAGATAGCCTCTAGTATTTAATCCAGACGCAAAATCCGCTGCGAAGCGCTCCCGAAAATCAATAGCCGATATCTGCGATTGCAGCCCGGTGGATGGGGGCCGCAAGAAATTTTCGCCGTCCTCTGCCGGCTCTGTTCCCGTGCTGGGGCAGCAAAAGGCCGGTCGCTGCCTGGATTTTTTTCGGTTATCGCCGCGGCCCTGCGCACTTTGGCAGGACATCTTCTGGCCGAAGGTTTGCTGCACGTAAAATTTTTAATATATATAAATATGTTATGCCAATTTTCGCGCCCCCTCTGTTCATAGTTGTCCGCGCTTCGGAAATTTTGGTACAATACTAAAATCTCCATTTAACACTGGGTGTTTGCCACAATTTCCCGAGACAACACCTCTGCGGCGATTTCGTCGCTGGTTTCCGGAGGCGCTATGCCCCAACAGACGAACACGGACGACCTTTTGCGGGAGCTGGCCCGCCTGCGGCGCGTCGAGGCGGAGCTCCGGGAAAGCGAGCAGGATTATCGCAACCTGTTTGAAAGCATGGCCCTGGGCGTCTTCCGTCAGCGGGCGGACGGGAACCTTGCGGATGTGAACGAACGGGCCCTGGAGATCTTCGGGCTCAGCCGGGAGCAGTTCCAATGCCTGACATCTCCGGGTTCCGGCCGCGGGCTTATCCGGGAGGACGGATCGTCCCTGCAGAAGGACGGGCTTCCTTCCACGAGGGCGCTTTTTACCGGCAGGCCGGTCACGGACGAGATACTCGGTGTATTCCATCCCGGAAAGAATGACTTCGTGTGGATTTGCGTAAACGCCATGCCTCGGTTCCGGCAGGGGGAAGACAAGCCCTTCGAGGTGCTGGTGACCCTTCATGACGTCACGGGAAGGAAAAGAGCGGAGGAAGCCTACGGCACCCTGTGCCGGATGGCCTCGCAGCTCATCTGCATCGCGGACATAGAAAACGCTCGCTTCCTGCAGGTCAATCCGGCTTTCGAGCGGGTTCTGGGCTACTCGGAGGAGGAGCTTCTGTCCCGCTCCTTCCTTGATTTCGTCCATCCCGAGGATGTGGATAAAACCGTGGCCGTGATCCGGGACAATCTCCGGCAGGGGGCCGAGGTCATTTCCTTCGAAAACCGTTACCGCTGCAAGGACGGCTCCTACCGCCGGCTGGAATGGAACTCCCACCCGCTGCCCGCGGAGGGAAAGACCTGCGCCATCGCCAACGACATCACGGATCGCAGGCAAACGGAAGAAGCCGTGCTGGAAATGACCCACAAGCTCCGCCTGGCCATGGAGAGCGCCCGGGAGGGGACCTGGGAATGGGACCTTGCCAACGACATCGTCAGCTTCGACGAGGTGGGCCTGTCCATGCTCGGATACGGAGAGGCGGAAATGCGGCGAACGGGCGGCTGGTGGTTCGGCCGGGTCCACCCCGAGGACCGGCCTTTTGTCGAGACCCGTTTCGAGGACTACCTGGAAGGCCGGATCCCCGGGTTTCGGGCCGAGTTCCGCCTCCTTCGCAAGGACGGGGGCTATATCTGGATCGTTTCCAACGGAAGGGTGGTGCGGCGGGACTCCGAAGGCCGGCCGCTTCTCTGTGTGGGCATCCACCGGGACATCACCGACAGGAAAAAGGCCGAGGAGCACCTGCGCATTTCCGAGGACAAGTTTGCCAAGGCCTTCCGGTCGAGCCCCGACGCCTTTATTTTAAGCTCCGTGCCCGACAGGGTCGTCGTGGATGTCAACCCCAGCGCCTGCCGGATCACCGAATACTCGATGGAGGAGATGCTGGGCCGCACCACCGGGGAGCTGGGGCTGTGGGCCGACCCGGAGGAGCGCAACCGTTTCGTCGCCCTGGTCGAGCGGGACGGGAGGGTCGTCAACTTCGAGGCCCACTTCCGCACCAAGTCGGGCAGGATCATCGTCGGGCTGCTTTCGGGCGAAACCGTCCCCTTGTGGGAGGGTGATTGCTTTCTCTCCGTGGTAAAGGACATCACGGAGAGAAAGCGGGCCGAGGAGGAGCTCAAGGAGAGCGAGGAGCGCCTGGAGCTGGTTTTGAAGGGGAGCCGGCTGGGGTTCTGGGACTGGAACCTGGAGACGGGCGAGGTCAGAAGAAACGAGCGTTGGGCCGAGATGCTGGGCTACCGGCTGGAGGAGATGGACTTCACCGTCCGGCAATGGCTGGATCTCATCCACCCGGAGGACCGGGAGAAGGCCAATCAGTCCATTCAGGACCATCTGGAAGGAAAAACGCCGATCCACCGCATCGAGTACCGGATGCTCTCCAAGGACGGGCAGCACAGGTGGATACTGGATCAGGCCCAGGTGGTGAAACGGGACGCTCGGGGGCAACCCCTCCGGATGAGCGGCACCCACACCGACATCACCGACCGCAAGCTGGCGGAGCATCGGGCCAAGGAGCTGGAAGAGAACCTGCAGCACGCCCGGAAGCTGGAGGCCATCGGCCGGCTGGCCGGCGGAGTCGCCCACGACTTCAACAACATGCTGGGCGTCATTCTGGGCCACGCCGAGATGGCCATGGAAACCGTGGAGCCTTCCCAACCGCTTCGCGAGGACCTGGAGGAAATCAGAAAGGCGGCCCAGCGTTCTTCGGACCTCACCAAGCAGCTCCTGGCGTTCGCCCGCAGGCAGACCATCAACCCCCGCCTGCTGAACCTGAACGAGACCGTTTCCGGGATGCTGAAGATGCTGCGGAGGATCATCGGAGAGGGCATAGAGCTCTCATGGGAACCGGGCGAGGGTCTTTGGCCGGTGAAGATGGATCCCGTGCAGTTGGACCAGGTGCTGGCCAACTTATCCATCAACGCCAGGGACGCGATGGACGGAGTGGGAAGGCTCTCCATACGCACCGAAAACCGGGAGCTTGTCTTCGGAGTTGGAGACGACCACCCTCCGGGACGCTATGTCCTGCTCACGGTTTCCGATACGGGATGCGGCCTGGACCGCGAGGCGGTGGAGCATCTTTTCGAGCCCTTCTACACCACCAAGGAGATGGGCAAGGGCACCGGTCTGGGGCTGGCGACAGTCTACGGCATCGTTCAGCAGAACAATGGCTTCATAGCCGTAGAAAGCGAGCCCGGCCGGGGAACGTCCTTCGTCATCTGGCTTCCCCGTGCTTCGGAAGAGGAAGTGTCGCAGGCGGACAAGGCGCCGGAAGCGCCCGGCCGGGGGGAGGAGACCATCCTCCTGGTGGAGGACGAGCCGGCCTTTTTGAACCTCACCAAAATGATGCTGGAAAGGTGCGGCTACAAGGTGCTGCCGGCAGCCACGCCCGGAGAGGCCCTTGCCTTGGCTGAAAACCATGACGGCCCCATCCACCTGGTGGTCACGGACGTGATCATGCCGCTCATGAACGGAAAAGCTCTGTTGGAGAAGATCTCCGCAATTCGGCCGGAAGCTGCGGCGCTGTTCATGTCCGGCTACTCGGAGGAGGTGATTGCCGGTCACGGCGCCATGGAAGAAGGCTTTGTCCGCATCCACAAGCCCTTCACCATGAGAAGCCTGGCCCTGAAGGTAAAGGAGGCCCTGGGAAAGGAGTAGAAGCTATCTCAATAATAACAAGGAAAGGAGTTCGCGGGGGAGGGGGGAAACCCCCTATTGAAAAAGAGGGATTTCCCCCTCCTCCCCCCTACCCCCTTTCCCTTTTCCTCAAAACTTTTTGAGCTTGGTGAAAAGGCAGCCATTCGAGCTTTAGTGCCCATAATACCGCCAAAAATTTCTTTCGCTGGGAAAGGAAATAGTATTCTAAAATCTGATAGGCCCCATGGAGAAACCAATGTGAGATGAGTTATAGAAGCGGGAGCGGAAACCATTTTCTCTGGTGTTTCGCGCCGGCCGGAGGCTCGGCAAGCTTTTACCCCGTTGCAGGATCAATGCGAATAGAAATGATGGTTGCTCCCCGCAATCACATCGGTCCTGAATCCGTAAGCAGCCGCATGGGGCCGCCCCGAAGGGCGGAAAAAAGATTTTCACCCCGGGGAAAACATCGTTCTTGGCAAGAATGCCCAAGCGCTGGGCCTTAGCCCCTGTAAACAAAAACTCCGTCGCGGATTCAGGTCGGTTTTACCTTCGCCTCTCTCGCCCCGGGACCGCGTTGCGGCGCGCGCTCAAAACGCTCCAAAGCCGAACCGTATGCGCCGCTTCCTTTGCCCGGCCGGGATCGGAATCAACCTCCTTGGCATCCCCGAGGTCCTTGCATATGGACGAGCTGCCGGAGCGGGAAAACGGGCCGGGGCAGGCCCTGACCGAGGACAAGTACGAGGTCATGTTCCGCAAGTCGGGGGCGGCCTCCGTGGTCATCGCCCCGGACATGACCATCGTGATGGCCAACCGGGAGTTCGAAAAGCTGTCCGGTTACTCCCGCGCCGAGATTGAGCACCGCATGAAGTGGACCCAGTTCATGGCCCCCGAGTATCTGGAGATGATGCAGGGCTATCACCGGGCCCGGCGCACCCCGGGCGGAAAGGCGCCCTCGGAGTACGAGTGCAAGGTGATCACCCGCAAAGGAGACGTCCGGGACATCCTCATCAAGGTGGCCATGCTCCCGGGAATGGAGCAGAGCCTGGCCAGCTTCATGGACATAACCGAGCTGGTGCGGGCCGAGCGCCGGGCGCGGGAGAGCGTAAACCGGCTGGTCGAGGTCCTGGAGGCCACCGAGAGCTTCATCTACACCTGCGGGGCGGACCACCGGGTGCGTTTCGCCAATCAGGCCCTCATCCGGCACCTGGGGAGCGACCCCACGGGGCTCCCCTGCCACGAGGCCCTTTTCGGCCGGGAGGAAACCTGCCCCTGGTGCTGGAGGAACGCCGCCCCGGGTCCCACGGAGTTCTTCAATCCGGCGGACGGGCGATGGTACCACGTCATCGTGAGCCCCGTGACCGACGGGACCACCGGAGAGGCCGGAATTCAGGCCATGCTGGTGGATATCACCGTCCGGAAACGCAAGGAGCAGGAGCTTGCGGAAAGCACCCGCAAGCTGGAGCGCGAGAACATCCGCCTGCGGTCCGGCATGGCCTTTAGGTACCGCTTCCAGGGCCTGGTGGGCAAGAGCGGCGCCATGCAGAAGGTCTACGACGACATCCTGCGCGCCGCGGCATCGGACGCCAACGCAGTCGTCTACGGCGAGTCCGGAACAGGCAAGGAGCTGGCCGCCCGGGCCATCCACGACCTCTCCGACCGGAAGGACGGCCCCTTCGTGGTGGTCCACTGTGGGGCCATTCCTGAAAATCTCATGGAGAGCGAGTTCTTCGGCTACCGAAAGGGCGCCTTCACAGGGGCGGCCATGGACACCCACGGCTACCTGGACCTGGCCGACGGCGGCACCCTGTTCCTGGACGAGATCGGCGAGATCGGTCCCGCCATGCAGGTGAAGCTCTTAAGGGCCGTGGAAGGCGGGGGCTTCACTCCATTGGGCGGCGGCGAGCGCAAGATTCCTGACCTGCGGATCATCGCGGCAACCAACCGGGACCTGGCCGGGCTGGTCCGGGCCGGGACCATGCGCCAGGACTTCTACTACCGCATCCACATCGTGCCCGTTCACATGCCCCCGCTTCGAGCGCGCCTGGAGGACATTCCCCTTCTGGCCGAACACTTTCGGGAGCGCTTCGGAGAAGGCGGAAAGAAGGTCCCGCCGCTTCCGGTTTCGCTGATGGAAGCCCTTGCCCGCTACGACTGGCCAGGAAACGTGCGGGAGCTGCAGAATACCCTGCACCGCTTTTTAAGCCTGGGCAGGCTGGAGCTGGGAGGCGCGCTCCAGGATCTTGCCGCGGCAGAGGAGGAAAGCGTACCGGAGATCCGGGAAGGGGAGGGCCTGGCCGCCGCGATGGCCGCCTTCGAGGCCGGCCAGATCCGCCGCGCCCTGTCCCGCAACCAGTGGAGCCGGAGCCGGACCGCCGGGTACCTGGGCATCAACCGCAAGACTCTGTTCAAGAAGATGAAGGAGTATGGGATCGAATGACCCCTAAACGGGGTTAATAGACCCCAAGTTTCATAATCCACGTATTTTCAATTTGTTGCAGGCTT
>JBFMHL010000056.1:0-14533 GCA_040753055.1 Thermodesulfobacteriota bacterium | reverse complement strand
TTTCCGTGGACTTCGCCGCGGCGACCACGGTTCTCGTGGCTTCCAAGCTGGGGCTTCCCGTGTCCACCACCCACGCGGCGGTGGGCGGCGTGCTGGGGGTGGGTTTGGCGCGGGGCCTTTCCGCGGTAAACCTGGGAATTGTTTTTCGAATTATGCTATACTGGTTACTTACGGTTCCGGCGGCTGCCATTACCAGCATGATTTTATTCGTGATTCTGAAACATATCTTCTACTAGCCCCAAGCTTTTCCACAGGAGACGGCCATGCGCATTCCCTTCGTGAACCTGTTCGTGACCTCCCCCTTTGACGGGCTTCTGGAGCACGCCGAAAAAGTAAAGGAATGCGGTTGGGCGTTCCAGCAGGCCATCGAGTGCCATATTTCCAAGCAATGCCAAAACTTTACGGAGTTCCGGGACCAGATCTTCAAGCTGGAGGAGGAGGCCGACTTCGTAAAGCGCCGCATCCGCGGCCATCTGCCCAAGGGCACCCTGCTCCCCGTGGACAAGTTCCAGCTCTTTTTGTACCTGCGGGAGCAGGATCACGTGATGGACTCGGTGCTGCATACCCTGGATTGGCTTTCCTACAGGCCCGAGTCGGGAATCCCCGAAAACATGGAAAAGGACTTCATGCTCCTCATTGACTCGGTGGTGGACCCCATCGAGGTTCTGTCCACCATGGTGGCCGAGGCCAAGTCCTACTTCGAAACCTTTTCCGAAACCCAGCGCCGCAAGGTAAAGGAACTCATCCGGGAGATCCGCGCCAAGGAGCACGACTCGGACAAGCTGGAGCACATGCTCAAGCAGAAGATCTTTTCTTCCTGCAGCGACGGAGTGACCGTTTTTCATCTGATCCGGCTCGTGGAGCTCACCGGCGAGATCGCCAATCACGCCGAAAACGCCGGCGACATGATGCGAGCCATGATCGCCCGATAGCCGCAGGCCGGTATCGGTTTCGAGCGACGCCGATCAAGCGGGTTCCGCAATCCTGTCTTGGAGAGAACCCAAAGCCGCGTTATCCGCCATGCCGCAACCCTCCCACCGGGGCCGCACTCCGGCCCGACCGCAACTTGGAAAAAGCGGGCCGCTTCCGCCCCTTCTTCTCCTGGCTGCTCTGCTTTGCCTGCTGGGCCTTTCCCGGGTGGATGCCGGTCCGGCAAAGGCCTCCAAGGCCGCCCAGCAGCAAAAGGCCGCCCAGCTCGCCCAGAAGGAAAAGCTCCTGGTGGACGAGCTGGAAAACGCCGACCGGGAACTGGCTCTGACCCGCCAGAGGTTCCGCGAGCTTTCGGACAAAAAGGCCGGGATCGAAAAAGCCCTAACAAAAACGCGTTCCGAGCTTATACTACAAAAGAGCCGCATCGCGGACCTGCGGGAGGAGGCATCGTCCCGCTGCGTGGCCTATTATAAAATGTGCCGGCTGGGCCTGGCTCCGGTCTTCCTCTCCGCGGGCTCCTTCTTCGACGCCGTGGCCACCGAAAGGGCTCTCGCCCGGGTCCTTTCCGAGGACAGGAGATCGCTCGACTCCCTGACCCGAGCCTTGGCCCGTCAGGAGGAGCTGGCTTCCCGGTTGCTTTCGGAAGAGCATTCGGCTACATCTATTGAAAAGGAGCTTTCCACTGAGATACAACGGTTGGGCCGCGAAAGGGACCGGAAAAAGGCCCTTCTCGCAACGGTTAGGAGCGACCGCAGGGCCACGGAAGAAGTCCTGCGAAGGCTTTCGGAGAGAGGCCGCGAACTCTCCCGAACCGTCCGGGCCCTGGCCAAGGAACCGGCCGCCGACAAGGGATTCGCAATACTCAAGGGAAGCCTCCCGCCGCCGGTCACGGCAAGCGGCCGCCCCGTGCGCGAAGAGCGCTCCGGGCTTTTTTTCGATGTTGCGGCGGGCGAGCCCGTCCGGGCGGTCTGCGGGGGAAAGGTCGCCTTTGCGGGATGGTTCGCCGCCTACGGAAACCTCATCATCGTGGATCACGGCGACGGCTACTTCTCGGTTTACGCCCATGCGGAGGATTTGTTCAAGCAAAAGGGCGACCGCGTGGAAAAAGGCGAGGTGATCGCCACGGCGGGCGATACGGGCTCGGCTCTCAAGCCGGGCCTTTACTTCGAGATTCGGCACCATGTTAAGGCGCTGCCGGCCGGTTCTTGGCTGGCGAGCCGCACCCCCTAGGGCTTTGCGGCGGGCGGCTTTGCCGCGGAAGCTTTTCGTTTTTCCGAGGGACTCCATCTGCGAGGTCAAAATGAAAGTCATCAAAAAAAGCGCGGTCTTCTGGGCTTTCTTCCTGGGCGCCTGGGCGGCTTGGCTGTTCATTCCGGGCGGGGTTCCCGTCCGCGCGGGCTCGGACCAGACCTACAAAGGCCTCCGGCTCTTTTCCGACGTCATCGAGATCGTGGAAAAAAGCTATGTGGATCCCGTGGACTCGGAGAAGCTCATCGAGGGAGCGTTGAACGGCATGATCCAGAGCCTGGATCCCCACAGCGCCTTCCTGCCGCCCGACGCCTTCAAGGAGCTGCAGATTGACACCTCGGGCGAGTTCGGAGGCCTGGGGATCTACGTGTCCATGAAGGATAACGTGCTCACCGTCATCGCCCCCATCGAGGGAACGCCGGCGGACCTCGCTGGGATCCAGCCCGGAGACCGCATCCTCAAGGTGGGCGACGAATCCACCAAGGACATGAAGCTCTGGGAGGCCGTGAAGAAGATGCGCGGCCCCAAGGGCAGCAAGATCACGCTGACCATCTGGCGGGAAGGCATGGAGGAGCCCAAGGAGTACACGCTTACCCGCGACATCATTCCCATCCAGTCGGTGTGGTACAAGCAGCTCAAGCCCGGCTACGGCTATCTCCGCATCGCCAACTTCCAGGAGAGCACCGTGCAGGAGGTGAAGGCGGCCCTGGAGGAGATGGAGAGCCAGAACAAGCCCGTCAAGGGGCTGATCCTGGACCTCCGCAACAATCCCGGCGGGCTCCTGTCCCAGGCGGTGGAGATATCCGACCTCTTCCTGGACTCGGGGGAGATCGTATCCATCAAGGGCCGGCAGAAACAGCACACCCGTTCCTACAAGGCGCACAAGGGCCCCGGCGAGCACAACTACCCCATCGCCGTGCTGGTGAACGGGGGAACCGCCAGCGCATCGGAGATCGTTGCCGGCGCGTTGCAGGATCAGAAAAGAGCCGTCATCCTGGGCGCCACCACCTTCGGAAAGGGATCGGTGCAGACCGTGGAGCAGCTCCGGGACGGGTACGGGCTCAAGCTCACCATCGCCCGCTACTACACGCCTTCGGGCCGCTCCATCCAGGCCGAGGGAATCGTCCCCGACATCGAGGTCAAACCGGGACTCATCTCCGAAGAGGAGAAAAGGACCGTCAACCGCGTGAAGGAGAAGGACCTCTCCAACCACCTGCAGCCCTTCGCTCCCGGTGAAGACCAGGACGTGGAGGAGCAGGAGCCCGGAACCGTCCTGCCCGAGACGGTGGTGCCCGAGGTCAAGAAAACACCCGCGCCCGGCGACAAGGCTCCCGAGGTCAAAGGCGAGAAAAAGGGCAAGGAGGACCCCGACGCCAAGTACGGCCGCCCCACCGTCCCGATGCTCCTGGACGACCGGCAGATCAGCCGGGCCATGGAAATTCTGATGGGCTACAACGTTCTTTCCAGCCTGGGCAAGTAGATGGCGCGCAAGCAAAGCAAGCGCCCGGCGGCCAAAAAAAAGGGAGGCGCCGTAAAAAAGGACCCGGCGCCCTCACCGGCTTTGCGGGCGGGGTTCGCCCTCATCATCCTGCTGGGGCTGGTTGCGGCGGCGGTTTTCCTGGCAGACCGCTACATACCGAAAGCGGGGCCGCCCCCAAAGACCGTGAAAACGGCCAAAGCTGCACCGCTCCCGGTGCTTACGCCCCGGAAGGAGCCTGTCCGGACGGCGCAGGAAAAGCCGGCTGAGACCGGTGCGAAAAAGCCCGTATACGAGGTCTTTCCACCGCCCGACAAGGCGCCGCCGCCGGGAAAGGCGGCCCCGGGCAAGTACCGGGTCGCCATCGTCATTGACGACCTGGGCTATGACGAGGACCTGGCGGAGCGCTTTCTGGCCCTGGACTACCCCATTACGGTGTCCGTGCTTCCGGATGCCCCGCATTCGGAGGCCATCGCCAGGCGGGCACGGCAGCTGGGAAAGCAGGTGCTCCTGCACCTGCCCATGGAGCCCCGCGAGTACCCGCAGGCGGATCCGGGGCCGGGCGCCCTTTTGTCCAGCATGAGCACGGACGAGATGCTTGCCGTGTTCGAGGACGATCTTCGCTCCGTGCCCTTTGCCCAAGGGGTGAACAACCACATGGGCTCGCGGCTTTCCCGCGAGGAAAGCGTCTTAAATCCGCTCTTTACGGCATTGAAGGCCCGAGGGCTCTTCTTCCTGGACTCCATGACCGCCCCCGGAGGCGAGGCCAGGGCCGCGGCGCGGATGCTCCGGCTTCCCTTTGCCCAAAGGGATGTTTTCCTGGACCACGAGCAGACGCGCGAGTTCATCGAGGGGCAGTTGGACAGGCTCCTCGGTATTGCGGGAAAAAAGGGAAGCGCCATCGGGATCGGGCACCCCCATGAGATCACGTACCAGGTGCTTCGGGAGAAGCTTCCGGATCTCTCCCAAAAGGCAAGCCTGACGCCCGTTTCCGAGCTTACTGAAATCGTCGAGTAACGACCAGGAGCCTTTCCGCCCATGGATGAAGCAAGCCGGACCACGGCCCCCTGCGAGGAGATCGAAGTTTCGGTGATCATGCCCGCCTTCGAGGAGGGCCACGAGATCGGGGGAGTGATCGCCCGGGTGCACGCGGTCCTGCGTTCCCTTTCCCGGACCTACGAGATCCTGGTCATAGACGACGGCTCGGGCGACGACACCGTGGATGCGGCCCGGAAAGCCGGAGCCCTGGTCTTCTCGCACCCCTACAACATCGGAAACGGCGCAGCGGTGAAAACGGGCATCCGCAAGGCCCGGGGCAAGATCATCGTGACCATGGACGCGGACGGCCAGCATCCTCCGGAGAAGATCCCCGAGCTTCTCGAGATGCTCCCCCGCTACGACATGGCCGTGGGAGCGCGGACGGCCCAGTCCGAGACCCGGCTGCACCGGGACCTGGCCAATGCCGTTTACAACCAGCTGGCCACCTATGTCACAGGCAGGAAGATCGCCGATCTCACCTCGGGATTCCGGGCCGTGAAGGCGGAGATCGCCAAGCAGTTCGTGAGCCTTTTGCCCAACACATTCTCGTATCCCTCCACCATCACCATGGCGCTGTTCCGCTCCGGTTACTCGGTGGCCTACGTTCCTGTGGCCGCGCCGCAGCGCAAGGGCAAAAGCAAGATCAAGCTTTTTCGGGACGGGGCCCGCTTCTTCTTCATCATCCTGAAGATCGCCACGCTCTTTTCTCCCATGAAGATCTTCCTTCCCGTCTCGCTCATCATGTTTTTGTCCGGCCTCGCCTACGGGCTCGTAAAGATATTCGTCCTCCACATTCCCTACGGCCCCACCTCGGCCATGCTCATGACCGTCGCGGTCCTGGTGTTTCTCATCGGGCTCGTTTCCGAGCAGGTGGCTCAGCTCCGGTTCGACCACGCAGGAGAGCGGGCCCACGAAAAATGCCGATAGGCGCTCCCGGTCCGCTTCCCGGCCCGGCCAGGCGGCGAAGGAATCCCTTGGTGCCATGAAAAAGAGAAACATCGTAAGCGCCGCGGTCATCGCAACCACCTTCATTCTCTTCGTGCTGGCCCTGTTCTTCAAGGGATTCACCCACGACCTTCTGCTGGAGGCAGGCGTATTCCTGGTTTCCGTGAAGCTCATCCTCATGGCATCGGCCAACAACCGGCAGGCCGGCGAGATCCGACGCGACCTTCAAGAAATCAAGCAGATGTTGGACGACTGCCGCCCGGAGGACTGAGCGGCCGCGACGTTCCCCGTACGGAGGACCGACCATGGACAAGGGACTCGCAGCCCTCAACCACCCCTTCATCCGCTCCGTGCTCTTCCATCCCCGGCTCCAGCAAGGGGTGCCTCCGCCGGGGGCGCGGGACCTCCTGTTCGCGGCCGCGGACGGCGTAAAGCTGGGGGCACGGCTCTTTGCCGCGGATAAGAAGGACCCCTTCCTCCTCTACTTCCACGGGAACGGAGAGATCGCAGAAGACTACGACGACGTGGGGCCCTTGTACCGGAAGCTCGGGGTCAGCCTGTGCGTGGTGGATTTTCGCGGCTACGGCGCGTCCGAAGGGGAGCCGACGGCCGCTTCCATGCTGGAAGACGCCCTGGCCGTCCTTCTGGAAACCCTGCGTTTGCGGGAGCGGGAAGGCTTTACCGGGCCGCTGGCGGTCATGGGCCGCTCCTTGGGGAGCGCCTCGGCCCTGGAGATCGCCCGCAGGAAGCCGGATGCCGTCTCCGGCCTCATCCTGGAGTCGGCCTTCTCCCGGACGGCCCCGCTCATAAATCTCCTCACCGGCGGAGGCGTGGGGCTCTCCGACGATCCGGAGGACGACCCCGTGGGCAACCTGCGCAAAATCCGGAGCGTAACCATTCCCACCCTCGTCATTCACGCCGAGTACGACCACATCATTCCGCTGCCCCAGGGCGAAGAGCTGTTCGAGGAGAGCGGCGCGCCGGACAAGAGCTTTTTTCTGGTGAAAAACGCCAACCACAACGACATCTTCTTCCGGGACCTTCCCGGCTACCTCAGCGCTGTGGTCGGTTTCGTGAGAAGGCTTCCCCGAGATACGGACTAATCGTGGAAGGAGCGCCCCGTGCAGGATACGAAAGGCATGGAACCGAACCCTGTGGACAAGCTCTTGCGCATGGCCACGGGCTTCCAGCAGTCCCGCGTGCTTTTGACCGCCATGGAGCTGGACATCTTCGGCCGGCTGGACAAGGGCCCGGCGGGCTCGGAAAAGGTTGCCCGGGCCCTGGGCTGCGATCCCCGCGCCACGGACCGCCTGCTCTGCGCGCTCACGGCCCTGGGGCTTTGCAGCAAGAAGGGCGAAACCTATGAAAATACGCCCGAAGCCTCCCGATTCCTGGTGGCGGGAAAACCGGACTTCATGGCGGGGCTTTTCCACGCAAACCACCTCTACCATACCTGGGGAACGCTCACCGAGGCCGTGCGCAGCGGCACCTCCGTGTCCATGGGGCCGGTGAACGACCGCGGCGAGCAGTGGCTCACCTCATTCATCGCGGCCATGCACTGGCGCGCCAGCCGGCACGCACCCCTGATCGCCGACATGGTGGATATCCCGGGAAACGGCCGCGTGCTGGACGTGGGCGGGGGCTCCGGAGCCTATTCGGCCGCTTTTGTCCGGAAACGGGGAAACGCGACCGCCGTCGTCTTCGACCTTCCCAACGTGGTGGACATCACTCGCGGTTACCTTGTCCGCATGGGGGTGGAAGACTCGGTGGAGGTCGTTTCGGGCGACTACCTCAAGGACGATCTGCCCAAAGGCTTTTCCGCTGTCTGGCTCTCGGCCATCATCCACTCCAACTCCGTGCCGCAGAACATCTCCCTGTTTGAAAAGTGCCGGGAAGCGCTGGTGCCGGGCGGAAAGCTCATCGTCCAGGACTTCATCATGGATCCGGGTCGCACCAGCCCGGCCTTCGGAGCCCTGTTCGCATTGAACATGCTGGTGAACACCGAGTGCGGAGACACCTTCACCCGGAGCGAGGTGGAAAGCTGGATGGAAAGGGCGGGCTTGAGCCCAGAAGGAGCCGCAGCTACGCCCTTCGGAACGACTCTGCTCACGGCTGCAAAGCCATAAACCTGAATCCGTGACGGAGTTTTTCCTTAAAGGGGCCAATGCCCATCGCTTCGGCATCCCTGCAAGGAGCGATGCTTCCTTAGGGGGGAAAGCCTTTTTCCGCCCTTCGGGGAGTCCCCATGCGGTCCGTCCACGGACTCAGGATAGTGGCTTGACAGGAAAGCCTCCGCATGCCACGTTTACTCCTATCCATGAACTGTTGCCCCGCACAGCCCGGTGAGGAGACGCCATGAAAAAATTCTTAGCGCTGGCGCTTGTGTTTGCTTTGGCCGGTTGCGCCGGAAGCACCAAGATCCTGCACACATACCCTGTTCCGACGGACAAGCCGCTTTACGGAGTCACCCCGGAAGGCGTATTCTACGTTCATGAATCCCTGGTCAAGAACGCTCAGGGCGAAGACCCGATCTTCGCCTCGGACATCACGTATTTCAAAGGCCGGCGCATGCAGCTCAGAAACGGCTACTACGTTTATGACAGCGCCCAGAACGCTTCCGACAAGGCCCAGTTCGACCACGCCATGAAGCGCCGCCTGCCGCCCACGTACATCTTCGCCATCGGCAAGGGCAGGCACATCCCCCTCGCCATCAAGGGTGCGGACTGGCTCAACTCCAAGGATGTGGTGGAAGACCGCCGCGCAGGCGAGGTATTGTCCACCTGGCCCGCGGAAAACCCGAATCTCGAAGCCGGCAAATAAACACCAACCGCCCGGAGCAGAGCCGCTTACGCTTTCTCCGGCGCAACCAAAGCCATCGCCCGCAGGACCGAATGGAACTCCGGCCCGACAGGGCTCAGGAAGGAGTGGAAATGCGAAAGACCGGCCTCTTCCGCCTGGTGTTGATTCTGATGGTCATCGCCGCGGGCGTCGGGTGCAGCGAGAAAAAACCGCCCATCGCCGTTCCCCAGAACATCACCCTGTTCGGGTTCACGGAAGCGGGTATCTTTTTCATCCACAACACTTTGCTGGAGAACATCGAGGCGAAAACCATCGCGCTGCGTTCCCAGACCTCCGATTTCCGGGCCCGGGACATGGAGCGGAAAGGGGACTTCTGGGTCTACGACGTCTCCTCCCATCGGGAAGACTCGGAGATGTTCAAGATGTACCGGGACTTTCCCATCCTGTACTACTTCGAAGGCGACAACCGCCAGACCATCCCCAACGACCTCATGAAATACGACAAGCTCTTCGATTCGGATATCCTCCGCATCAAAAACAAGCTGGGCTATGTCTTTTATACGGAACCCATCGAGAAGATGCCGTAAAAGGCCATCCATGGAAAACGAGCCCAAGGAAATCCGCATCCACTTCCCCGAAAAGCTCCACGGAGGGGTCTACGCCAACAACATGCAGGTGAACCACACCCGCGAAGAGTTCGTCCTGGATTTCCTCATGCTGGCGCCCCCCGCGGGAGCGGTCACGGCCCGTGTCGTGGTGAGCCCCGGCCACATGAAGCGCATGCTGGCCGCATTGGCAGAGAACGTCGCCAAGTACGAGGAGCAGTTCGGGGAGATTGCCGCCTCCTCACCTCCTGACTGCATGAAGCATTAATTCTACCAATCCTTCCAGGAGGCCCCATGACAGAGGATCCGGTCGGGGACCGTTTCCAGCGGGAAACCCGCTATGTCCGGGGCAGGCTCCCCGGCGGCGGGCTGGACTTCTCCCGGCGGCCGGAGCCCTTCAAGCAGTATCCGGACGCCCCCCGGACGCCGCTCGCCGCTCCGAAAACCGGGGAGCCCCCCCTGAGCGCACTTCTCCTGCGGCGCCGTAGCATCCGCCGCTTTTCCAGCCGTCCCCTGGCCTTCTCCCAGCTGTCCACCCTGCTCTGGGCCGCCGCCGGAATCCGCGAGATAGCCTCGGGCCACGCCTTTCGCACCGCGCCCTCGGCCGGGGCACTCTACCCCATCGAGACTTACATCGCCGTGAAGAACGTGGAGGGCCTGGAGGCCGGGCTCTACCACTACTTCGCCCCGGCCCACTGCGTTGAGCGGCTGGAAGCGGGCGACTTCTCCCGGGCCGTGGCCGCGGCCGCCCTGGACCAGCGCATGTGCCTGTCCGCCGCCTGCACCTTCCTTTTTTCCGCCGTGTTCTTTCGCAGCAAGTGGAAGTACCGCCAGCGGGCCTATCGCTACATCTACATAGACGCCGGCCACATGGCCCAGAACCTGGCCCTGGCAGCCGTGAGCCTAGACTTAGGCACCTGCGCCATCGGGGCCATCTACGACGATGAGGCGGACGCCCTGCTGGACCTGGACCCGGAAAGCGAGTCGGTCATCTACATGACCGCGGCAGGGCACCCCGCAGGGTCGGCCTTGGACGGGGAGCCCTAACCCCCGGCAACGGCGTGCCGGGGGCAACAGCCACCCTTCCCTCACGCATAAAGAAAGAAAAAGATGAATCGCAAGCCCGAGCGGATAATGATTCCCTGGCGAAAGAGGCTTTCCCTGCGCTTTCCCCTCGCCCTGCTCCTCTGCCTGGCCATGCTGCTGCCGGCTTGCTCTGGTAGCGATTCCTACAACCAAGTTTATGCTCCGGCCCAGGAGACCCTGGACAACATCGCCGCGGCCTTGTGGATGAAAGTCTATGATCCCGCCGCGGTCCCTGCCGGGATCATGGAACGCTTGAAAAGCCCGACCAACAGCGACCAGGCCTTCGGACAAAGGATGAGCTGGTACCTTTTGTCCCTGCTGGAAGAGCCCGACAGCTTCACCCCGGACTACAGCGAGCTTTACGGCGTCTATCTTGCGCACACCGGGAACCTCACCCCGCACCAGGCATACGCGATGGCCAACAACCTGGGGATGGACAGCTCCCGCGGCTTCCAGGAGATCCCGCCGGAGATCACCTTTTCCTTTCCCGAGGACGACCGCCCCCAGGTTGAGTACCAGGCGGGCTGGCATTTCTACGTGGGCAGCGTGTTCGGGGCAGGCGGCGAGGAGTTCGGGGTCCAGCTCATGTTCTGGAGGCAGTCCCTGCTGCCCCCGGACATGGCCCGCTCCCTGGGGCTTTCGGACATGGAGAACCAGATATTGGAGATACACTTCGCCGTCACCCCCGCGGGCGGCACCCATTACCGCGCCAGGCCCATCACCCTGGCGGGCACCACCGGGCTGGTCACCTTCTCCCCGTCCCCCTACAACTATACGGCCGGCAAGAACTACATGCGCTCGCTCACGGCGGGCGCCCTCTTTCCCTTGGAGCTCCGCGCGTGGGGAGAGGACCGCACCGGGGCCAACCCGGTGGAAATGGAGATCAAAATCGTCCTGGATCTGGCCCCCGGCAAGGGCTACGTATTAAACGGGGATGAGGGTCTAGCGCCCAGTTGCGGCGGCATCGGGACCCTGTACTACAGCGTGACCAACCTCCCGGTCCGGCCGGGCGTGAGCTGGGTGAAGCTGAACGGCCAGCAGGTGAACCTGGTGGGCGGCAAGATGTGGTACGATCACCAGTGGGCCACGGGCTTCATGCCCGCCGGCAACACCCGGAGCGAGGTTTTGCGGGCAGCCAAGAACCTGGAGCCCAAAAAACCGGACGGATGGGACTGGATGGCCATCATGTTCGACGATGACACCGAGATAGGGCTCTCCGCCCTGCACGTGGCCGAAAACTCGCATTTCTACATGAACACCGGCCCCAATCCCCCCGGCACCATGGTCGCCCCGGCCCACGGGGTCTACGTGGACGCCAACGGTTCCTACTACCCGATCACCGGAACCGTATCGGTGCCCGAATGGGTCAAGAGCACCAAGACTTACGGAGAGTTCGCCGCCAGCGGCACCTGGTACCCCAACCGCGCCGACGTCACCCTCGACCCGTCCCCGAACCTTCCCGCCGACAAGAGGGTCTTCTCCATGATCCCCATCGTGGCCACCGGTCAAGCGGGATTCTTCTCCGCAGGCTACGAGTACTCGGAAGGAGCGGTCTACATCGAGCAGAACGGAGTCCGGACGGGACGGGGCTTCCTGGAGGCCCCGGGCTACGCGGACGGGTGGCGCCAGTCCCTGCGTATCGCCGGGCTGCCGGACACGGACGCGATGGTGAACCTCATCAACAGGAGCTTTACGCCATCCCCGGAGCTGATCCTGGAGAGCCAGTTATTCGTCGCGGGCCATACCCGGGAGCTGGAGGCGGAGATGGCGGCCTGCCGGGGCCTGTAAGCAAAAATCAAGCCCCGGGCTTGCAGCGCAAGCCGGAGAGGTACCACAATACCCAGGGTGCTCCGCAGAGCATGGGAATCACGTGGACGGTGAGTGACTGGAGCAGCCCCACGGACAGGAGCACGGGGTCCGGGGCGGCGCCTGCGAAGAACAGAAGGAAGGCCGCCTCCCGGGGGCCGATGCCCGCGGCGGAAGGGACGTGGCCCGCCAGCACGCACAGACAGGCGGGCGCGAGGAAAGAGGAAACCGGCAGCCAGACTCCGAAGGCTCCGAACAGAAAGTAGCATACGATGAGCGGCCGGAGCTGGAAGACGATGCCGTAGGCCGCGAACAGGAGCTTGTGCAAGAGCCCGGCCTGGGAAAAGGGGGCCAGGACCCCGGATGCGATCCTCCAGGCCTTGTCCGAAATCCTGCCCGCCCAGCGGATGAGCAGCGAGTGGACCGGCCGCGCGAACAAGAAAAGGCAGTACAGGCCCGCCAGAAGCAGCCCCAGCGCCGCCCGGGAGGACTCCGGCCGGTTTCCCCACAGCCCCAGGCCCAGCATCAGCCAGAAGCCGGTGCCGATGAGGTTCAACCCCCGATCGAAGATCACCGCCCCGGACGCGGCTTCCGGAGCGGCCCCGCATCCCCGCCACAGGTAGAGCACGGACAACACGTCGCCCGCATCCACGGGAAGAAGCACCCGGAAGGGGCCGGAGCCCAGACGCATGCGCAGGACCGCCCCGAAGCGCAGGTCCCGGCCTCCGGGAACCAGGTTGGTGAGGACCCGATAGAGCTTGTCCGCCCCCACGAACACATGCCAAGCGGCCGAAAACAGGGCCACGCAGACGATGATCCAAGCATTGGCCCCGGACAGGGCCCGGCCGAGGCGGCCCGGGGAAACCCCCGTCATGGACAAGAGGAGTATCAGGATGGCGGCGGAGACCAAGGCCAGGCTTGCCGGCTTGATGAATCGCCTTGCCCCGGTTTGGGCTTTTTCCCTGGTTTCGGGCAAGAGGAGGTCCCTCCGCTGGTGAGAAAAGATCGGCTCCGGAGGCTCTGGCCTATCCCGCAAGGTCCCGGAGAGCGTAGAGGATGAGACGCGGGTAAGAGGAAAGGTACATGAGAAACCTCCGGTCCCGGCCGCGCACGGCCAGCAGGGCCTGCAGGGCCGCCATCGCCGGCGCGGGAATCCGGGAAAGAAAACGGACGCGCTTCCTCTCCAGAAGCTCCGGAAGCGCGCCTTCGGGCACCAGGGGAAGGATCTTGAGCAGCGCGCCATAGGCCCGTGCCAGGTCCCGGCCCTCCGGGGAGGAGAAACGGTCCGCGTAGAAGTCGTCCTCCGCCCCTTCCGCCACGGCCCGCAGGTCCTCGTCGGAAAGCGCGCCCAGTTCCCGCGCCGCGTCCAGTATGGGCGCGTTGGGATAGTACACCAGGTGGTGCACCTTGACCCGGTTTAAGAAAGCGAGGCCCCGATAGAAGGACGCGGCTGCCCGGTGGTCCTCCTCGCTCTCCCCGGGAAGCCCGAACATGTGGTCCACATCGAACCACAGCTCGGCCCGGGCGCAGGCGGTGAAAGCCTCCTCCGCGTCACGGTTGGTCTCGTTGCGGCACAGTAGCTTTTTCCGGATCTCCTCGTTTACCGTCTGCAGCCCGAACTCCACGCAGTAGCAGCCCGCGTCCTTCAAAAGCCGCGCCGTGGCCTCGGTGAAGCCCGCCACGGTGCAGAAGCACTTGAAGGGCACCCCGACCTCCTGCTTGTAGCGCCGGCAGAGCTCCGCCAGCCAGGCCGAATCGCCGGAGAGGTAGGAGTCCTTGAAGATGACCTCGGAGAAGCCGTAGCGCCGCTTGGCGCGCGACAGCTCCCCAATGACCGCGGCGACGGACTTCCGCCGGAAGTAGCCCGGCCCCACCACGGCCTTGACGCAGGTTTCCTCGCAGTAGGAGCAGCGGAAGGGGCAGCCGCGGCTCACCATTGCGGCATAGGACCGGCCCTGGCTTATGTAGGGCGCAAACAGGCTCTTGTCGGGAAAGGGGAGCTGGTCCAGGTCCGTCAGGCCTTCGGGAGGCCGGGATACCACGGCGCCGCCCCTCCTCAGCCAGACCCCCGGGACGGACCGGGCCATGCCCGCCCGCGCCAGATCGTCCAGGAGCTCGACGAGGGGCCGCTCCGCCTCGCCGCGTACCGCATAGTCGCAGGAGCTTTGCTCCATCACGGTCTGCGGGCTGAGGGTGGGGAAAAGCCCCACACAGATCACGGGCAGGTTTTTTTGCCGCTTGACCAGCCGGATCGTCTCCCGGAAAAAGGCGAAGCTGCCGGGAAGCACCGAGACGACCAGCACCTCCGGCTGTCGGGCAAGGACCTTGCGCGCAAAACGCTCCGGAGAGCTGAGCTTGTCGGACAGGGATCCCATCTGGAACACGTTGTCGGTGGCGGAAAAGACGCCGGGGTCATAGACCAGGTGCACGCGGTGATTTTCCGTGCGCAGGAGCGCCGAAAGCGTTTCCAGCTCCAGGGCCTGGCGGACCAGGTACCTCCCGCGATAGGCGAGCACCACATTCATGGGCAACCCTGCCGGGGGGGGGGGCGGGGGGTCGAACCGCCCCCCCCCCCCCAGGGGGAGGGGGCGAACCCAAC